>JAFMKS010000030.1 GCA_017852835.1 Paracoccaceae bacterium
ACCACGGAATCTCACCATAAAAACACAGCAAAAAGTGTGTGCTTGGTGTGTTTTTGAGTTTTTAAATGGATTGGATCAAACACTGTGTCTCCAACCAATGGCGGGACACAGTATTTAGAACCGCTTAATCATACAAAAACCTCACATACAGGATAACGGCAAGTTTGATGATCTCAGGGCTGGTTTTGAAAGACAGAATAGGCATGGTCGAGTAGCTAATCACTGCTCCCGGGCACGTCTAAGAGCAGCCTCTTGGATCAGGGAGGCCATACGATAAAATCCATGCGCCATTTTTGAATAAGGCGTCAGGATAAAAAACACGAATACCAGCCCCAAATGAAGTGGCAGCAACACTGATACCAGGGCTGATCCTGTCGCGCTATATAGGGCAAGGCCCGTTGCACTGACCCCAAATAACAACACTAAGAAGGCCATTTCGCCCCCCCAAACCCGCGGTGCGCCTAAATTAGGGTCCGCCTTGGTTTTGAGATAGCCCAAACCCAATGTCCCAATGCACAGCGCAATGCCACCTGGGACGCCCAACAGCTTTGGCAGGCTAAAGGGACCATATGGGGCCTGAAGATCAAAGACATAGTGCAGCACCGTGCCCGATAATGTGGACGCAAAGCACAAAAGGAACCCGTATAGTGTGAAGTGATGAAACCATCGGCGCCAAGGTGTAAAGGCATCTTCTGCCTCAAAATTACAGCCATCACCATGCCCGCCTTGTAGGTTTTTCATCTGTGCGGCAGATGTAAAGGCGGCACGCAGATCCGATAGGCGAATGGCACCGCCCCCTGCTGTATGCCAATAAGATCGCAATGAAATTCCCAACGCGAAAAGAGGGAGCAAGAACACAGGCGCAAAGATAACAACAAGGACAGAGTGGGTTATATAGGCGTAAAACCCATCGCCACCCCCGATGTCAAAGTTGGCGATGGCGTAGAACAACACCGTCGCCACCAACACCGACAGACCCGCAATCAGCACGCCAGCGCGATCAAACAGCGCGCTAAAACCTACAGGCCAAGCATTTTGTTTCCAGCTGTCATGACGCACCTCGGCCAGCGCTTTGGGCAGGTTTAGGTCAAATTCATGGGGATCCGTGTATTGGCAAGCATAGTAACATCCCCGACAGTTGTGACACAGATTGGCCAAATGCGTGATGTCGCCATCGCTGAAAGCACGCGCTGATGTGATTGTGGGAAAGACCGAACAGTATCCTTCGCAATATCGACAGGCATTGCAAATTTCGACTTGGCGGCGGGCCTCTTGGATGGGGTTATCGTACATATTCTGCCGCTCCTTTTCCTGCCAACCGACCAAAGACGGTTCCAATCGTCATTCCAAATCCCGCCAGATACCCCTGCCCAAGGATTGACCCTGCCATAATTTCACCCGCGGCCCACAGGTTTTCGATCGCGCCATCTGCTGATTGAACTTGCGCGGTTTCATCAACCTTTAGCCCTAGATAGGTGAAGGTCACACCCGGGCGCAGTTCATATGCGTAAAACGGGGGTTCCACAATTGGGCGCGCCCAGTTTGTTTTTGCAGGTGTCACACCCGATGTAGCCAGTCCATCCAGTTCGATCGGTTTAAATTCCCCCTCTTGGCACCCCGCATTGAACCCATCAATTGTGGCGCGCAATGCATTTGTGTTCAGACCCAGTTGCTGCCCCAGGCCTTCGATAGTTTCTGCCTGAATGGGAGGGAACACCGATGGCATGAATAAATCTATGGAACGCGAGTCAATGATTGCATAGGCGACTTGGTCCTTTTCAGCAGCAACCAAACGGCCCCAAATCGCGTACCGTTTGGGCCAGACATCTTCGCCTTCGTCGTAAAACCGTTCAGCATCTTTATTCACAACAACCGAAAAGGGCACACAATCCAAACGCGTGACGATACCACCGTCATACTTGGGGGCCCGCCCATCAATTGCCACCGCGTGGCACTGTGTTGGATCACCAACGCTTTCAACCTCTTGATCCAACAAATCCTTCAGAACAACACCCCGGTTATAGGGCGTTCCACGGATCAGAAAATTCTTGGCCGCTGGGCCCCATGCACGCGCCAACCAATCAATATCTGCCTGAAACCCACCCGATGCGGCGACGACGGCACGGGGTTTGAACACCTTTTCCATACCTGCGATCGTTGCACGGACCTGAGCGATTTGGTTTCCATCGCGTTCCAGATGATCAACATGCGCCTCGTATCGAATGTCGACACCCAGATTTTCAGCAGTGCGATACAGCGCGTTTACCAATGCCTTACCCCCACCAAGGAAAAACGCATTGGTGCGCCCAAGGGATAGGGTGCCCGATAAGGACGGCTGAAACCGAATACCCTGCTCCTCCATCCACGGATAACATTCGGCAGAGGTTTCGATGGTCATTTTGGCCAGCGCCTCATCAGTCTGACCCTTGGTCACCTTTAATAAATCTTCGTAATATTCATCGACATCATAGGTATCTGACAAAACGCCAAGTGGGCCGTCATGCATGCAACGAAAATTCCGCGTATGGCGTGAATTGCCCCCGCGATAGGGTTTTGGCGCAGCCTCAAGAACCAGAACCTTGGCGCCTGTGCGACGCGCTGTGATCGCCGCACACAACGCGGCGTTGCCTCCGCCAATCACCACTATGTCATACTCTGAATTCTCCATCACACCTGACCCGATCCTATTGCATGGGCTTGTCAAAATTGTATCCACGTGTATACACACTGTGTATAAACTTACAAGACCCTGAGAAAAACTACGATGAAAAATGCTGAAACGGCATATGATAAGCTCTTTGACGCAATTCAAAGCGGAGATATTTTACCTGGTGACCGTTTACTTGAAACAGAGTTAGCGCAGCGTTTTAGTGTCAGCCGAACCCCTATTCGTGAAGCCATACGCAGGCTTGAAGCAGAAGGTATCGTGCGCCACACCCCCCGGATTGGCGCTATGGTACGACAGCTCGGGCAGAAAGAAATTGTTGAACTCTATGAAATGCGCATTGTGTTAGAGGCAACAGCCGCTGAAATGGCAGCCCTGCATGCTTCACAGGCAGAGATAGAAACTCTGATTTCTTTAAATGAGGACATGGCAGATGCCGGCAATTCAGACCACGCTGTCGCGCGGATCAATCGTCAATTTCATCTGTGCATAGTCGATGCGGCAGGCAATCAATTCCTCAATCACTGTTATCATGATTTGTCGAATACGTTGATGCTTTTGGGCAAAACAACGTTGGACACGGCGCAGCGGGTACAGATTGTTTGCGCCCAACATAATGACATCATTACCGCGCTTCTAAATCGCGATGCTGCACAGGCCGCGCAGATGATGCGCATACATATGCAAACCTCTCTTACTCACCGTCTCAAGGCTTACCGTGATCAACATTAACGTTCTCAAAACGCATCTGGTCTGCATTACGGGTGCTATGCTCTTTTTAGGGCTTGGACTGCCTTTGCCATGGCTGTTTGGGCCACTCTTCGCAAGTCTAACTGTGGCGGTGTTTGGAGTACAGCTTAAGACTTGGAAACCGCTCAACGATGGGATGCGTACCATTTTGGGGGTTGCGATTGGAGCGACTATTACTCCTGCGTTTTTCCTGAGCGTGCCATCGCTTGCGCCTACGTTGATCATGGTGCCGATCTTGATCATTGCTATCGGGATCTGTGGCGTTTTTTATTTCAAAAAGCTCCTGAAATACGATTTTCCGACCGCCTATTATGCCTCTATGCCAGGTGGATTGCAGGATATGATCCTCTTTGGCGAAGAGGCAGGCGCAAATGTGCGCGCAGTCTCGCTCATACATGCAACACGGGTGTTGATCATTGTGATAACGCTCCCCTTGATCCTGACACGTGTTTGGAACGTGGACTTGATGGTGGCACCTGGGGCGATGGCCCACGAGGTGGGGGCATCACAGATCATCATTTTAGCCTTATGCGGGTTGTTGGGATGGCAAGCGGCAAAGCGCGTTGGCATGTTTGGCGCATCCATCCTTGGACCACTGATTTTAGCGGGAATCGCGTCTATGCTGGATATTGTCACTATGCGCCCCCCTGCCGAAGCGATTTGGGCAGCACAGTATTTTATCGCCATGGGGATCGGAGTGAAATATGTTGGGATCACAGTGGATGAAATTCGTCGTGATATCCTTGCAGGTCTTGGGTTTTCGCTATTTCTTTTTGCACTCACAGCATTTGCGATTGAAATTTCGCTGATCTTTTCGCACTCACCTGTTATCGAGACAATCTTGGCACTCGCACCAGGTGGTCAGGCCGAGCTTGTTGTATTGGCGCTGATAGTCGGGGCCGATATGACCTTTGTCGTAGCACATCATTTGTTGCGGATCTTTTTTGTGATCCTTGGTGCGCCGGTGCTGGCGATGCTTATTCCTAAGCGGCTGCGGGATTGATCACATGGATGGGAGTGCCCTTTGCAAATGCAGCAACTTGGGCAAATATATCGTCGAATTGTAAATTCAACTCATCCTCAGTCACAAAGCCAATGTGCGGCGTGCAGATCACGCGTGGATGTGTTGCAATCGGATCATTGGCCACCTTGATTGGCTCTTGGTCAAAAACATCGAGCGCGGCTTGCGCGGGTCGCCCCGCATTAAGAGCACCTAGTAGTGCCCCAGCCTCAATCACAGCGGCACGTGATGTGTTTACAAAGAGCGCATCCTCACGCATGCTCATGAGGTCAGTTTTGGTGATAATGCCTCGCGTTTCAGGTACAAGCCGCACATGCACAGATACTACATCCGCCGTTTCAAAAAACGCAGCACGATTATCTGCTACTGTGCGTCCATCTGCCAATAGACGCGCGCGCCCTGCCTCCGAGGCCCACCAGATAACCTGCATTCCAAACGCCTCGGCATATTGCGCGACTCGTGTGGCTATACGGCCATAGCCATAAAGCCCAAGCACCCGACCGTATAGCGTCTTGCCCACACCCATCTGCCAATTTCCTGCTTGCATATGTGTCATTTGCTGCGGAATTTGACGCATCGCAGCGAGGATGAGCGCAAAGGTATGTTCAGGCGCTGCATAGCTGGGTGCAGTACTTTTGTTTTGGTTCGCGCTCAAGGTAACGCCACGACGCGTACACGCATCCACATCCACATGCGGATAGGCCCCACGATGCGAGATAAGCTTGAGCTTAGGCAGGCGGGCAAGCAAGTCATCCCCAATCACGGTCCGCTCACGAAATAATGTGATCGCGTCAAATGGCGCGAGCCGATCGGCCAAAGTGTCGATATCTACGCAATGATCTGTAAAAACAGTAACATCAAGACCCTTAAGATGTTCATAACACGGCAAGGTTCTGAGCGTATCGAACCAATCATCTAAGATCGCGACTTTCATTGTGACCCTTTCCATATTGATCGTGGGATAAAGACATGGCCTTGGGCTAATTTGCGGCATGTCCGAACAAGTCCCGCAGATTTGTGAATAAATGCACCGTCTTTACGTTCAAAATCGATGATGACGTCCATTGTTCCCATCGGATGCTCAAGTGTGACCGTCACTGGCCCACGCTCTATCGTAGGGGACATGCCATCGGCAACGGTTCCTGGAGTGAGAACGCATGACGCCATGCATTGGCTTCCTGTAACAGCCATCGTCGGATGTGTGTTCCACGGCATGAAATAGCGCGTGGCTACAGTTCCACCCGATTGCGCAGGTGCCAATAAGCCAAATTTAGGGGTGACCGATGCACTGACATCTCCCATGCCCATGGCTGCTCCCGCTTGGATACGGATGGCTTCCATCCTCGCAAAAAAGTCTTTGTTCGCATCAAGTTCGGCAACAGTTTCATAGCCCGTCAGACCAAAATCGGCAGCGCGTGCAATCACCATAGGCATGGCAACATCCATGCAAGTAACCTCGATCCCGTCAAAGGTATTAATCACATGTCCAGTCGGCAAAAACGCCCCCGTGGATGAACCTGCCACTTCCATGAAGTTCAACTCAACAGGCGCTGCAGTTCTAGGAACACCGTCAATTGCAGTATCACCGTCATAGATTACCTCCCCGCCAGCCGTGAGTACGCTCGCGACAACTTTGGCATCTGTGTTGACAGCACGAATATTGACCTGTGTGCTGCCTTCTTGGGCTTGGATCAAGCCTATTTCAATCGCAGCAGATGCCACGCCCGAGAGAATGTTGCCGCAGGTTGGCTTGAAGTCAACAAGTCGATCTTCAACAGAGACTTGGGCAAAGAAATAATCAATATCAGCCCAAGGATCCTTAGACCGCGAGAGCATTGCGACTTTGGTTGTCACAGCATTGCCGCCGCCGATCCCATCGATATTGAGCGGATGACCCGAGCCGACCACAGACAACAGCACTTTGGCCAAAGTCTCGCTGTCATTGGGTAAGTCTTCGCCGTTAAAGTAGGGTCCGCGCGACGTGCCGCCACGCATAAAAACATAAGGGATCGCTGTTTGTGTCATGTGAAAGGCCATGGTAGATCAAAGTAAGATTGAAGAAGTCCCGGCGGAAAATCGCGGTTAAGCACCCACGCCATCGCAAGGATAAACGCTAGCCCCGCCGCAGAAAGTAGCAGCGCTTGCATCCATTTCAGCCCAGCGCGCAAGCGCATAAAGGCAGTCAAGAAAACCACTAATGCGAGGATAAAGCCCACAAGCGAGGTCATAAAAAGAAGACCAGCAAACCACGCCAATGTTGGCCAAAGCCCATAGGCCGCACTTCTATCCTCTCCGCAGCGTTCACGGTCAGCAAAAATCGTGTGCTTTTCAGATACTAGCATCATTTGCACAAGCAATATCATCGCCCCTATCAGGGAAACAGAAGCAACAAAGACAGGGAACACGCGATCGGTCGCTGCGTAATCGGGGATCAATGCGGTGTTATAGAGCGCATAGGTGATAAACCCAATGACGCTAAGCAGAAAGAAAAATGGCGCGCGTTTGCCTCCCGATGGAATGTCGCCTTCTGCCATGATATATTTAGCTTGTCTTAACCCAATGACCACAGACAACACAGTTAAGGTCAACAGCACCAGCACGATAGGCGATAAGATATACGCAAGCCCCTCTTCCATTCCTGATCTGAACCGAATACCTGCGATTTGTTTGGCATTGTTTGAATAATTTTCGACAGGAGTCGATAAAACGAACCCGATTAGAAACGCAGGACGCGACCAATCAAAGCGGCGCATCATGATACCAAGAAGCCCAATGGCAAGTAGCGCCACCAGATCCATCAAGTTCTGACCGCTTTGAAACGCGGCGAAGGCAATGACCATAAAGATAAAGGGAGCAAGCAACGCAAATCGAATATTGGTCAGCCTTGAAATCGTTCCCGATAGTGCAATGCAAAGCACCGTTCCCACGACATTGGCAAGCGCCAAGAGCCAGACAATCGAATAAGTGAAATCAAGGTTCTGCTCAAGAAGCATCGGCCCGACATCAATACCATTGCCCAAAAGCGCCAGCGCTCCGATGAAAATCGCCATGGAGCCAGAGCCTGGAATACCAAAAAGCAAAGTCGGAACAAGTCCGCCGCCCTCTTTTGCGTTGTTCGAGCTTTCGGGTCCAATCACACCGCGTACATCGCCGCTGCCAAATTGAGATTTGTCCTTGGCAGTTTGAATCGTATGCCCATAAGCTATCCAATCCACCACCGACCCACCAAGACCTGGGATCACACCAACAATAACTCCGATTAGGGAACACCGCATCGACAGCCATTTATTTGACCACCAGTCGCGGATGCCATCGGCCCAACCGCCGCCCAGAGCCTGACGATCAGAAATGGCTTTGTCTTGGCGCAACAATGCAATAACTTCGGGGATCGCAAAAATACCCAGCCCCACAATTACCAGTTTGAGTCCATCGGTTAGATAGGGATAATCGTAACTCGACATGCGAAGCTCGCCAGCAAATGGCCCCTCGCCAATCGAGCCAACCAATAGTCCCAGCCCTGCAGCAACCACACCTTTGATCGCAATGCGCCCTGCAAGGATGCCCACCATCGACAGGCCAAAAATAGATACCATCAAAAGCTCAGGGCTTTTGAACATGAGAACTATGGGGCGCGCCACCAGGATAAACACAGTCAAGAACGCCGCCCCCATAAGCCCGCCAAAGAGCGACGAAGCAAAAGCTGCCGAAAGAGCGCGCGCCGCTTTGCCATTTTTGGCCATGGGAAATCCGTCCAAAACTGTAGCTTGTGATGCCGAGGATCCGGGTATCCCCATCAGCACAGACGCAAAAGTATCAGAGGTCGGAATGACTGCAATCATTCCAATCATCAACGCCAATCCCAATACAGGATCCATTCCGAACATAAACGGGAGCAAAAGCGAGAGACCCGCAATGCCACCAAGTCCTGGGAAAACTCCGATAGCGAGGCCCATCGCCACACCTAACACCAAATACCCCAGCACAATCGGTTGCAAGATTTGCCCCCAAGCGGACGACAATGCGGGTAAAGCATCTACAAAAAATTCCACGAAACTTTCTTTCACTGATTACAAAAACGCCCCGCTTGTTGGAAAAGGGGGCGTTCGAAAATCAGTGACTTATTTCAGTTCAACACCGAAATCGTCCTTGAGCCATGCTTTGACAAAGGTCTTGGCCTCTTCGTTCACGCTAATTGCGTTGCCCAAGGCACTTTTGGCAGCAGCACCTGTGTACATTGGATAATCACCCAAACGTGCAGCAGAGATTTCTTTGAAATCAGGGCGTGCCGCGATTTTCGCAAATGCATTTGAGAATGTCTCAACGATTTCTGGATCTGTGCCTTTGGGCAAGAATGCAATTTTCTGTGATGGGAAGCCTGCAATAAAGAAGGCTTTCCACGCATCCCATGCAGGACCTGCTGTTTCACAACCATCTGTGGCTTCACAGACCTCTTTGAACGTTGGCATATTGGGGAAAGTTGGATCGCGCACTATCTCACCATTTGCGCTCAGTGATCCCCATGTCATCATAGGTACTGCTTGGCCCGCCTCTACGAGCGCCATAGAGCCTTTAAGGTAACCTGATGAGGTTTGGTAGTCGATGGTCGCCTCGCCACTTTCAAACATCTTGCGACCATCACCGCGGCCTTTGATCCCAAGAACATGCTCGACATTCATACCAAGCATTTTCCATGCAAGCGCGGGAATAATATCCAAACGCGTGGCGCCTTGATTGCCATAGATGAATGTCGTGTCTTTGAGGTTATTGGCTGTGCCATCAAACTTTGCACCTGCCTCAGCGTTCAAATAAGCAACGCCCCCTGTACCTGAGGCCATCACAGGCTCCCAATCATTGTACTCATATCGCACGCGCGGATCATCCAATAGGTATGGGAATTGGGTTGATCCTGACGAACCAAACATAACAGTTCCATCGCCGTTTGATTGCTCTTGGAACCAGTTTGCGCCTTTGGTCGAACCAGCGCCTGGCATGAATTTGACAACAACCGTTGGGTTGCCTGGCAGGGCCTCTGACAAAAGCGGCGCAAAGAAGTTCGCCCATTTGGCCGAGCCGCCTGTTTCAGAAAATGGAATGGTCCATTCGATAGTCTTGCCTGACATATCGACATCGGCCTGCGCAGGCGCAGCAATCGCTGCGGCAGCGGCGACGGCGATTACCGAACGGCGTGTGAATTTATATAGTGACATTTCGTTTCTCCCATTGGGTGCAGCTTGCTCAAAGTTCAGTCTTTGACGCAACCACAGCCCGTTCTTGATTCTTTCAACCTGATCGACGAAACTTTCACGAAACTTGCAGGTGGTGCGAAAAAATGCAAATTACTCTTGTCGAAGATAACGTCGGGCTCGCCGAAGGGATAGCATATTTTTTGCGCGACAGAGGTCACGCAGTGAATACTATCTATGATGGCGAAGATGGATTGAATTTTTTGCTCCAAGAAGACACAGACATTATAATCTTGGATATCAACTTGCCTTCGCGCGATGGTGTAAGCATTCTCAAAGCGCTGCGAAATGCCAAGAACCAAACGCCAGTTATTCTACTCACGGCGCGCGCAGATCTCAAGGATCGCCTTGGTGGATTTGATGCGGGCGCGGATGATTACCTTGTCAAACCCTTTGACATGGAAGAGCTTGATGCACGGCTTCGCGCACTAATCCGACGCAAGCCAAGTTTGCAAACTAGCCCTGCGCACGCAATAGGTGCGCTCTCGTTCAACCGCAGTACACGACAGCTAAAGACAGAGGGTGGGGATTTCATTGCATTGCCGCGGCGGGAATTGGCGGCATTTGAGTGCTTGTTTGATCGCCAAAATACGATCGTGAGCAAAGCACAGCTGGCAAATCACATATACGGCGTAGGCGCAGATATTGACGAAAATGTTGTAGAAATCTACGTCTCACGCCTGCGTAAAAAACTCATAGGTCATGGTGTGCAAGTCAAGGCCGCGCGAGGCCTCGGCTATATAATGGAAGCGCTCAAGTGATGCTGCCGACACGCTCACTTAGATTGCGACTTTTAATCTTGATCGTTGTGCCACTGATGCTGATTTCAACGGTGGCTGTCTATTGGCGGTTTGAAGTAGCGCGTAATACTGCGCGTGACATCTTTGACCGTAACCTGGTGATGCTCTGTCTTGCTGTTTCGCGCGATGTCGCCAATTCAGGTGGTGACACATTATCTGAGACAACGTCAAACCTATTTCGCGGCGCGACAGAGGGCGATATCTTTTACCATGTATATGGCCCGGATGGCAGTTTTGTGACTGGATATTCTTCGCCACCCGTATCCCCAAAGGATGCGAAAGACACTTTGAATGCTCCTGTTCTATTCGATGCAAAACATCTCGGGCGCCCAATCCGCGCAGCGCGGTTGGCAGAACATGTAAATTTTGACGGTTTGGTAGGGACATCAGTTGTGACCGTGTGGCAATCTACTGAGCCCCGAAGAGATTTCGCACTACGCATGGCGAGACAAACAGCCCTAATCACAGCATTATTGATGACGGCTGTTTCCGGATTGGTGTTTTTTGGGATTAAATTTGGCCTTCGGCCACTACGAGATTTGGAAGACGCCATCATCAAAAGATCACATGCAGACTTAAGTCCCATTGCACGTCCTGTCCCAGATGAAGCATACGGGATAGTGTCTCGGCTGAATTCACTATTTGCGCGCCTCAGTGAGGCTAACGAGGCCAAAGATCGACTGATATCAAACGCCGCCCATCAATTGCGCAATCCAATTGCCGCCGTGCATTCACTGGCTTCTGCGACCCTAAATGCACCGAGTTTTGAAGAAAGCAAAGAGCGTGCCCAGAGCCTACTTGAAGAAACAAGACGCACTGTTCGTATTACCGAGCAGATGCTCTCAATCGAACGCCTCGATGGTTTCGCCTTTAAACCAGAAAGAGGGGAAATAATTTCTTTTTTGAAAGATAGCGCAGCTGTAATGGCGCTTAAGAGCCTGAGCCGTGATGTTGTGTTTGAATTCAGTAGTAATGTAAGTGCCGTCACAGTCGATTACGATCCGATTTTGATGCAAGAAGCATTAACCAATATTTTTGAAAATGCTTTGGCGCATGGAGGCGATGATCTAAAAAATATTAGCTTTAAAGTCGACGCTTCATCATCAAACGTAACGATACAGATTTCCAACGATGGTCAGCCTATTAGAAGTATCACCGGAACAAAGATCTTTGATCGTTTTGCTCAAGGCCAAGAAAGCCAAGGAGCGGGTCTTGGTCTTGCGATTGTTGACGAAATCATGAGCTTGCACGAAGGTACAGTCGAACTTGTGCATAACGATCCTGTTTCTTTTAATCTGACGCTCAAACGATAAATAAGTGGTCATCAGAAATATCACAAATCATTTGAACCACTAAAAAGAATGTGTTTGATGTGTTTTGGAATCGCACACGCATAGCGTTAGTGTGCAAAAATTAAGTCATTGATATTGTTTTGGAAAGTGGTGCATAAAATGACCAAAATCTTCTTTCGATGCGACTGCAATCAACTTGTCTAATCCGTCCAGATTTACGAAAGATAGTGCCGTTTGTTGTGCCATAATTATCCAGTGCTAGGTGTTCTGTCGATCTTCTTCAAAGCGATCTCTTTATTTCGTTTAACACTATTTCAGATCTCACCTGACTTATGACTTTTTGCGGCAACAATTTTGTATGAATGAAGTCAGCAAAAGTGCGAAGATTTTCACACTGCAAAATCAAAACATAGTCTGCATCTCCAGAAACTGAAAAAGCCTCAGCCACCTCTTGATGTTGCCCTATTAACCTTAAAAAATCTTTTGCGTCTTCTTCGGCGTGTGACTGCAAGTTAACCCGTACAATCGCTCTAAGTGCGATACCAATCGCTTCTGCGTCTAAGCGCGCATGGTATCCTTGAATAATTCCCTTTGCTTCCAAGTTAATTCGCCGACGAGAGCATTGTGAAGGTGATAAACTCACAATTTCACTTAGTTGGGCGTTGGTCAGCGCTCCATTTTGCACCAACGCAGCTAAAATCTTGCGGTCATATTCATCGAGAGAAACTTGCATCTTCAATAACTCACATTCACAGTTCGTGTATATGTTTACCCATTAAGAGAAATAATACACACATTTTGCACATTAATACCGATAATCTTGCAAAAAATAATTGGAGTAAACAATGGGTCCTTTTCCGCATAACGCACCGCGCGCAACAATTTCCAATGAGAATCCCGCAGGCACGGATGGTTTTGAATTTGTAGAATTTGCGCATCCAGAGCCTGCAGCATTACGGGATAGCTTCTCCAAAATGGGCTTCACACATGTTGCTAATCACAAATCTAAGAAGATAGAATTATGGCAGCAGGGTGATGTTTCTTACTTGATTAACGCAGAACCAGGATCGCACGCTGCAAACTTCATTGAAGAACACGGACCCTGTGCTCCATCCATGGGCTGGCGTGTAGTAGATGCTCAACATGCCTTCGGTCACGCGGTCAAGAATGGTGCCAAACCGTATCTTGGTGATGGAAAGTCTATGGAAGCACCTGCAATCATTGGAATTGGCGGATCACTGATTTATTTTTTCGATAAGTATTTTGATCAAAGTGTTTATAATGACGAATTTAACTGGATTACCAATGCACATCCAGAAGGTGTGGGTTTTTATTATCTAGACCATCTTACTCATAATGTTTTCAAAGGTAACATGGATAAGTGGTTTCGTTTTTATGGAGACTTCTTCAACTTCAAGGAAATTCGGTTCTTTGACATTCAAGGAAAGTTCACAGGGCTTTACAGTCGAGCATTAACATCACCATGCGGGCGTATCCGTATTCCAATTAATGAAGATCGTGGAGAAACAGGCCAAATTGTAAATTATCTCAAAAAATATAATGGAGAGGGCATTCAGCATATCGCAGTAGGTGCACAAGATATCTATTCAGCAGTTGATGCGATCGCCGAAAAAGGTATTTCTTACATGCCTGGTCCACCCAACGCTTATTACGATTTATCACTTGAGCGCGTTTCAGGTCACGAGGAACCGATCGAGCGCATGAAAAAGCATGGGATACTGATCGATGGTGAAGGCGTTTTGGATGGTGGTGAGACCAAGATTCTTCTACAAATCTTCTCCAAAACTGTTATTGGCCCCATCTTCTTCGAGTTCATTCAACGAAAAGGTGACGACGGCTTCGGGGAAGGAAATTTCAAAGCTTTGTTCGAAAGCATCGAGGCAGAAGAAATGGCTAAAGGCGAGTACGGCAAGAACGTCGCCGCGGAATGAAATACCAAACGGACAAAAAAATTTCTCACGAAGAACTGTGTTCTTTCACTAGGTTGCGGACACAGTGTTGGACCATAGCGTCCCAACACGCAAAAAAGTGAGTGTTTTGAAATCCTACGGGGTCTAGGTCGAATACCTTGGCGACCCTTCCCGCTCAAGATCGTTTTAATTTAATATTGTTGGCTCGAATTGTCGAATGCAACTCATCTGTATATGTGTAGCGGTCGGCCCTATTCCTATAGCGCGGTGTTGGGCAATAATGCACGCGATGACTGTCGTCATTCTTACAGGAGAACATATGAAAGTCATACCAGCGTCAGGTAGGGTTGGGTCTCGCAGTCTTTGGCACTTCCATTCATCTCTTGTTTGCCATGAACAATCTTAACAACATCGGGTGCGCTCATTGCCTGCTTGAGGGCGCTGTAGTTCATGCCCATTTTCATCTCGGATCCGACAGAAACAGTGGATTTGGTGGTGTCGACAACAGCGTGGTCGCTGGTCGCGCCGATGAATAAAATTTCCTTGGGAAACGTAAGGCCGCTTGTGTCGGTGTCCTGCTCTCCGACAGCAAGGATCGTTCGGATCCTTAGGTCGTCATTCTGAACCAATTTAAGTATCCCATGCTTCGGAGCAATTAACGCAGTTGGTATTGCGCTTGATTTGAGCTTTGTTTCGATCACCTCCGCAAAAAGGGCAAAGGCATCGGTATGCAGGCCAGAGATCGGATGCCCTGTCACGGGGTCGGTGCCCAACAGAATCGCCTCGCCTAGGCGAAGGTTATTAACCCGCCCAAATGAGTTTTCGCCAAGCGCCCATGGCAAATTGGCCGATCCACCGCCAGACACCAGCTCGACAAAATCTCCGCAGCCTCCTTCGACTTGCACGGCAAGTTGCGAGAGCCTAACCATGTCACCGCCCATCGGTGCCAAGTTGCTCATGCAGGCAAAGTTTGCAGCGATTCCTTTAAGAGCAACACCGGGTGTCGCGATTACCCGAGTGGCGAAGTTGATAAGATTACCTGGCAAAATACCTTCGCGCATATCTCCCATTTCGACCATCAAGATGACATCGTGCAAGGTATTCTGTTGCTTGGCTGCTTCGCCAAGTTGCAGGATCGTGTCCATCTCCGTATTGTAACTCGTATCACAATACCAGATGACGTCTGCCATCTCGTCCACCAATGGCGCGCGAATCATTGAAATTGGGCACGTGATCCCCGCTTTTCTCATCCGTGCGATGTTGTTGATGCGTGCGTCTGCAAGCCCCACAACGCCCCCGTCCAACATTGCCTCTGCGATGTCAGGATTCCCGCACACTGCCTTAGTCACACCCGTGACCGAGAGTCCCCCTGCGCAAAGACGACGAACGAGAAATCGCGCGTTTGCCCGTATCTTGGTAAGATCGATTTCTACTCGCGGCGAAGTCATTCAGCAGCTGAAATCGGTATGGGCCGTAACTGTGGAAAGGCCGCTAGGACCATGTCGGTCAGGTGCACTTCTGGTTGGGTCAGCGCGTCCGTCACCGGAATGCCGAGATCGCGTGAAAGACTGCCAATCGTACGAATGACATCGATGCTCGTCATCGCTTCATGATTGAGCGTAATACCAATCACACGGGTGTCTGCAAAAGCTTTGATCAGCGTGATTTCGCTTTTCAGTAAGGGCATCGGCATGGAAGGAAAGTCGCAGCGGTGGGCACGCTTAGGCGCGTGTTGAAGAATTACGGCGTTCGGCTGGCTGCCGCGCAAAATGAACGCCGAGGTGCAAAAGGCAGGATGGCTGAGCGCACCTTGTCCTTCGATCAAGATGACATCCGGATCATCGCTGTGAGACGCTGCGACGATTACGCGTTCAAGCTCCCCGCAGCAAAATTGGGGTGGTACCGCGTCCATGGCGATACCGTATTTTGCACCTTGCATAAGCCCTGTTTGACCAGTGCTGACGAGGATAGTCTTGATACCGCGTGCGTTCAGTTCCCTAGCCAGAATATTCGCTGTCGTCCGCTTTCCAATTGCGCAATCTGTTCCCAATACAGCGATGCGAATTGCCTTCACCTCAGATACACTTCCATCAAACAGACGCATGTCCGAGATTGGTTGGGGTTTGCGGATATCTCGGATCTTTACGTTGGCCGCCTCAGCTGCACTGGAAATCTCAGGATCATCGCCGAGGTACTCATGCAGTCCACTGACGATGTTCATGCCGAGTGAAATTGCATCCAGCACGACTTCTCGATCCGTTGCAGACATTTTTCCAGTAGAAGGTGCTATCCCGTAGATCAAAGTATTGGGGATATCCGCCTGACGAGTCACCGCGGCCTCGAGATCTTCAACAATCGGGATTGCGTTACTCACGTTGTCCAACACTTGCCCGCTGTCTTGCCCCTTAAGTCTGGTGTCTATTACCGAAAGAATGCGGTAGGCTTGACTATGACGGACAAGCCCATTTGCAGTCTTACCGTCGATCTGCCCGAAGCTTCCCTCGCAATAGATAACTGCTGACGGCACTTCTTTAGTGACAGGTTTCATGGCAAGAGACCGGCGGGATGCGGATAAGTCAAGCGGAGCTTGCGAACCCATGGTTGACAGCCTTGTCATCGTGTTTTCTGCATTGTTGGGTTCCATTATTATTCCTTTGCCAAGCAGGTTTATCCGGCTCCAATCACATGAAACATTTGGGCGGATGAGCCGCGTTTCAATGTTAATTGCGCGCGCTAATCGTTCAGGACGCAACGCCCTTTAAAGCGCCGGAAATTACTGTGGCATTCCCACCAGTTTCCCGATCTGTTTAGGTGTGCATTGTCTGGGAGGTCGATCTCGGTACAACCGTCGTTGGACTCTGCAAAGCCACGATTACACTTCCAGCCCGTGCCATAGCTCGCATCGTCGAAATAGGCATTCTCCGGGACTACGACAGCCTCACAGTTATCATCACGTTCGAAATAGCCTCGCTCACATGTCCAGGGTTTGCCAAAGGATGATGCATTCAAAAAAGCGTTCTCTGGGACCGTGATTGCGACGCATGTGTCGCGTTCAACCTGGTAGCCACGGTTACAAAGCCAAGCGGCGCCATATGAGTCAGTCGACAAATACGCATTATCCGGCACAACAACTTCGAGGCAAACATCATCGACCTTCATGTAGCCACGGAGGCAGTTCCATCTTTGTCCCGAAGTGTCGAGATATCCGCCTTTAGGCACAACAACCTCTAGACAAGTCGCGTCACCTACCTCCTGAAATCCGTGCAGACACTCCCAGCCGCTGCCGTAAGTCCGGTTGGTGGCAAAGGCGTTCTCCGGAATGATGACGGCAAGGCAGGCATCGCCGTCACGTCGAAACCCACGATCACACTCCCATCCATCGCCATAGCTTTTATACTGCGCATTCGCGGGCATCGGGGTAGACTGGGATTGGGCGAAAGACGACGATCCGATCGTGATGAACGCGACTAAGCCAAGCGCTAGGAATACCTTAAAAAGCAGCATTGCGAGCACGCCTAAGGAGTCCTTGGATGAAGCGGGCGACAGTTTTAGGTCATTATTACTCATCAAGGTCAAGACCTTCGACGCATGCCTGCGCTAGATCGCGATTCGGGCCATCTGATCCGGGCATCGTCGCCCAGCCGGCCTCCATAACAGCCTCGCGCCGGCTGAATGTGGATGCTGCACGGACAGTAGCAAGCTTTGCAATACGCTCATTGTCAGTGCGGTACATTTCGAGGCAGACAGGTACAAGGGCCACAATTACTTCTTCTTGCGCCATCTTGTTGGCCATTTCCTCCGCGCCGCGTTCCGTCATCCAGCCTCCCCAGGAAAATCCAACGATGCCGACAAGCGCCGCGCCAATTAGTGTTCCATAAATGCTGTGTTTTAGCCATACAGGTATTGTCATATCATGTCCTTTTTCGGGGAAAGCGCCGCGTCGCTATCATTGGTGGTTACTAAGAGGGTTCGATCACATTCGATGGCATATTCGAATTATTCTTTTGTGGTCATTTGCATCGTTGTTTAGACAGTATTACTGCGTCCCTGGACCATCATTTATATCGCGGTGCGCCGGTACACCGTGAGGCTGAGGCCTATTATTGGCTCCTCCTGAACAACGTGCTCATAAATTCCTGCTGGAAGCATCCAATGGCGGTCACCAATCATTACGTTGTTAGAAAACGTCACCTTTGATTTGGTTGAACGCGTTAAGATGCCGTCTCTCCATTGAAAAAAATGCTGAACTTTTCGCCAAGTGGAAGCATTTGAATACTCACTAACTTAACCTTTAGGGCGCAATACTGATCGAGGTTAGCCCCGGCACAGTTATTTTCTGTAAAGGAAAGCGAGGGAAGAGTGGCGAAGTTAATTTTACTACTGCTAAAATGCGCATCGCTTCACGTTTCGAACCACGCGAGGCAGGTCCCAAAAACTTTCAAAAAATATCGATCGCCTCGTAAACGAGGCCCTATATTTGGGTCGTTGTTTTAACTAGGTTTGTCTTTTTGATACGGAAGAACTTACTCACTTCAGAGCCAGAACACAGAACAACCGGTTAGTAAACCAATCAACCACATGTCATCGTTTTTTCCGAGTAGCTCCAAGGCGCTGGACATATACATTTCCTCCATGGCACTGTATGACTCGTGCACCTCTTATTCTCGTTTTGTCCAGGAAACGACAACCCAATGATTAAAGAAAACCAGATCGTGAAACACATTGCCTACGTCAAGGCTGTCTGGGATAAGGCACCCAACGGCCCCAATACAGCCGCAGCGCTGAAGCACTATCAGTGTTCTAAAAAGGCCCATGAAGCCGAAAGCGATTAAGAAGCCCACAACGAGCTTGAGAAAGCAGCGCACTGATGTTTTGTCGGTATACCTATGAAAATTCGACAGGGCCGCCCAAACTTAGGGCGTTCATTTCATGGCAAAAGAGGCCGCGCCTGATCGAGATACGCCGGATCGAAATCCGCCAACGCGACCAATCCGTCGTAGTCATCGAACTTGACACACCCGCCCTGAAACGTGACGAGCCCACGTTCGCGAAGTTTGCGAAGGACGCGGTTAACGTGAATGGCGCTGAGCCCCAATGCATCCGCCAGATGATACTGCGTGAGCGGACAGTCATAACCTTGCCGATTTCCCATACCGACGAGTGACAGTCTCATGCCAAGTTCTAGCAGGAAATGCGCCAAGCGCGCATCTGCATCGCGCCGCCCCAGCCCAACCAAATGCTCAACAACCATCGCTTCGTCACGTGACACGGCCCAAAGAAGCGCTGTAGCCAGTCTTGGCGTCTCAGCGAACACTTGCAGAAGATCTCTACCAAGAACCTCCACGGCTTTGATATCCACGATTGGCTCAATGCCATGATCAGATGTATGCAAAAGAACACTGCGCAGACCCAAAAAATCTCCTGGTATCTGAAAATTAACAATCTGCCGCGAACCGTCAGCCTGAACCTTGTAAGAAGCAACCCAACCCGATGACAGGATGTAAGCCGCCTGTTTGGATTGGCCTTGATGAACCAGATCGCGGCCTGTAGAGAAAGATCTCCTCCGCTGGTGTAAACGGTCAAGAACGGCCAGTTCAGGCGCCGACAGCGCAACGAATGCAGCGAGCTTTTGAGTAATTGGACTGTCTTTGATTTTCATCATCGGCTCCTCCTTAACCGGCTGGTAATCCTAGTAAAATTGGATTCAAGACTGCTTTCGATCAATACAGAATACCAAAGTTTGTGCGAGATGAGGGGCAAGTCGGAACCAGGTCGTAATGCAACTAAGGAAAATGAAATGTACGATATCAGACTCGCAAGCCTCCTCAGGAATAGCCTTTTAGTTGGTGGCCTCTTTCTTCGCCAAATCGCTAAACGACATTCTGGCTTTCCTTTTCGGGCAGCCAGGATACCTAGCAACCTATGACTTATACCGGCTAGATGCCAACTTGGCAAAGTGAAACATGGACAATAAGATAACCTTTATCTTGAAACCTTATCAGACCATCACTTGTAAGGTGCGGTTACCGTTGGGACATGTCCGTTTGGTACTATAACTTTTCTCTGAGAGCTTCGTAAGGGGTTTTTCCGTTGTGTGCGCCGTGTGGTCTGTGGAAGTTGTAAAACCTTTCCCATTCACCTAATCTTGCTTCGAGATCGACGTCGTCTTTATAGCTGAGAAGCTGGTAGAATTCCTGCTTGTCTGATCGGTGTGAACGCTCGACTTTCCCGTTTAACTGGGGCGTTGCCCGTCGAATGTAGGCGTGACGTATTCCCAGATCCTCGACATGCCAGTGAAACTTCGCTTGGAATTCATGTCCGTTATCCGTCCTGATCTCGCGGATCCGAAATGGGAACTTCTCGATAATGTGGTTCACGAAGTCTATGGCATTGGCCTGCGTGTGCTTTTCATAGACTTTCAGAGCCCGCACTCGTGTCGCATCATCTATTGCGGTGTATTGGAAACGGCGTACCTTTTCTCCTTGTTTACCTTTGAAAGTCAGGAACTTGACGTCCATCTGGACGTGGTGCCCCGGAACCTGTTTCTGATAGCGCTTTGTGTGCACCTTACGCGTGCGAGTGCCACGCGGAAGTCGGTTGAGACCATGGCGGCGTAAAATACGTGAAACAGTTGAGTCAGATATTCGAATGTCGTGATAACGCTCAAGATACCAAACGATCCGCATGGGGCCGAGGTGGTATTTGCGACGAAGATATAACACCTTTTCCTCGCGCTCAGGGGGCGTTCTATTGGCGTGCCATTTGGGAATTGGCGGCGCATTGACCAGACCAGCTTAACCGCGCTCAGCGTAAGCTTGTCGCCATCGGTAGAAGCTGGACCGACCTATGCCGAAATACCGGCAAGTTTTGGCAACGTGCCCTAGCTCTTCAGCGTATCGCAGTATTCGCAATTTGCGCTGAATCTCGCGTTGATCCTTATTCATGAACATCTCCTTAGTCCCAAATCTGGGAGGTTAAAGGAAATGTCCCACGAGTAACGGCATATCTACAGGTGTGTTTTTGCACTTTTAGATGGCTGCAAAAGCAATCGCGACCCGCCAACATGTTTTAAAATTTAGAGATCAATTGGTGCTGTATCGACTACACTTTGCATAGAAATGTAAGTGGAGGTTGAAGCGACATTTGGCAGTCTTGAAAGTTGTTCCCCCAGAACCTGTCGATAGGCGAAGATGTCAGATGTACGCACCTTGATCAAATAATCAAAACCCCCTGCAATCATATGGCACGCTTCGACTTCGGGGATGGCACGGACCGCTTGGTTAAAGGCATCTAACGCCTTCTCTCTTGTGTCGGATAATTTGACCTCAAGAAATGCGATATGTTCGACACCCAGTTTAGACGCCGACAGCGTCGCGCGGTACCCCGTAATGACACCTTCTTCCTCTAACCGTTTTACCCGCGCTGTGACGGGTGTTTTGGATAGTCCCACGCGCTCTCCAAGGGCGGTCATGGAAATGCGCCCCTCGATCGAGAGTACAGAAAGTATTTTGCGGTCGTATTCATCCATAATTCCCCACTAATACATTCTTATCGACTATAAATCACCTAAAATTTGGTCGCATGTTTATATATTATTTCATAATTAGGTAAATTGCCTAGGAAAATTCTTATATTTTACAGATAGGAGGACAGACCATGATTCACGTATCAAACACCTGGGACAAAAATAAACTACAAAGCGAAGAAAAAATCTTGTCTGATTTGATCGCCACTGCTGATCTGTCCGATGCAGATCGCGATACGATTGTCGATCAGGCAACGCACCTAATCGACGCAATTCGTACACAATCAAAACCTGGATTGATGGAAGTGTTCCTGGCGGAATATGGATTATCCACTGACGAAGGCGTGGCACTGATGTGTTTGGCAGAAGCCCTGCTGCGCGTTCCCGATAAAATCACAGTTGATGCGTTGATCGACGATAAAATCACACCTGCTGAGTGGGCCGAGCATTTGGGGCAATCGCCATCGACCTTGGTGAACGCAAGCAGTTTGGGGTTATTGTTCAGTAGCAAAGTGCTTGGTGGAAAAAATGCACAGGTCGCAAAGACCCTGCGCACATTAATCCAACGTGTGGGCGAACCCGTTATTCGGGCCGCGGTGACGCAGGCGATCCGCCAAATGGGAGATCAATTTGTCCTTGGTGAAACAATAGAAAGCGCACAAAAACGCGCAAAAAAGTTAGAAAGCCAAGGCTATACATATTCCTACGATATGCTGGGTGAGGCCGCGATCACACAAGACGACGCAGAGCGCTATATTAAGGAATACTCAAACGCCATCGACGCAATTGCGCAAAACACATCGGGCGATGATGTCACACTAAATCCTGGCATTTCCGTTAAACTGTCCGCACTGCACCCCAGATACGAATTGGCACAAGCCGATCGCGTTTTAAAGGATATCGTCCCAGTTTTACAAAATCTGGCGCAAAAAGCAGCGCAGGCAGGCATCGGCCTGAATGTCGATGCCGAAGAAGCCGACCGCTTGGGTATATCGATGGACATCATATCGGCAACGCTGGCACATTCCGATTTGACCAACTGGGATGGATTTGGCGTAGTTGTCCAAGCCTACAGCAAACGCGCGCTCCAAACGATTGATGCACTTTACGCGTTGGCAAAGCAACACAATCGCAAGATCATGGTCAGATTGGTCAAAGGGGCCTATTGGGATAGTGAGATTAAGCATTCTCAAGTGCAGGGCCTGACATCATTTCCAGTCTTCACCAGAAAAGAAGCAAGTGACGTAAGCTATATCGCGAATGCGCGCAAATTATTGCAAATAAATGATTTCATTTATCCGCAATTTGCAACGCATAATGCCCATTCAATTTCTGCAATTTTGCACATGGCGCAGCAAACCCCAAACTGCCGTTTTGAATTCCAACGGCTTCACGGGATGGGCGAAGCCGTGCATGATATCGTTGCAAAAAAGTTTAAAACAAACTGTCGTATCTATGCCCCTGTCGGTCCACACAAAGATCTGTTGGCCTATCTGGTGCGGCGATTATTGGAAAATGGCGCGAATTCATCCTTTGTGAACCAAATCGCGGACCCCAACATCCCCAGCGCGAAAATCGCCGCCTGCCCGTTCAAACAACTTGCCATTGGGACGGCGCAAAAGATCACAAGTGGAACAGATATCTATGGCGCAGGGCGTGTAAATTCAAAAGGGTACGATTTGAACAATGCCGAGACGCTATCGGCGCTTCAAAACCGCCTTGTCATCAAAGCGCCTTTGAATGTTGAACCCATACTGGTTGGCGAACCAAACCGCCTTTCACCGCATCCTATTATGAACCCCGCCAACGGTGATCATTTGGGAACAGCACAATTTTGCGATGCACATACTGCGCAGCTGGCAATTGAAAATAGTGCACCTTGGCACGCAGAAGCGGCAGAGCGGCAACGCGTTTTGCTGAAAGCGGCAGACCTTTATGAAGCAGACGACGGAGAGGCGCTTACCCTTCTCATGCATGAGGCCGGCAAAACACTTGCGGATGCGGTCGGCGAACTGCGTGAGGCGGTGGATTTCCTACGCTATTATGCAGCGCAAATTGCACAACAGCAGGGAAGCCCACGTGGCATTTTCACCTGTATCAGTCCATGGAATTTCCCATTGGCCATTTTTACGGGCCAAATCGCAGCAGCACTTGCCGCGGGAAATAGCGTGCTTGCAAAACCCGCGGAAACCACATCTGCAATTGCGGCTTGGGCCATTACGCGGCTGCACCGTGCAGGTGTCCACAAAACATCGCTTCAGCTGGTCTTGGGAACAGGGGCCGAGGTTGGCAACGCGGTCTGCGCGCATCCCAAAATTTCTGGCGTTGCATTTACGGGATCAACCCAAACAGCCAAGATCATTCAAAACCGAATGGCCGACATGTGCCAACCTGGAACGCCGCTGATCGCAGAAACAGGTGGGTTGAACGCAATGATCGTAGATTCCACAGCGCTGCCTGAACAGGCAGTGCGCGACATCATCACGTCAGCCTTTCAGTCAGCAGGCCAGCGGTGCTCAGCGCTGCGGTGCTTATACATTCAGCGCGATATTGCGCCTGAACTGATCAAATTGTTGAAAGGGGCTATGGATGAATTGATTTTGGGTGATCCTATTAACATCCAAACAGATGTCGGCCCTGTGATCACCGCAGAGGCAGCAAACAAAATCAACGGATATATTGAAAACAAACGTACGCAGGGCTCAGTTCTGCATGAAGTTGAAAAACCAAATCATGGCAATTTTGTTGCGCCATGCATAATCCAAGTGGACGGTATCCAAGACCTAAAAGATGAAATCTTTGGACCCATTTTGCATGTCGCTACATTTGATGCGCGGGAATTGGACACTGTCGTACAAGCAATCAACGAGACTGGCTATGGATTAACGTTTGGCCTGCACACACGGATTGAAAACCGCGTTGACGCGATTGCAAAACAAATTCACTGCGGCAACATATACGTGAATAGAAACCAAATTGGCGCAATTGTCGGTAGTCAGCCTTTTGGCGGTGAAGGACTGTCTGGTACGGGACCAAAAGCAGGTGGTCCAAATTATTTGGGCCGCTTTACCCGTTTGCTAACTGACCCCATTGCTGCGACATCGCACACACTGACGGGCGAAACGAACACTGTTTGGGTTGAAGAGGAGCTTCCTGGACCAACGGGCGAGCAGAACCTCCTACGCCTTATCGCGCGTGATCCCCTGCTCTGCGCCGGGCCAACGCGTGAGCTTGCTGAAAAACAAGCAGCTACTGTAAAGGCTCTGGGGGGACGCGTCATCATTCCAGAGCATGATATTGTTCCTGATGACCTTGTGAAAGACGAAGGTTTTTCCGCCGTCATCTGGTGGGGCGACACAGAAACAGGGCACGCGTTTTCACGTGCGTTGGCGCGACGCAATGGGCCTATCATTCCACTTATCGTGGACAGTCCTGACCGCGCGCATGTCTTTCATGAACGCCATCTGTGCATTGACACAACGGCCGCTGGCGGCAATGCAGCATTGTTGGTGGATCAATCCAAAAGATAGATGAATAGTTGATCATTATTGGCATCGAAGAACTGTGTTCTTTCACTAGGTTGTAGACACAGTGTTGATACCCGGAATCTCTCCCCTAAAACACGCGAAAAAGTGTGTGTTTGGTGTGTTTTTGAATCGCACACGCATAGCGTTAGTGTTCAAAAATTAAGTCATTGATATTACTTTAAGAAGTGGTGCCCGGGGGCGGAATCGAACCACCGACACGAGGATTTTCAATAGAGATGGCAATAAATAGTTAATTAAATACAACGATTTGTATGAGCGTAAATTTGGTGTGTGCAAAAGTGTGTTTTTGATATTTTAATTGTTTTGGATCAAACACTGTGTCTACAACCAATGGCGGGACACAGTGCTTGGTACTACTTCGGTAAACAAAAACCTGAATTTCAGCATAACTACAAGTTGGATGATCTCGGGGCTAGTTTTGAGATAGCGGAAGGATACTTAGGTGAGCTTAGGTTAGAAGCTAATTTCCAGCGCTCTAACAGACAAGGCGGTTTATTCCGACACTCTTAACGAAACGCAATTTAAAGCTCGCGATCCTGCACAATCATTAAAATGCGACGTGCGGAATCTTCGACAGGCTTATCAACCATCTTACCATCAACAGCAACCGCAGCACCGTTTGATGCCTCCAAAGCTGCAAGGACTTTGTGTGCCCATGTCACTTCTTGATCAGATGGAGTAAACCCACGCAGAGTTGGAGCGATCTGTTTGGGATGTATCAAAAGCTTGGCCCCAAAACCAAATTTTTTGGCCAACAGTGTATCAGAGAACACTTGATCGTCGTCGATATTCGGCGTCACCCCTTCGATTGGAGAAGCTTTTCCATGTAACCGTGATCGCCAAACTAAGGTCTGGCGCGCAAGAACTAAGCCGTCCCAATCTGTCGAGCAACCTAAATCAACGGCCATATCTAAATGTCCAAAAGCAACACGTGACACGCCTGCCGTGCACAACAGTTCGTCCACCGCGTTTAGGCCTTTGGCTGTTTCAATCAATGGCGTTATGTCAATCGGGCGACCAATAGTCTGAGAAACCATGTTTATATCAGCTACGGTTTCTGCTTTGGCGATCATGATGCCTGCGGCCTGCGTTGCTGCAACTGCTCGCAGGTCATCTTCAAAAAAAGTAGTGCTTGATGGATTGACCCGCACAAGGACTCGCGACCAATCCAGTTCGGCTCCAATGAGTGCCGCCCGCGCGATATCTTTGCCGTCCAACGGCACCGCGTCTTCTAGGTCCAGAATAATTCGATCCGCACCTGCAGCCCTCGCTTTTTCAAAACGATCTGGCCGGTTTGCAGGAACAAATAAATAGGTTACGGGCATAGGCTCTGTCATTGATTAAATCGTTCGTCCGCCATCTACTTCTAATACAATTCCAGTTATAAACTCTGCCTCATCAGAGGCAAGATATAGACACGCATTCGCAATGTCTTGCGGTTCCGACATCCTCCCCATTGGGATTGTTGCAATGAATTTTTCCCGATTTTCTGGAGTGTCAGGCAAGCCCATAAAGGATTCAAGCAAAGCAGTGGCCCCAATGACGGGGGCAATA
>JAFMKS010000097.1 GCA_017852835.1 Paracoccaceae bacterium
ACAGTTTTTCTGTGTAAACAGATTGCGCCTGACCCAAATTCCCTGCGGTGACCTTTAAGTTCGTCCAGATGCCATAATGTAAATTTTCAGCGCCTGTCAGCCATTTGATGAAGCTAAGCCCAATATCAAGCCCGACCGCCTGTGAATTCATCTTTTTCGTCATGCCTGCTCTGCCCCATCTTTCACAAGCTTATCTTTGATGGAACACGGCGCGTAAGACAAACGGTTTTTGGCTGTTTTGGGTGATTAATTAAGGTTTAAACTCTTGGGTCCCATCCTAAGATTTCACGTCAGGCAATCATCTGCCACACCATCCCTGATATAACTGCCCCAGTCACGGCTAAGCCCAAATAGGCGGCGAAAACACGTGGTTTCACCAGGGCCCAAACCGCAAGCGCGGCTGGAATACAGCTGACCCCACCTGCGATCATGAAACTTAGGGCTGCGCCTGTGCTCATGCCTTGGGTCATTAATGCGTCAACCAATGGAACGGCGGCATAGCCATTCAAATAGGCGGGCGCACCGATGAATGAGGCCAGGATGATTGTTCCAATGCCTTCCCCGCCCAGGGCCTGCGCGACCCATTCGGCAGGGATGAAGCGGATCATCAATGCCTCGATCGTATAGGCCAACAGCAACCATTTGGTCAGGAACACCGCGTTTTCGACGGCCGTATCGCGAAAGGCCAGTTTGCGTTCACTATCCTGCCAAAACGCCCAAACGGGTTTCCCCTGAAACGGGGCCTTTACGCCGCAGCATCCACCAACCTTGGGCTTTTCCCGCAAGGGATCAACAAAGACAGGATTGTTTGATAGCGCCATCGTGACAAATCCCCCAAAGAGGCCCAGACCAACCGCCGCAACGGTTTTGGCGATTGCAAAATCAAATCCCAATGTTCCGCTGGTGATGGCAAACATCGCAGGGTCCATCAAAGGGGAGGACAGCCAAAACGCCATCACCGCGCCAAGAGGGGCACCAACGGCTAAAAGTGCCGCAATAAAAGGGATTACCTCGCACGAACAAAAGGGGGATAATCCACCCAGCAGCGCGGCCAAAACGATCATGCGGGTTTGCGCCCCCTCAAACGCACGCGCCAACAACGTTTCCGCGCCTGTCGCCTTTAGATAGGCAACCGCAAGCACCGCAAAGATGATAAACGGTGCGGTACTGGTCATTGCATTTGCTGTGAACCCCAAGGTTGCCCCAAATTCAGCAGGGAGGAACAGCGCGACGCAAACATAAATCACAATGATTGCCGTGAATGCGCCGTCAATTTTTGGGAATTGGCGTGTCGATTGGCTTAGGTCAGTCATGGCATTCATGCTCGCATGTTGAATCACAATCAGCGCAGCATTCTGTCATCAAAAATTGTGAAAGTGTTTCGATTTGATCATAGGCGACCGCCGCACAAATTATGGATCGCCCTTGCTTTGTCTGCGTGACCAGACCCGCCTGATTCAGGATTTTGACATGATGGGTTAGGGTTGATCCCGTCACACCACAGCGATCACCCAAGATGCCAATTGGCAAACCGTTCGGTCCTGCACGCACCAAAGTGCGCAGAACGTGCAAACGTTGTTCAGAGCCAAGTGCCGCAAATGTGGATGCGGCAACCTCGAGCGTGAGCGTGGAATCGTCAAATATTTTCATATTTCTAAAATTATCGAAATATAAGTTTGCGTCAACAATTGTTTTGCATGTGCTGCGCAACGACCTATCCTTGTGGTATGCCCAACTCCGTCTTTGATGAATTATCAAAATGCCGCCTGTGCGCCGAACGATTTGCCGCCACGAAAACACAACATGAACCGCGCCCTGTTTTCCACGGTGACCCATCCGCGCGTATTTTGATTGCGGGGCAAGCACCTGGTGCGCGTGTACATCAAAGTGGGCTGCCCTTTACCGATCCATCTGGTGATCGTTTACGGGACTGGATGGATGTAACAGAGGCAGAATTTTACGACCCCGCTCGTATCGCAATTTTACCGATGGCGTTTTGTTTTCCAGGATACAATGAAAAGAGCGCTGATTTACCGCCCCCGCCGATTTGTGCACGTACATGGCGTGCACGGGTCATTGCAGGCTTTCCAAATATTCGCCTGACGGTGGTGATCGGGCAATATGCGCAGAAATGGCATTTGCCACGGTTTAGCAACGTCACAGATACGGTTCGGGGGTGGAAAGCCCATGGATCAGACGTTTTTCCCTTGCCTCACCCATCGTGGCGCAATACCGCATGGTTAAAGAAAAATCCGTGGTTTGAAATTGATTTGTTGCCCGAACTGCGCCGCCGTATCCAAGAGGAGCTGAGATGAGTGAAACAGTGATTGATCGCGCATTTGCCGCCATGCAGGCTGCGCCCGATGACGAGGCCGCGCACCTTGCGTTTTATGAACGCGTCGCGGATGCAGAACTGTATCTGTTATTGGAAAAAGAGGCGGCCGCAGATGTCATTGAACCTAGGGTAATTGAGGGCGGTGGCGAAAATCTGGTTCTTGCCTTTGATACAGCGGATCGTCTGGCCAATTTTGCAGGCGATGTTGCGCCCTATGTCGCGCTATCGGGTCGGGTGTTGGTCTCCATGTTGGTTATGGAAAAAATGGGTATGGGTCTGAATCTGGGCGTTGAAACTTCCGAGACGTTGATCCCAAGCGATGCCATTGAGTGGTTAAGCGATGCGCTGGGGGAAACCCCCGATGAGTTTGAGGCTCGCCCTGCACAGTTTCTACCACCTGCGGGCATTCCCGAACAGGTGTTAAAGGCACTGGATACAAAATTGGTTGCGGCCGCGGGTTTGGTTGAACAGGTCTGGCTGTGTCAGGTTGTCTATGATGACGATAGCCGCGGGCATTTATTGGCCTTTATCAATGCAGAACCAAACGCCGAACGCGCATTGGCCAAATCCACGCATGAGGCGATTGCATTTTCTGGCGTTGATGCGGCCAGTTTGGATGTAGCGTTTTTTGACGCCGATGAACCTGCTGCAGCAGCGATTACCAAGGTAGGGTTGCGGTTTGAATTGCCAGAGGTTGTCCAAGAAAAAATCCCCGGCTCTGCACCGGGGATGGATCCGAATTCGCCACCAAAGCTTAAATAAATTAGACTTTGCAGCGCGCGCCCGTGGGGTCATACATTGGTTTCAACGATGCTGTGGCATCAACCAAGGTGCCTGCCACATCGATTTGATAGGATGATGACAAAACATCAGCGGCACTTTCACCTGCGCAGGGGACATAGCCCATGCCAACCGCGCCACCCAAGTGATGTCCATAGGATCCCGAGCTGAGATAGCCAACAATTTTCCCATCCCGCAAGATCGGTTCATTGTGATAGAGCAGCGGTTCTGGGTCATTCAAAAAGAACTGAACCATGCGGCTATCTGGGCCAGTTTCCTTGGTCCGCAAAACCGCATCACGGCCTATGAATGCCTCTTTTTTTGTTGATACGGCAAACCCCAGACCGGCTGCAATCACGTTATCTTCGGTTGTTATATCGTGCCCAAAGTGGCGGAAGGCTTTTTCAATACGGCAGCTGTCCATCATATGCATACCGCAGAGTTTCAGGCCATGATCCTGACCCGCATCCCATAGGGTTTCAAAGATATGTCCCGCCTGATCCGCACCAACATAGATTTCCCAACCTAATTCACCAACATAGGACACGCGATGCACACGTGCCAGCCCCATGCCAATTTCAATTTCTTGAGCTGTGCCAAAGGGATTCACATCGTTTGAAAAATCATTGGGTGACACGGCCTGCATCAGTTTACGCGCATTCGGCCCCATAACGGCCAATACCCCTTCGGATGCGGTGACATCAGTGATCACAACATTGCGATCCCCCACATGTCGGCGCATCCATGTTTCATCCGCCAAACGTGTGGCCGCAGGTGTCACCACCAAATAGGCCGTCTCAGACAGGCGTGTGACGGTGACATCCGCTTCAATCCCTGCACGTTCATTGAGGAATTGAGTATACACAATTTTTCCCGCAGGAACCGACATATTCGCCCCACAAATGTGATTCAAAAATGCTTCTGCGTCACGGCCCTCAACCCGGATTTTGCCGAATGAGGACATATCGTACATTCCCACATTTTCGCGAATTGCGCGGTGTTCGCGCGCTGAATTTTCAAACCAATTTTGGCGTTTCCAGCTGTATTGATATTCACGTTCTTGACCGTCATCCGCGAACCAGTTCGCGCGTTCCCATCCCGCCAATTCGCCAAAGACCGCGCCGTTTTGGTCCAAATGGTGATGGAAGGGTGTGCGGCGAATGCCGCGTGCTGTCGCCTTTTGACGATAGGGGAAGTGATCCGCATAAAGCAGCCCCAAGGTTTCCTTGGAGCGTTCAAATAGATAGGTTTTGTTCCCTTGGAACGGGCTCATGCGTGAAATATCAACATCACCCAAATCAAAAGGTTTTTCGCCGCTGTCCATCCATTGCGACAGGGCCATACCCGCCCCGCCCGCGGATTGGATACCGATGGAGTTAAAGCCTGCGGCAACCCAAACATTGTCCATTTCTGGTGCTAGACCCAAGTGATAGGCATCATCAGGCGTAAAACTTTCTGGTCCATTGAAGAAGGTGTGAATACCCGCTTCACCCAACATAGGCATGCGGTTTACGGCCATTTCCAAGATGGGTTCAAAATGGTCGAAATCTTCGG
>JAFMKS010000031.1:0-23487 GCA_017852835.1 Paracoccaceae bacterium
CGTTGTAGTTTGAAACAAGGTTTTCGACCGCGGGCGCAATGACATCTAAGGCAAGTGCAGGATAAACACCCAACAACAGCGTCATGATGATAAGTGGTGCAAAAATCACGCGTTCCCGTGTGCCCATATCCGTGATTGATTTCAGGCTTTCTTTGATCAGATCACCCATCACCACGCGACGATACAGCCACAGGGCATAAGCCGCAGACAGGATTACACCCGATGTTGCGAACAGCGCAACCCATGTGTTCACTTGGAAGATCCCCATCAATGTTAGGAATTCGCCAACAAATCCTGATGTCCCCGGCAAACCAACGTTGGCCATCGTAAAGAACATAAAGATCAGCGCGTAGGCAGGCATGCGATTGACCAAACCACCATAGGCGTCGATTTCACGCGTATGCATGCGATCATAAATCACGCCCACACATAGGAACAACGCACCTGAAATAAATCCGTGGCTTAGCATTTGGAAAATCGCGCCATCAATCCCCTGTTGGTTAGCCGCGAAAACCCCCATGGTCACATATCCCATGTGCGCGACCGATGAATAGGCGATCAGTTTTTTCATGTCCTCTTGGACCAGCGCGACGAGTGATGTGTACACAATCGCAATCGCCGACATCCAAAACACCAGATCCGCCATCACTGCTGACCCGACAGGGAACATGGGCAAGCTAAAGCGCAAGAACCCGTATCCACCCATTTTCAACAGGATCGCCGCCAAAACAACAGACCCCGCTGTTGGCGCCTGAACGTGCGCGTCAGGCAACCATGTGTGAACGGGCCACATTGGCATTTTCACCGCGAATGAGGCGAAGAAGGCCAAAAACAACAGTGTCTGCATGCCGCCCACAACGTGAATGCCAAGAACGCTGAAATCCTCAGACCCAAACTGATGTGTCATCAATGTTGGAATATCGGCTGTGCCTGCATCTGCATACATTGCGATCATCGCAATCAGCATCAGAACAGACCCCAATAGGGTGTAAAGGAAGAATTTAAACGATGCATAGATGCGGTTTTTACCGCCCCAAATCCCGATGATCAGGAACATTGGGATCAATCCCGCCTCAAAGAACAGGTAGAACAAAACTAAGTCCAGCGCCATAAACACGCCCAACATCAGCGTTTCCAACAATAGGAACGCAACCATGTATTCCTTGACCCGCGTGGTCACACCCCAGGATGCATAGATCACCAATGGCATCATGAATGTGGTCAGCATCACAAACAGAATGCTGATCCCATCAACACCCAGTTTATAGGTCAACCCCATGACCCACTCTGCCTCATGGACCAATTGGAACCCTGTATTCTGGGGATCAAAATCGCCCAGCATTAAAAGGCTGGCCACAAAGGTAATGACCGTCGCAATAAGCGCAACCCAACGGGCATTGTTGGCCGCTGCCTCATCGTCATCGCGCAGGAACACCAATAGGATCAGTGCCGCAACAGCAGGCAAAAACGTAATAATGGAAAGGATCATGCCAGCCATCTTAGTAGGCTCCTCCGCTGAAGGTCATCCAAGTGATTAGAACGACAATGCCAAGCACCATCGCGAGTGCATAAGTAAAGATGTATCCAGACTGCGCGCGACCAGCGAGGCGGGTAAAGAATGGGATAATCCCCATTGCAACCCCGTTGATGGTGCCATCGATTGTGTTTTCATCCCCACGCTTCCACAAGAAGCGACCAAGCGCCTGTGCGGGACGCACGAAAATCGCGTCATAGATTTCATCAAAATACCATTTGTTCAACAGGAACAAATACAAGGGACGCTGCGCCTCTGCCCAACGTTTTGGCATTTCGGGGTTCCAGATATAGAACCACATCGCCATGACAAAGCCGATCAACATTGCCACAAATGGGCTGACCTTAACCCATTTCGGGGCATAGTGCGCATCGTGCAGAACGTGATTGTTAGGCGCCATGAAAATCGCACCAGTTGGGGCGACATGACCCGTATGTTCACCGCCATGATCGTCCTTAGCCGCGTGATCATCTCCATGATCGTCACTCCCATGCTCATCATCTGAATGGCCGTCTTTCACTGTTTCAGAATAATGCGACTGGATGCCAAAGAATTTGTTTACATCTGCATCGCTTCCAAAAAAGCTTTTGTACCAGATCATCCCAGAGAAAACCGCGCCCAGTGCCAATATACCCAGCGGGATCAACATGACCATCGGACTCTCGTGCGCGTGATCATGGGTGTGTTTATCCCCACGTGGTTCACCGTAGAAGGTTAGGAACATCAAACGCCAGCTGTAGAAGGATGTGAACATCGCCGCAATCAGCAACATCCAGAAGGCATAGCCACCGCCTGTGCCGGCCCATGCGCTTTCGATTACGGCATCCTTAGATAGGAAGCCCGCAAATCCGTAATAGGTCAACGGAATACCAACACCCGTGATTGCCAATGTACCAATCATCATTGCCCAGAAGGTATATGGGATTTTCTTACGCAAACCGCCGTAGTTGCGCATATCCTGTTCGTGATGCATCGCATGGATCACCGACCCCGCACCAAGGAACAACATCGCCTTGAAAAACGCGTGTGTGAACAGGTGGAACATCGCAACCGAATAAACACCCACACCCGCAGCCACAAACATGTATCCCAGCTGCGAACAGGTTGAATAGGCGATCACACGTTTGATGTCATTTTGCACCAAACCAACGGTTGCCGCAAAAAACGCCGTTGTTGCGCCAAGGAAAGTAACAAAGCCCATCGCCTCGGGCGCATATTCCATCAAGGGCGACATACGACACACAAGGAAAACACCTGCCGTCACCATAGTTGCCGCGTGGATTAGCGCGGACACAGGTGTCGGGCCCTCCATCGCGTCAGGCAACCATGTGTGCAACAACAACTGCGCCGATTTCCCCATCGCACCGACAAACAATAGGAACGCCAATAAGTTCGCCGCGTTCCATTCTGTCCATAGGAAGTGAAGCTGTGTTTCCGCCAGCGTCGGTGCGGCAGCGAACACATCATCAAAACGAATGCTATCGGTTAGATAGAACAGGCCAAAGATACCAAGGGCAAAACCGAAATCACCCACACGGTTTACAACAAATGCTTTGATCGCGGCGGCATTCGCACTTGGTTTGCGATAATAAAACCCAATCAATAGGTATGAGGCAACGCCAACCCCTTCCCAGCCAAAGAACATTTGGACAAGGTTATCGGATGTCACCAACATCAACATCGCAAATGTAAAGAACGACAGATAGGCAAAGAAGCGCGGCTTATAGCTTTCGCCATCTTTCCATGCAGGATCGTGATCCATGTAGCCAAAGCTATAGAGGTGCACCAATGAAGATACCGATGTCACAACAATCAACATGATCGCTGTCAAACGGTCCATGCGGATGGACCAATCGGTGCTGAGGGCACCACTTTCAATCCAACGCAGAATTGGCAAATGCTGTGTGTCTTGTCCCAAGTTTAGGAACACAATCCAACTTAGCAAACAGGCCAAGAACAACAGACCCGTTGTGACATACATCGCGCCTTTTTCGCCGATTTGACGCCAGCCAAAGCCCGCGATAATCGCGCCGACCAATGGGGCAAATAGGATAATTTTTTCCATGGTTTTACCCCTTCATCACGTTCACATCTTCCACCGCGATTGTGCCACGGTTGCGGAAGAAGCTGACCAAAATCGCAAGGCCAATCGCGGCCTCGGCGGCGGCAACGGTTAGGACAAACAGTGTAAACACCTGCCCCACCAAATCGCCCAAGTAACTGGAGAAGGCGACCAAATTGATGTTCACTGCAAGCAGCATCAATTCAATCGACATCAATAGGATGATGACGTTCTTCCGGTTCAGGAAGAGCCCAAAGATACCAATGACAAAAAGCGTCGCCGCAACTGTCAGATAGTGTTCTAAACCAATCATATTTTCCTCGGTTTCCTTGTTCTTGTTCCCAAGCGCGCCTTAAAGGCCCTGCCCCGGTTTCACATCTTTTAGTTCCATGGCAGTTGCTGGATCGCGGTACATTTGCGCCAGCACATTTTGCCGTTTCACGTCTTTTCTATGGCGCAACGTCAGAACAATCGCCCCCACCATCGCAACCAATAGGATCAGACCCGCCAATTGGAACAATAGGAAGTATTGATCATATAGGATCAGACCCAGTGCCTCGGTGTTGTGTGCATCACTTGGTGTTGGTGCGCCCAAATGATCCTGTGCATGTTCTGCAAAATCCCATGCACCAAAGGCCATCGCCAATTGCATCAGTAGGATTACACCGATCAGTAAGGCCAATGGCAGGTATTGCGCCATCTCTGCCTTTAGGGCTGCGAAATCAATGTCCAACATCATCACAACAAACAGGAACAAAACCGCAACCGCGCCGACGTATACGATAATCAGCAACATGGCGACGAATTCCGCACCCAGCAGAACAAACAGCCCCGCAGATGACAGAAATGCCAAAATCAACCAGAGCACTGAATGCACGGGATTGCGGCTGATGACTGTGAACAGTCCCCCCGCAATCGTGCAGAGTGCAAACAGGTAAAATGCAAAAGCCATTACGCTCATTTCTCTGTGTCCTCTTTATCTTCCATGACCTCTTGGGCCAACTGCATCGCACGTGTCATCGCAGGCAGGCCCGCAAACATCGACATCTGTCCGATGGTTTCAATAATTTCTTGATCGCGCGCGCCCGCCTCTTTCAGGTGGCGCACCGTTTGGCGCAGGGCGACGTCGTTTTGCGCCCCTTGCATCGTTAATCCCGCCAAGGTAAGCAACAAACGGGTTTTGGCGTCTAAACCTTCGGTGTTGAAGGTATTGCCAAACACCATTTCCATCATGTCCTTTGGCATTTTCGGCATCATCGCCTCAAATCCTTTGGGAGAAAACGTCTCAAGCGCAGGGTTCATGGCCTGTGCCATGTCCTGTGCTGCACGCATCATCTCTTCAAATGGGTTCTTGGCGGTGTTCATCGGTAAGGTGCATCCAATTCAAGGTTGCGTGCGATTTCCGCTTCCCAACGTTCGCCATTCGCCAAAAGCTTGTCTTTGTCATAGAAAAGCTCTTCACGCGTTTCTGTTGAGAATTCAAAATTCGGACCTTCGACAATTGCGTCCACTGGGCAGGCCTCTTGGCAGAAACCGCAGTAGATGCATTTTGTCATGTCGATGTCATAGCGTGTCGTGCGGCGGCTGCCGTCATCACGTGGTTCGGCATCAATTGTGATCGCTTGTGCGGGGCAGATCGCCTCGCATAGTTTACAGGCAATGCAGCGTTCTTCACCATTTGGATAACGGCGCAGTGCGTGTTCCCCGCGAAAACGCGGCGACAACGGCCCCTTTTCGTGAGGGTAGTTCACCGTTGCCTTGGGCGCAAAGAAATACTTTAGCCCCAATTTCATTCCGACCCAAAAATCCTGCAATAGGAAATATTTAGCCGCGCGGGAATAATCGATCTGAGTCATCTTATCCTCCAATTGCCCAGCGTGCATATGCACCGCCGAATGCTTCGAATTTTGCTAGGAACGACACCACCACAACCCATACAAGGGAGAGCGGAAGGAACACTTTCCAACCCAGGCGCATCAACTGGTCATAACGGTAGCGGGGCGTGATCGCCTTAACCATCGCGAACAAGAAGAAGAAGAACGCCATTTTGCCAACCATCCAAAGCGGGCTGTCGGGAATACCTGGGATCGGGGATAGCCAACCGCCAAAGAACAGCAAGGATGTCAGCGCACACATTAGGAAAATCGCAATGTATTCCCCCGCCATAAACAACAGGAATGGGGTCGAGCTGTATTCCACCTGATAGCCCGCAACCAATTCGGATTCGGCCTCTGGCAAATCGAACGGTGGGCGGTTTGTTTCCGCCAAGGCCGAGATAAAGAACAAGAACACCATCGGCAAATGCGGCAACCAATACCAACTAAAGAAGCCATATGAGCCGTCTTGGGCGCGCACGATGTCGCCAAAGTTCATCGACCCTGTTGAGATGATCACACCGATTATGATCAAACCAATGGACACCTCATATGAAATCATCTGTGCAGCTGAGCGCAGCGAGCCAAGGAACGGGTATTTCGAGTTTGAGGCCCAGCCGCCCATGATCACGCCATAAACCTCAAGCGAGGAAACCGCAAAGACATATAGGATCGCAACATTGATGTCGGACAACACCCATGTGTCATCAAAGGGAATAACGGCCCATGCAATCAGCGCCAAAACAAAGGATGTCAGCGGCGCCAACATGAACACGGTTCTGTCAGAGCCCGCTGGAACAACGATTTCCTTGACCACATATTTCAGGGCGTCCGCCACAGTTTGCAACAATCCCCAGGCCCCAACAACGTTTGGACCACGGCGCATTTGGACAGCGGCCCAAACCTTACGGTCTCCGTAAACCAGAAACAAAAGGCTTATCATGACAAAGGCGACAACAGCCAAACACTGCGCCACGATAATTAGGGCAATTCCACCCTGTGTATTTAGAAAATCAGCCATCGGTCCTCACACCATTGGTATGTTGTCACGCGCGCATGCGTCCGCGACAACTTCTGCGTCAATTGTTTTCGTTCCCTGCGGAAGGGAACGGGATATCGTGTAAACGGCGTCTGCGCTTAGGCGGTCGGCCTGTTGGCCGATGCGGGTGGTGCGCACATGACGTGCAAATCCAAATCCACGGATCAGGGTGTATTGCGCCGCTGCGCATTCCGTATAGCGCGCCACCTGTTCTGAGGATTTTGTGCCACTCAGTGTTACGTGAAATTGCACCAAATCATTATCCAACAGCCGCGTTTGAACGCCGTAATAGCGCACAGGCTCTTGCGTAACGGGCGCTGTATTTTGGCACGCGGCCAACGTCAGCGCGGCCATCACCGCCAAGAAGGATATGTAAAGTGCAAATTGCATTACTCAGCCGCAACTTTTTCCATGCCACGTGCTTTGGCATTGGCGGAGAGTTCCGCCATAACCTCAGAAGCACGTGCGATTGGGTTTGTCAGGTAGAAATCGGAAACCGCGTTGCGGAACGCCGCATCGCCCAGTTTGCCTGTACCAACCGCAACCCATTCGTTTTCGGCAACTTGGTCAACACCTGCCAGATGCGGATGCGCCGCCACCATCGCCTGACGCAATTGCGCAAGGCTGTCATAGGGCAAAGTTGCACCCAGTTCCGCTGACAAGGCACGCAAGATCGCCCAGTTTTCCTTGGCCTCGCCCGGTGCAAACCCTGCACGCATAGCAAGCTGTGGGCGGCCTTCTGTATTTACGAACAAACCGTTTTCTTCGGTATAGGCCGCCGCAGGCAGGATGACATCCGCACGGTGTGCGCCGCGATCCCCATGGCTTCCTTGGTAGATGACAAATGCACCTTCGCCAATTTCAACTTCATCGGCACCAAGGTTGTAAATAACCTCGGCGGCATTGACGCCGTCCATACCGTTTTCGTTGACCGCGTTAACATCCATCGCACCAACGCGTCCCGCAGCCGTGTGTAGAACCATTAGTTTGCTGTTCGTTTCCGCAGCCAATTGCATCGCCGCGCCAAGTACCGCAGATCCATCCGCCTCACGCAGGGCGCCTTGACCCACGATCACAACAGATGGCGCATCCTTGACCGCGCCATATTCTTTCCCAAGCAGGCTGTTCAATGCCGCACGATCTGTGCCGACATGCGCATAATCATAAGTGAGATCAACCGCCTCACCCACAAGGCCGATGTTTGCGCCATTGGCCCATGCCTTGCGAATGCGGGCGTTTAGAACAGGCGCCTCATCCCGTGGGTTTGTCCCGATCAATTGAATAAATTGCGCGCCATCCACGTCTTCGATCGTGGCAGTGCCGACATAACCTGAACGGTTGCCCGCAGGCAATTTGGCCCCATCTGTACGGCATTCCACAACGCCGCCCAAACCCTCGATTAGGTTTTTCAGGGCAAAGGCCGCTTCGGTTGATGCCAAATCACCAACCAGACCTGCAACTTTTTTGCCCTTCATCGCGCTGGCCGCGGCGCCCAATGCCTCGGGCCATGATGCGGGTCGCAATTTGCCGTTTTCGCGGATGTATGGACTATCCAAGCGCTGACGGCGCAGACCATCCCAAACGAAACGTGTTTTATCGGAAATCCATTCTTCGTTCACGCCATCATGGTTGCGCGGCAGGATGCGTTTGACTTCACGCCCTTTGGTATCAACGCGAATATTCGCGCCCATGGCGTCCATCACATCAATGGTTTCTGTTTTCGTCAATTCCCAAGGACGCGCCGTAAAGGCATATGGTTTTGATGTCAGGGCACCAACAGGGCACAAATCAATGATGTTGCCCTGCATGTTGCTGTCCAATGTCTGGTTCAGATAGCTGGTGATTTCGCTGTCTTCGCCGCGACCCGTTTGGCCCATCTGTGTGATGCCCGCAACCTCGGTTGTGAAACGCACACAGCGCGTACAGCTGATGCAGCGCGTCATTGTAGTTGCCACCAAAGGACCCAAATCCAAATCGGTCGAGGCGCGTTTGATTTCATTGTAGCGGCTGTCCGCCATGCCATAGGCCATCGCCTGATCCTGCAGATCGCATTCCCCGCCCTGGTCACAAATCGGACAATCCAGTGGGTGGTTGATCAGCAAAAATTCCATCACGCCTTCGCGCGCCTTTTTCACCATGGGTGAATTGGTTTTTACAACAGGGGGCTGTCCCTCTGGTCCCGGGCGCAAATCACGTACCTGCATTGCACAAGACGCAGCGGGTTTGGGTGGGCCGCCCACGACTTCGACCAAACACATGCGGCAGTTCCCCGCAATCGACAAACGTTCGTGATAACAGAAACGTGGCACTTCGATCCCTGCGATTTCACAGGCTTGGATCAGCGTCATTGCACCGTCCACTTCCACTTCGTTCCCGTCGATGATGATTTTCTTTAGGTCTGTCATCGCATTCACTTCTTAATCTGCCGCATCCACTGGGGGCGGTCTTTTCTAGTTAATGTCACGCGCAGAGCGCGTTGACGCAAAAGGGGCGCAGGTTGAAAAAACGCCTCAACGCGCGCCATGAATGTCCGAAAAATGCCAATCATTCTGGATCACACCTTCCTGCTAGGGTCAAAGAACGGTTCGACAGCGATATTGCCTCGTCGTCAGGACCGATTGACCAAATGATGTCTGATGTTCCAAACTGCTGGATGCAGTAAATGGTCGCCTCATACCGGGCCGCTTCACGTGCGCCCGCGATTGATTTCGCGGCATTGCGAATGCGTACAGAGAAGCCATGGGGATCCGCACTGCTCTTCGAAGCGCGTCCCGCAAAGTAATGTCCGTCAAATTTCACCGCATTGACGTTGCGGATGGTGCCAGAACAGGCCGCAACCAAAGTTGACGCGACCACAACTGTAGCAAGGGCGCGCAGGTGCCGCCGATGCTTAAGTTGCTGATGCTCAGGTGGTATTGCGCCGTTCATGAAATCTGCGCCTATTCTGCTGCCATGGCGCCTGTGCGCCCTGTTTGTTGCGCTTTGATCCGATCCTCAATCTCTTCGCGGAAATTGCGGATCAAACCTTGGATCGGCCATGCTGCCGCATCGCCAAGTGCACAAATTGTATGTCCTTCGACCTGCTTAGTGACGTCCCATAGCATGTCGATTTCTTCTGGGTTCGCCTCGCCTTTGACCAAACGATCCATCACACGCATCATCCAACCTGTGCCTTCACGACAGGGCGTACATTGACCACAGCTTTCGTGTTTATAGAATTTGGAGAGGCGCCAGATCGCTTTGATGATATCAACGGATTTATCCATGACAATCACGGCTGCGGTTCCCAAACCTGATCCCAAATCACCACGTAGGTAATCAAAGTCCATGATCGCGTCGCGCATGTTTTCACCACGCACGCAGGGTACCGATGATCCACCCGGGATCACGGCCAACAAATTGTCCCATCCACCACGAATGCCACCGCAATGGGTTTCGATCAATTCTTCGAAACTGATCGACATTGCCTCTTCTACCACACAGGGGTGGTTCACGTGGCCCGAAATCGCAAACAATTTGGTGCCCGCATTGTTTTGGCGACCAAATCCTGCAAACCATTCTGGTCCACGGCGCAAGATGGTTGGAACAACTGCGATTGATTCAACGTTGTTCACAGTTGTTGGGCATCCATAAAGCCCCGCACCCGCAGGAAACGGAGGTTTCATCCGCGGCATGCCCTTTTTACCTTCTAGGCTTTCGATCAATGCGGTTTCTTCACCACAAATATATGCCCCTGCCCCGTGGTGTAGGTAAAGGTCAAAATCCCAGCCTGACTTGGCCGCGTTTTTCCCAAGTAGACCTGCGTCATACGCCTCATCAATGGCGTTTTGCAGCGCTTCTTTTTCGCGGATGTATTCACCGCGGATATAGATATAGCAGGCATTTGCATTCATCGCGAAAGATGCAATCAACGCCCCTTCGATCAGCGTATGCGGATCGTGGCGCATGATTTCGCGATCTTTACAGGTGCCTGGTTCCGATTCATCGGCGTTGATCACCAAATAGGCTGGGCGACCATCGCTTTCTTTTGGCATGAAGGACCATTTCAGGCCTGTCGGGAAACCCGCACCACCGCGACCACGCAAGCCAGAGGCCTTCATCTGATCAATGATCCAATCACGGCCATTCTGGATAATTTTCGCCGTTCCGTCCCAATGACCACGGGCCATTGCACCTTTGAGCGTACGATCATGCATCCCGTAGAGATTAGTAAAGATCCGATCCTGGTCCTTTAGCATGTGACAATCATCCTTTGTTCGCTTGGCGCTTGCGCCAAATTTGTGCAGTTACAACCATCGCCCAAAACAGCGCGGCCAAAACCAGCAGATCGATCAAAATCGCAAAGCGACCCGACAGACCGATCTGCGGTCCGATATACTGAGCAGCAATCCAAAATAACATCGATCCAGCAATGACAAGCGCCACGATGCGCCCCTGTTTGGATAGATGTTGTTCGTCGTGCTGCTCCATCATGCTCTCCTAGTACACATCTCCATCAGAAACGCGTTTGGAAAACTCTGTTTCTTGGCCAGAGGCCAGTTTGCGGGCCTGTTCGACCCAATTATCGCGGCTGACACGGCCCTTGAACCCCGTCAGGTTATCGTTGACCCAGGCCACCTCTGCCGCACTCCAACCTGCGATCTGATCGAAATGATAAAACCCAAGCTCGTTCAACATGATTTCAAGCTTTGGACCAACACCCTTCATCATTTTCAGGTCATCCGCACCCCCATTACGTGCGCCGCTTAGCGCCTCGGGACGGACCGCATCTTCTACGGCCTCAACCTCTGGGGCTTCAGCTTTAGGGGCCTGTGCAACAGGTGCGGTTGCGGGTGCAGGTTCGGAAACAGGTGCAGGTTCTGGCGCAGAAGGCGCCGCGCTGGTGTCATTTGGCTGAACCAGCGGTTTTAACTCGGAACAGAAAATCCACCCCAACAACAAACCAACAACAATAAAGACCACTGCGCCCATAAAGATTGACGCAAGAATTCCCATATCAATGAGAAACAAACAGACAGCTAGCACAACCAAACCAGATGCCGCCGCTAGAATCCAGCAGCCACTTTGGCAGGATGTTGAACTTATAGGTTTATTCATTTCATTACTCCCATGTGTTTATAAAAACGTCAGTAGACGTCCCCTTTACTAAAACGGGAAGAGAATTCAGTCATTTCGCCTTTTGCGAGAGTGTTTGCTTGTGAGACCCATTCGTCACGGCTGGCGCGCCCCTTGAAACCTTCTAGGTTTTCATCAACCCAAGAAAGCTCTTCTGCGCTCCATTTTGCGATCTGATCAAAGTGGTAAAAGCCAAGCGTATTCAACAGCTTTTCCAACTTGGGGCCAACACCTTTGATCAATTTCAAATCATCTGCACCCGCTTTACGTGGCACTTTCATGGTGCGTGGCTTTTTCGCCGCAACCGTGGCTTTTTCATCTGATTTGGGTGCCGCCTTTGGTTTTGCGGCGGCTTTAGCTTTCGGTGCCGATGTCTTGGCAGCCGATTTTTCTGATTTCACCCAGGGCGTGATCAGCGGCACTTCGGTCCCATCAATACGCTTGACTGTATCGCCAATATCAGAAGCCAATTGTGCTGAAGCGTTGTATTTGGTCTTGCCGCTGTCAAATTCACCAAGGGATGTCAAACCACCCAAAGGCTCTGCTGCGTAGCGGCCATTTTGCGGGCCCGGTGTCGGGACACGGCCCGCGGCCAATTCGTCCAAAATCCACGCAAATTTTTCAGCGGTCAGATCTTCGTAATAATCTTTTCCAATTTGGACCATTGGCGCGTTAGAACACGACCCAAGGCATTCCACCTCTTCCCAGCTGAACTTGCCATCTGCGGAAACGTCATGCGCTTTGTCAGCAATCTTTTCTTTGCAAACGCCGATCAAATCCTCGGCACCGCAAATCATGCAGGACAGTGTTCCACAAACCTGGACATGCGCCACGCTGCCCACGGGCTGGAGTTGGAACATGAAATAAAATGTCGCAACCTCAAGCGCGCGAATGTACGCGATGCCCAGCATTTCGGCAACACCCTCGATCGCTGGACGCGTCAACCATCCCTCTTGCTCTTGGGCACGCCACAACAGCGGAATAATCGCCGATTGCTGACGCCCCTCTGGGTATTTCTTAATTTGCGTTTCGGCCCATGCTTGGTTCGCAGGGGTAAAGGCAAAGCTTTCGGGTTGGTCGTGGTAAAGACGGCGTAGCATTAGCGGTCAATCTCTCCGAATACGATATCCATGGTGCCGATAATCGCGGCAACATCGGCCAATTGGTGGCCTTTTGCCATGTGATCCATGGCCTGAAGATGTGGGAACCCAGGTGCACGCAATTTTGCGCGATAGGGTTTGTTAGTGCCATCCGCGACAAGATACACACCAAATTCACCCTTTGGCGCCTCAACCGCGGCGTATACTTCACCTGCTGGTACGTGGAAGCCCTCGGTGTACAGTTTGAAGTGGTGGATCAATGCCTCCATCGAGGTTTTCATATCCGACCGTTTCGGCGGGGTTAGCTTGCCACGCGCCAATACATCACCAGGACAGTCGCGCAATTTCTGCACAGCTTGTAAAATGATGCCAACCGACTGACGCATTTCTTCCATGCGCACCAAATAGCGGTCATAGCAATCGCCGTTTTTGCCAACGGGAATTTGGAAATCAAATTCGTCATAGCATTCATAGGGCTGCGCACGACGCAAATCCCACGCAAGGCCCGAACCGCGCACCATAACACCAGAGAAACCATAATTTTGGATGTCTTCTTCTGTGACAATACCAATATCGGCATTACGCTGTTTAAAGATGCGGTTTTCGGTCAACAGATTGTCAATATCGTCCAAACGTGCTGGGAATTGATGCGCCCATGCTTCGATATCGTCGATCAGCTCGGCTGGTAGATCCTGATGCACACCACCTGGACGGAAATAAGCCGCGTGCAAACGCGCACCACAGGCGCGTTCATAAAAACACATCAGCTTTTCGCGCTCTTCAAATCCCCAAAGCGGTGGCGTCAATGCACCCACGTCCATCGCCTGTGTGGTGACGTTCAGCAGGTGGTTCAAAACACGTCCGATTTCTGAATACAAAACACGGATCAGGGATGCGCGACGGGGCACTTCGACACCCGTCAGTTTCTCAATCGCAAGGCACCACGCGTGCTCTTGGTTCATGGGGGCCACATAATCCAGCCGATCAAAATACGGCAGGTTTTGCAAATATGTGCGGCTTTCCATCAGCTTTTCAGTACCGCGGTGCAACAATCCAACGTGCGGATCGCAACGTTCGACAATTTCACCATCCAATTCCAGAACCAAACGCAACACGCCGTGTGCCGCAGGGTGCTGTGGACCAAAGTTGATGTTAAAGTTGCGGATTTGCTGTTCGCCTGTTTGGGCGTCTTCGAAACCTTTTGATCCGTCCATCATTTCGCAGCCTCTTTCTCATCACCCGGAAGGATATATTCCGCCCCTTCCCATGGGCTCATAAAATCGAATTGACGATATTCTTGGGTCAATTTCACGGGTTCATAAACCACACGCTTTTCCGCCTCATCATAGCGGACTTCGACATATCCCGTTGTTGGGAAATCTTTGCGCAATGGATAGCCGCGGAAACCATAGTCCGTCAGCAGGCGGCGCAAATCAGGGTGGTTTGTGAACAAAATGCCGAACATGTCGAATACTTCACGTTCAAACCAGTTCGCGCTTGGGTGCACGTTCACGATAGAGGGCAACATATCCTCTTCACGGATCGACACACGCAACCGAATACGGTGGTTTTGATACATGGATAGGAAATGATAAACCACGTCAAATCGCTTGGCCCGCTCTGGGTAATCAACGCCTGTGATATCGACAAGCGTTGAAAATTTGCAGCGCTGATCCGACTTCAGGAATTCAACGAAATCTTCGATGTTTGAGGGCGCAACATCCACCGTCAATTCATCATGTGCGATGGACCAGGACAAAACGCAATCATTGCGTTTCAGCGACAGGTATTCACCCAATTCTTGCAAGACAGCCGTCATCGTACCAATGTCCCCGTGCGTCTGATTTTACGTTGCAATGCCATCACCCCATAAAGCAGCGCCTCTGCCGTTGGAGGGCAGCCTGGAACATAGACATCTACAGGAACGATCCGATCGCACCCGCGCACAACAGAATAGGAATAGTGATAGTACCCACCGCCGTTTGCGCATGATCCCATGGAAATCACATAACGCGGCTCTGGCATCTGATCATAAACCTTGCGCAGCGCAGGGGCCATTTTGTTGGTCAATGTGCCCGCAACAATCATCAAGTCAGACTGACGTGGTGACGCGCGCGGCGCTGTCCCAAACCGTTCAAGGTCATAGCGCGCCATGGCAGAGTGCATCATTTCAACCGCACAACAGGCCAACCCAAATGTCATCCAGTGCAGCGACCCTGTGCGCGCCCAATTGATGATATCCTCGGTTGAGGTTAGCAAGAACCCTTTGTCTTGCAATTCGCGGTTCAGCTCTTGAACAGCAACGTCGCGGTCATAGCCTGCGGTATTCGCTCCGGTCATCACTCCCATTCCAAGGCTCCTTTTTTCCACTCATAGGCAAAGCCGATGGTCAAAACTCCCAAGAACACCATCATTGACCAAAATCCAACCATGCTGATGTCCTTAAACGCCACGGCCCAAGGGAACAAAAAGGCGATTTCCAAATCAAAGATGATGAACAAAATCGACACCAGATAAAAACGGACATCAAATTTCATCCGCGCATCATCAAATGCGTTAAAGCCACATTCATAGGCCGATACTTTTTCTGGATCAGGGTTACGAACGGCGATCACAGCGGCAGCAAGGATCAAAACGAGTCCTAGTCCAATCGCAATGGCCAAAAATACGAGGATAGGGAGGTATTCCCGCAGCATCTCTTCCACAGATTGCTCCTTTCGCGTGCTACAATCGAAGACGATTGCAAATCATGTTGGCTTGCGCGTGGTTTACTCCTGCCGCTGCATGGGGTCAACAGATACGCAAAACATTCATTTTCGTGAATAGGTTGTTGGCTCTCACATGGAATAATAGCGGCAAAACTCCATGATATTTAAGCCTGCGGTCATTATTTTATGCACGCCCCAATCGCAAAGCCGAAATCGCAAGTCATCATATCACAAAGGAAAATGCAAAAAATTCGACTTTTGGTTTCCGAAAGTGCCCTTATTCTACGTCCTGCGATGCAAATTGAATCAATAAATCACCCGCCTGCACCTGCTGTTCGGGGTTGCACAGCACCTCTTCGATCAAACAATCGCGTGGCGCGCGCAGGATGTGTTCCATCTTCATCGCTTCCAACATTAACAACGCATCGCCCTCTTGCACATTTTGGCCTGCCTGAACCGCAACCTGTTTCACCAGTCCTGGCATGGGGGATTGAATACCCGTTTGCGATGCACCTGCATCGCTTTTGCGATCCAGCGGATCAGTCAGTTGAAAATGATAAGGCATTGAGCCAAAGCAACTGACATGCCTGCCGATCTTGCGCGCCGATGGCAGCGGAACACCATCGATTTCAAATCCGTCACAAGTTGGGACAAGCGTATGGATTTGACCCGCATATTCAATTTGGGTCTGATCCGAACGATAGCTGATCCGCGCCTCATAGGTCTGATCCGCGCGTTTCATGGATACGGTCTGCGTAATAGGACCCCATTGGAAAAACCCTGCAAAGGGAACATCAATAGGATCATACGTCGCCATAAGGGCCGAAAGCACAACCACGATGGGCGGTTCATCAGGTCCGACCAATGCGGTTATGTCCCGTTCGATCAATCCCGTATCAACGCGACCTTGTGCAAAATCATCATGACGACACAGTGCGGTCAAAAATCCGATATTCGTCGTGACGCCCACAATTTCAGTCTGCGCCAACGCATGGTGCAATTTATTCAACGCCTCATCCCGCGTTTTGCCATGGGTGATGACCTTGGCAATCATCGGATCATAGAATGGGGAAATGTCATCTAACGGACGAACGCCCGTGTCGTTCCTTGCAGCATTGGAAAAGACCAAGTGATCAATATGGCCCGTCGCGGGTAGGAATCCCGCAGGCACATCCTCGGCATAAAGACGCGCTTCAAACGCATGACCCTTGATGCGCAGGTCCTCTTGGCGTGCAGGAAGTGCAGCACCCGCCGCCACGCGCAATTGCCATTCAACCAGATCAACGCCTGTGATCGCCTCGCTCACAGGGTGTTCAACTTGTAGGCGGGTGTTCATTTCCATGAACCAAAACCCATCCGTGCGCAGGCCATTTGATCCATCCACGATGAATTCAACCGTCCCTGCCCCCTGATACCCAATCGCCTTGGCCGCCTGAACGGCCGCCTGCCCCATTGCGGCACGCACGTCTTGCGTCATGCCGGGGGCTGGGGCCTCTTCAATCACTTTTTGATGGCGACGCTGTAGGGAACAGTCGCGTTCAAACAGGTGGATTGCATCGCTGCCATCGCCAAACACCTGCACCTCGATATGACGGGGGGATAGGATGTATTTTTCGATCAAAACATCCGCATTACCAAAGGCGGATTGCGCCTCGGCCCGCGCAGAGGCGAGCGCCTGATCAAAGTCGCGGGGATCGTCAACGCGGCGCATCCCCTTGCCTCCGCCCCCTGCGACAGCCTTAATCAACACGGGATAGCCGATGTCAGATGCCGCAGCACGCAGATGTTCATCCCCCTGATCAGACCCGTGATAGCCTGGGACAACAGGAACACCCGCCTGTTCCATCAGGGCCTTGGCCGCATCCTTTAACCCCATGGCGCGGATTGCGTCACTGGATGGCCCGATAAAGGTTAGTCCAGCGGCCTCAACCGCCTCAACAAAATCTGGATTTTCAGAGAGGAAGCCGTAACCAGGGTGGATCGCCTCGGCCCCGCGATCAAGGGCTGCGTGAATAATCATATCACCGCGCAGATAACTTTCGCTGGGTTGGGCACCCCCAATATGCACCGCCTCATCCGCGCAGGCCACATGCAAGGCATTGGCATCTGCATCCGAATAAACAGCCACGGTTAGAACACCCATCTCCCGCGCAGTGCGCGCAATCCGACAGGCGATTTCGCCACGATTGGCGATCAGAATTTTTTTAAATAGCGACATAAGTATTTCCCCTACCTACATTCTAAAGACGCCGAATTTGGTGTCCTCAATCGGTGCGTGCAGCGCGGCATGCAAAGATTGATAGAGGACTTGGCGCGAATGGCGGGGGTCAATGATCCCATCATCCCAGAGCCGCGCCGAGGCATAAAGCGGGTGGCTTTGGCGCTCAAACATTTCAATCGTGGGCTGTTTGAATACGGCTTCTTCCTCGGCACTCCATGTGCCACCCGCGCGTTCAATCCCGTCGCGTTTAACCGTGGCCAAAACGCCCGCCGCCTGTGCACCGCCCATCACAGAAATGCGACTGTTGGGCCATGTCCACAAAAACCGTGGTTGATAGGCGCGTCCTGCCATCCCATAGTTGCCTGCCCCAAAACTGCCCCCCACCAACATCGTGATTTTAGGAACAGAGGTTGTGGCAACGGCTGTCACCATTTTTGCGCCGTGGCGTGCGATCCCTTCGTTTTCATATTTTTGCCCAACCATAAAGCCCGTGATATTTTGCAAAAACCCCAGCGGGATTTTGCGTTGTGAACACAGTTCAACGAAATGCGCGCCCTTTTGCGCGGCCTCAGAAAACAGAACACCGTTGTTGGCAATGATCCCAACAGGGCATCCCATAACATGGGCAAACCCCGTGACCAATGTTTCGCCAAAGCGCGCCTTAAATTCATCAAAGCGCGATCCATCGACCAGTCGGGCAATCACTTCGCGAATATCATAGGGTTGGCGCAGATCATTTGGCACCACACCCAACAATTCAGCGGGGTCATAGGCGGGATCTTCTGGAGTGGCCCAGTTGTCCATATTGAGCGAGGGGCGGTTCAGGTTTGACACCGCCTGGCGCGCCAATGCGATTGCATGGGCATCATCCTCGGCCAGATAATCCGCAACGCCAGACAGACGTGTATGCACATCGCCGCCACCCAATGCTTCTGCACTGACAACCTCGCCCGTTGCGGCCTTGACCAAAGGGGGACCCGCCAAGAAAATTGTTCCCTGCTCTTTCACGATAATGGTGACATCCGACATCGCAGGGACATAGGCACCACCCGCGGTGCAGGACCCCATCACAAGGGCGACTTGTGGAATACCCTTGGCACTCATCCGCGCTTGATTGTAAAAGATGCGGCCAAAATGATCGCGGTCTGGGAACACCTCATCCTGATTGGGCAAATTGGCCCCACCGCTATCGACCATGTAAATACAGGGCAGATTGCATTCCTCGGCGATTTCCTGGGCGCGGAGGTGTTTTTTGACGGACATGGGGTAATAGGTGCCACCCTTTACCGTCGCATCATTGCATAGGATCATGCAGGTGATGCCAGAAACCGTGCCAATGCCCGCAATCATCCCCGCAGCTGGCGCCGCCCCATCGTAAAGGCCATGCGCGGCCGTGGCCCCAACCTCAAGAAATGCGGATCCGTGATCCAACAGGTTCGCGACACGATCACGGGGCAACATTTTTCCACGCGCCACATGGCGGTCACGCGATTTTGCGCCCCCCCCCAATTGCGCAAGATCTGCGGCGGCGCGCACTTCTTCTAGGGCCGCTAAATTGGCATCCTGATTTTGACGAAAACTTTCTGAGGCCGAAGATATATTTGATTTCAGCTTCATTGTTCGGCTCCTTCATTTTCTGCACGCGCACGGGCACGCAATTCCTTGCGGATAACTTTTCCTGTGACGGTCATGGGCAATTCATCCAAAAAACTGATTTCGCGGGGATAAGCGTGTTTGGCCAAACGCTCTTTCACGTACATTTTTAACGCATCACACAATTCATCAGATGCCGTAAATTCAGGCTTCAAAACCACATAGGCCTTTACGATTTCGGTGCGCATCGGATCGGGTTTGCCAACAACCCCAACGGTGGCCACGGCGGGATGGGTGAGTAGACAATCCTCAATCTCAGCAGGGCCAATGCGATATCCGGCCGAGGTGATTACATCATCATCCCGCCCGACAAAGCGGATATACCCCTGATCCACAATACCGCGATCCCCCGTCAGCATCCAATCGCCGCGGAATTTTTCCTGCGTCGCTGCGGGATTATTCCAATATTCAATCATCATGCTAACGGCCCCGCGGCGGATGGCGATATCGCCCTCTGCCTCGGTGGGGGAACCCGCATCATCAATCACATTCACATCAAATCCAGGCACGGGTTTCCCGATTGCACCGTTTTTGACAGGAAAGGCCGCCTGACAACTGGACACCACCATGTTGCATTCGGTTTGTCCGTAAAATTCGTTGATCGTAACACCCAGCGCATCCCGCGCCCATTCCAACATTTCTGCACCCAGCGGTTCGCCCCCGCTGGCAACCGAACGCAGGCCCGCAATGTTGCAATCTGCCGCCTTAATCATGCGCAGCGCAGTCGGCGGAAAAAAGACGTTTTTGACGCCTAATGTTTCAATAATCTCTTTCGCCGCATCAGGTGTGAATTTCGCCAATCGCGCCGCCACCACAGGCACGCCCAACGCCAACCCCGGCATCAGCACATCAAACAACCCGCCGATCCAGGCCCAATCCGCCGGGGTCCAAATCACATCGCCATCTTGACCCAGAAAATCATGGCTCACCTCAACCCCAGGCAGGTGTCCCATCAAAACCCGATGCGCGTGAAGCGCACCTTTGGATTTCCCCGTGGTGCCAGAGGTATAGATCAAAACGGCGGGTGTTTCCGCGGATGTATTGACACAAGCGAATGGTTGATCTGATAACGTCAGCTCCTCTGGCAGGACCTGCGTCACGTTCAATGCACTCAACCCTGAATGCCCCTCTTCATCCACAATCACGCACTTCGCGCCTGCATCTAATATGCGCGATGACAAAGCTTCGGGTCCGAACAGTTTGAACAGCGGGATCGAAATGGCCCCCAATTTCCAAATCGCGATATGCGCGGCGGCGGTCCACAGGTCCTGACTGCGCAGCACACCGATCCGATCCCCTGAAGAGACCCCTAAGCCTTTCAGATGATGCGCTAACGTATCCGCCGCGCGCGACAGATCAGCATAGGTGTAATGTTTGATATTCCCCAGATCGGTTGCATCAATAATGGCGGTTTTGTCGGGGTCACGTTCACACCAAAGATCACAGACTTGCGTCGCCATGTTCAGATGTCGCGGCACATTCCAGCGAAAATCGGCATAAGCCTGATCATAGTCCTGAAAGGGATCAATCATGCATCACCCATTCTGCGCGTCCGCCAATCAACTGCCCCCAATGCCCCGTACGATAGGACACGGTTCCCCCATCAGGATGCGCACATTTCACAATGATGCGTTCCCAAAATGTTTGTCCCACTTCGCCATGGCAAGCACTGCTTTCGGTGACGTGATTATTCGCGGCCATTTCCGATAGGAATTCCCCAACATAGTGGTCAATTATGTCTGTCTCACTCGTTGTGGCGACCTTGTACCCAAGGCGCAGACCAACAAAGATAAGAAAGACCGCCAAGGCAATCACGCCAGCCAATGTGGGGGAAACAGACATTTTAGCGCTGCAATCCCATCAATTCACGGCCAATCAACATTCGGCGAATTTCCGATGTGCCCGCGCCGATTTCCATCAGTTTGGCATCACGGAAAATGCGGCTAACAGCGCTGTCGGACAAAAATCCTGCGCCGCCGATGGCTTGCACCGCCTGATGGGACACTTTCATCGCCTCTTCTGAGGCATAGAGCACGCAGGCCGCCGCGTCCTGACGGGTGACTTGACCGCGATCACAGGCTTTGGCCACCTCATAAACATAGGCACGCGATGTGTTCATCGCCGTGTACATATCGGCGATTTTACCCTGCATCAGTTGGAAATCCCCAATGCTTTGGCCGAATTGTTTGCGCTCTACCATATAGGGCATAACCTCATCCAAGCAGGCGGCCATGATCCCTGTTCCAATCCCTGACAGAACCACGCGTTCGTAATCCAATCCTGACATCAAAACACGTGCGCCTTTGCCCTCCTCCCCCAGAACATTTTCGAAGGGAACTTCGACATTTTCAAATACCAATTCGGCGGTGTTTGATCCGCGCATGCCCAGTTTGTCAAAATGGCGCGAGGTTGAAAAACCAGTCATTTCCTTTTCAACAATAAATGCGGTAATCCCTTTGGATCCTGCATCGGGATCGGTTTTGGCATAAACCACCAATGTGTCCGCATCGGGTCCATTGGTGATCCAATATTTGTTCCCGTTCAAAACGTAATATCCGTTGCGTTTTTCCGCACGCAGCTTCATCGATACAACATCTGATCCAGCAGAGGGTTCGGACATCGCCAATGCGCCAACATGCTCCCCCGAAATCAACTTGGGCAGGTAGTGTTGTTTTTGTTCTTCTGTCCCGTTCAATTTGATCTGGTTCACACATAGGTTGGAATGTGCGCCATAAGACAGGCTGACAGATGCACTGGCGCGGGCGATTTCCTCAACCACAATGGTATGGGCCAGATAGGACATATTTGCCCCGCCATAGGCTTCGTCCACTGTCACGCCCAGTAGGCCCAAATCCCCCATTTCACGCCATAGTTCATTGGGAAATTCATTGGTGCGATCAATCTCAGCGGCCATGGGTTTGACCCGTTCTTGCGCCCAACGATGCACAGTTTCCTGCAAGGCATGGACATCTTCACCCAAATCGAACGTCATTGAATGTAAAAACATGTGGGAATTCCCATTTTATTGAACACTTGTTCATTATTGTGAAAGATGTGCTGAAGTGGGTCAAGACCCTTTCAAAGAACGTCCCGTCATATTGGCATACACATACGCGAATGCGGATGCTACAAGGGGGATAGAAAGGAACCAAGATGAACAAAACACTGAACATTGCGCTGATCAGTATCGCAATCGGCATCTTGGTTTTTGCTCTAAAGTATTGGGCCTATTGGATCACGGGGTCTGTGGCCCTGTTTTCAGACGCACTGGAAAGTACGGTGAATGTTGCAACCGCTTTGGTTGCCTATATCGCAATTCGGGTTGCCGCAATCCCAGAGGATGAAAACCACCCCTACGGCCATCACAAAGCCGAATTGATGAGCGCGACATTAGAAGGCGCGCTCATCATAATCGCGGCATTTGTGATTTTGTGGCAGGCCTATTTGGCCCTGATGACACCCCGCCCCCTGACAGAGGTGCGCGAGGGGTTGGCGATCAACCTAGTCGCGGGCGTCATCAATGGTATTTGGTGTTATTATCTGCTGCGTGAAGGGCGTAAATTGCATTCCCCCGCGCTTGTGGCGGATGGCAAACACCTGTTGACGGATGTGTATTCATCGCTTGGGGTGATTGCGGGGATCGCGCTTGCGGCATGGTTGGGAATTTGGTGGCTTGATGGGGCATTGGCGATTTTGGTTGCGGCCAATATCCTGTGGTCGGGATATCATGTTGTTCAATCCTCGCTCAGCGGATTAATGGATGAGGCATTAAGCGAAGCAGATCAAGCCACCATAAAATCCATCATCGCCGAACATGGTGCAGGCGCAGTTCAGGCGCATGATCTGCGCACACGACAGGCAGGTCAGGCCAAGTTCATTGATTTTCATCTTGTCGTGCCCAGCGACATGACCGTTTTTGACGCCCATGAACTCTGCGACCGTATTGAAGCAGCATTGAAAATTGAATTCGCACATATGCGAATCCACATTCACCTTGAACCCGAACATAAGGCCCATAAAAGGGCCATTGAAATTGATACGATCCCCGATCACTCGGGCGATTGATGCACCTGTGAGACGACGTCACGAATGATGCGGGCGATCAATTTGCAATCGTCCACTGAAAACGTCAGGGGCAAACGCATGTCCATAACCGCCCCCAAAATACGATCACTTTGTGG
>JAFMKS010000031.1:23831-26155 GCA_017852835.1 Paracoccaceae bacterium
TTTCATAGCGAATGGTTTCGAATTGCGCAGGATCAGGTGCAGCGGGATGTTTTCCGTATAACATATAGGACCCCGACAGCATCACCGCGCGTGCCGCGATTTCGGGATCGTCTGTCACAAACAATCCACCCTCGCCCGAATTCATGTGTTTATAGGTTTGCGTGGAATAGCATCCAATAACGCCGTCACAGCCTGATGAACGGCCTTTCCATTTTGCGCCCATTGTATGCGCACAATCCTCGATCACCTTGATCCCGTGTTCCGCACAAATCGCCAACAACGCATCCATATCGCACAGGTGTCCCCGCATATGGCTTAGCATCAAAACATCGGCCTGATCTGCCTTGGCACGCAGATCGTTTAGGTCAATCGTCAGGTTTTCAGTCACATCCACAAACACTGGGTCCGCCCCAACCGCGGCAATTGCGCCTGGAACAGGGGCAAGCGTAAAGGCATTTGTTAAAACACGATCCCCATGCCCAATCCCCAACGCCCGAAGCGCCGTTGCCATGGCATAGCCACCCGAGGCCACCGCAAGGCAATAGCGCGCGCCAACATATTCAGCGAATTCCAATTCCAATTCGCCTACTTCGCCAATCTCATCTGGCAACACGTTATAACGATGCAAACGCCCCGATTGCATCACACGCACGGCCGCATCAATGGCCTCCGCACTTAGCGGTTCTTGTTGGGTAAAGTTTCCGTCAAATCTTTCGTTCATGTCGCATACCTAGGCCATGGTTTTTGCTGATCTAATCCAATGCGCGACATTTGTGCAAATAAAAGGTCGCAATTTCATGCGAATATGCAAATCTATTTCTGAAAGCTGACGTGGAAAGGACCCCACATGACCCCGATTGACCTGATCCACACATTGAACCTGAACGACATTCCCGATGCGGTGAAAGAACAGGCAAAGCGGTCCATCCTCGATCTGATTGGGATTGGTGCAGGTGGGGCAGGCACGCGATTGTCAGCGATCATTCGCGAACATGCAGCACAGGAATTTGGCGGAACGATCCCAATGCTATTTGATGGCCGCACCGCCAGCGCGCAGGGGGCCGCATTGGCCGCGGGCATGACGATCGATAGCCTTGATGGGCATGACGGGTTTAATATGGCCAAAGGACATATTGGTGCACCCCTGTTCCCCGCGATCCTTGCACTGGGATACGAACAACAGATTTCAGGGCGTGAGGTTTTGTTGGCAACAATTCTGGGCTATGAATTCGGCGCCCGCGCGGCGATGGCACAACATGCAACAGCCCCAGATTATCACACATCAGGCAGTTGGGGCGCCGTTACGGCGGCGGCGGCAGGGGCCTATATCCTGCAACTCGGTACGGATCAAACGCGCCACGCCCTTGGGATTGCCGAATACCACGGACCGCGCAGTCAGATGATGCGCTGCATTGATCACCCCACGATGCTAAAGGATGGCGCAGGTTGGGGATCCATGGCGGGCGTTTCGGCGGCAAAACTGGCCCAAGCGGGGTTCACGGGCGCCCCTGCACTGATCGTGGAAGAGGTGCCAGAGTTTTGGCAGGATCTGGGCGAACGGTGGTATATGTTGGAACAATACTACAAACCCTATCCCGTCTGTCGTTGGGCGCAGGCCCCGATTGAGGCCGCGTTGGATTTGCAACGCACCCATGGCTTTACCCATCACGACGTGACGGGTTTGGAAATCGAAACATTTCATGAGGCGATCCGCCTTGCAACCAGCGCACCTGACACCACCGAACAGGCGCAATATTCCACATCCTTTCCTGTGGCTGTTGCGCTGATGCATGGGGATGTGACGCCTGCCTCAATCGCGGATGACGCTTTGGGGGATCCTGATGTGATGCGCCTGTCGCAGATGTTGGTGATGCGGGAACAGGATCATGCAAATGCCCACTTTCCCACCCGCCGGTATGCGCGTGCAAAAATCACACTGCGCGATGGACGGGTGTTGGAAAGCGATTGGATGGAACCAAAATGGGATCACCGCACTCCCGCCACAGCGGGCGAACTGACCAATAAATTCCGCGCCTTGGCCCACCCCGTGCTCGGCCCCGACCGCGCCACCCGTATAGAAACCGCGGTGGATGGATTAGAGCATATTGAGCTGAGCGAATTGACAAACCAACTATTGAAACCCACGGACCAACACTGAGGTTGACCTTTAAATCCAACTCCGTATGTTTCAAACAATATGTATCATCTTCCCAAGTCATGCCTGTAAAATGTCCCAAAGTCGAAATTGTGTTTTGGCATTTTTATACAGATCAACGATTAAGCACACGCCCGTGGGCGGTTAACAGGGCTGAGGCAACGAAGCC
>JAFMKS010000032.1 GCA_017852835.1 Paracoccaceae bacterium
GAACACCCCATATAGTGTAAAATGGGCGTCCCATCCAACATGCTAAAGCGGCTTGTGCCATCGGGCATCACGCCACGGCCCTGTGTTTCACGAATGGATTGGCAAAGGTTTGTTTTAGGATGCAAACAATATTCGCATTCGCGACATTCTGGTGTGTAAAGCGGGATCACATGATCGCCGACTTTCAGGTCTTTGACACCTGGACCGACTTCGACAACGACACCTGCGCCTTCATGTCCTAAAATTGCGGGGAACAGCCCCTCTGGATCGGCACCAGACAATGTAAATTCATCAGTGTGGCAAATCCCGGTAGCCTTAATTTCCACAAGAACTTCACCCTCTTTCGCGCCTTCCAAATTTACGTCCATGATTTCTAGAGGTTTGCCCGCTTCTAGGGCAACCGCAGCACGTGTGCGCATCTTAACTCTCCTGTTAATTTTCACGCAGGGTGCGTTAAGCGGATGCGCAAAGCAAGCTTAAATGCGGCATCTGATGATGCTTTTCTCTATACCTCGATTGAATTTTACATGCGGAATTTTTTGTGGCATGCGCCACAGGATGCACCAATGTTACCCAATCCACCGCGCACACCATCAAGGGATGTTGTATCCAAACCTTCAGCCGCAAAGGTAAGGTCATCCGCCATTTCCACAAAGGTATCCCAATTTTCCCAAATCGCGGGCAAGGCTTCTGACTTTGGATCTGTTTCGTTTGCCTCAAACGTAGTGGCCACCATCCCGGATTGTTCGATCAAGGTGTTTTGCGCAGCACCTGCTGCAGCGGCATCAAAGGCGATAGCACCCTTGGCCATGCTACCCAGAACACCCATGGCACCTTTAATTTCTTTCATCACATCCATACGTTTTTGCACGGCTGGATTTTCGACGGAATGCGCGTGAATGGTTGCACCAGACAACGCAATGGCAACTGTGATTATTGCTAGCTTTTTCATCAACCCGTCCTTTGTCAATAACTATCGTCTATCATGAAACATGAGGCAAAACGAGAATTTGTAAAATTTAAGTTTTCACATTCGACAAATACGCAATATCCTTTCTGCTAGTGTGTCCGATCAGAGTGGCATGTGACGGTTCACATCTTTGTACAAAAGATACTTAAATTGACCCGGTCCACCCGCATAACAAGCCTGTGGGCAAAACGCGCGCAGCCACATGTAATCCCCGGCCTCAACCTCGACCCAATCTTGGTTCAACCGATAAACGGCCTTGCCCTCCAACACATAGAGACCGTGTTCCATTACATGCGTTTCGGCAAATGGGATCAATCCACCAGGCTGGAAAGTCACGATATTCACGTGAAAATCATGACGCAAATCTGACGGATCAACGAACCGCGTGGTCGCCCATGCACCGTTTGTGTCAGACATCGGAATTGGATCCAACGCAGATTCATTAGTAAAAAACGCCTCGGGATGGTCCAAACCATCTACGGCCTGATACGCCTTTCTGATCCAATGAAATGTTGTTGTTTCATTTGTTGGATTGTGCACGCTCCAACGGCTGCCCGCAGGCAAATAGGCGTATCCACCTGTATCCAGTACCTGTTCCTTGCCTTCGCATGTGACGCGCAAACTGCCCGCTGTTACGAACAGAACGGCCTGCGCCTCTTCATCATCTTCTGGTCGATCGCTGCCTCCGCCAGAGGTCAGCTCGACAATGTAATGGCTAAATGTTTCCGCAAATCCCGACATAGGGCGCGCGATGACCCACATCCGCATACCCGTCCAAAATGGCAAAAAGCTGGTGACAATATCGCTATATGTACCTTTAGGGATCACGGCATAGGCATCGGTAAACATCGCGCGATCTGTCATAATCTGCGTTTGGGGCGGCAAGCCGCCTTGGGGAGAGTAATATTTATTGGTCACGCGGATACCTCGAAATGGAATTTTCCGCTGTTTTACACAAAATACGGTCCTCAAAAAACCATTGAATAACGAAAGCACTCATTCAAGTTTTTTGAAGATCACTCCAAACCTTCTGGTTGCCCAACAACGATAAATCGCAATTTTTTAGGTTGGTAAAGACGTTGCGCCACACGCTGGATATCCTCCATCGTCAACGCATTCACACGATCATTGCGCGTTAGAATGTAATCTGGCGATAGACCCTGAAACTGCATACCTGCAAGGATATTTGCAATCGGCCCATTCCCGTCAAATCGTAATGGATAGGCACCCGTAAGGTATTTTTTTGCAGCATCCAATTCTGCCTGCGTCACACCCTGATCTGCGATTTTACGCCACTCTTGGGTGATCAAATCAATCGTTTCCACAACCGTGTTGTTCGCCGTAGCGACCTGACCCATCAATAGATCGCCATACTGTCGCGACGCAAGGAAGCTGCCGATGCCATATGTTAATCCACGTTCTTCACGCACCTCGCTCATCAGACGGCTTTCAAATCCACTGCCCCCTAGAATGTGGTTTAAAAGGTAAGCTGCAAAAAAATCATCATCTTTGCGCGGAATACCCGCATGTCCAAACAAAATCGTGGATTGCGGTGTTGGGAAATCAATGACCTTCACTCCAGCACTCAACGCATCGGCAACATATGTGGGCATTTCAATGTCGCCTGCGACCGGCAAATCATGTAACAGACGATCAACCAATATACCGAGTTCAGCTGCTGTAATATCCCCAACAGCCGCTACCAAAACACGGTTACGGGTCAGACCCGCGGCATGGGCCTGACGAATATCCGCTGCCGTCACGGATGCAATTGTTTCTAAGGTCCCTAAATCATCGCTGCCATATGGATGGTTCGGATAGGCCTCTGCATTGAACGCCGCACTTGCAATGTCAGAGGGGTCTTTGGCCTGCGATTTTATGCCCGATTCAATTTGTGCGCGCACGCGTTCAATGGCATCTGCATCAAAGCGTGGATCAACCAAAGATTGTCGCAACAATTCGATCGCCTGATCCTGATTTTCGGTCAAGAATTTTGCCGATACTGTCAAAACATCTGCATAAGACCCGTAATCAAAGCTGGCGGCCAGATCATCTTTTGCGATGCTAAAGGCCTGCGCGTCCATATCCCCTGAACCTTCTTCCAGAAGGCCCATCATAAACTGGGTGACACCGCGCTTTTCCATGGGTTCCATCGCAGTCCCACCGATAAAGCGTAATTCCAGCGCAACAAAGGGTATGTTGTGATCTTCAACCAGCCAGGCTGGCGTACCCGCGGGCGTTGTAAATGTTTTGATGTCTGGCATCGCCTGCACAAGTGAGGCGATGAAAGTCACAAGAATGGTTACAAATGCTCTGATCATCGTCATCCCCTATTTACGGATCCAACCGGTCACGGATGAATTTAGATCAAATACGTCACGCGCGGCTGCCAGTATTTCTTCGGCGGTGATAGATTGGATTATATCGGGCCATTCGTGAATATCCTGAAGCGTTAGGCCAGACGTCAATGCGCGGCCATAGGCATTCGCAAGACCGTTCACGTTATCTTGGGCGTAAATGCCTGCGGCGCGATACTGCGTTTTTAATCGGTTCAGCTGCGCTTCATCCACACCCTCTTCAATGAATTCTCCAATTGCGCGGTCAAGGGCGGCTTCCGCATCCTCAAGCGACACATCTGCAGAGGGTACGATGTACACAGCAAAGCTTGTCGTATCCAAAGATACACCTGAATAAGAGGCACTTGCATAAAGCGCCTCTTGGGTTTCAAATTGCAACTTACGCTGTAGAACAGATGCCTGACCATCACCCAAAATATCCGCCAGCAACGCCAGCGCAGCTGCAGGGCGTTGATCCCCGCTGTTGCGCTCTGGCGCAAGATAACTGCGCACAACATAGGGTTGCGACACACGTTCATCTACATATTCAATCCGTCGTGGCGCAAAATGCGGAGGTTCACTTGGGCGTTTGCGGTCTGACAGGTTGGGGTTTGTAGGGATTTGACCATAGGTTGATTTGGCAAGCGACAGAACCTCATCCGGAACTACATCACCCGCGACAATCAACACGGCATTATTGGGCGCATAGAATTGTTTGTAATAGGCCAACGCATCAGAAAGTGTCAGGTTTGACATTTCATGCCGCCACCCAATGACGGGCACACCGTAGCGATGATTTTGAAACAAAGCTGCGTTTGCCTGTTCACGATACAGCGCGCTTGGGTTGGTTTCTATGCGTTGGTTGCGCTCCTCGATGATGACATCACGTTCGACCAAAATGTCGTCTTCGGTCAGGTCCAAGTTGACCATCCGATCCGCCTCCATCTGCATCATGATCGATAAACGATCCGCCGCAACGCGTTGGTAATAGGCCGTGTAATCATAACTGGTAAAGGCGTTGTCGGTCCCACCATTCTCGGCCACAGTTCGGGACAGTTCGCCCGCCTCAAGGTTTGTGGTTTTCTTAAATAACAGATGTTCCAAAAAATGCGCGACACCAGACACGCCGGGTGTTTCATCAGCGGCACCTGCACGATACCACACCATATGCACCACCACAGGCGCGCGGTGGTCTTCGATTACAACGACCTGCATGCCGTTATCCAGCATGAATTCGCTGATCTGATCCTCAATCGCGGCATACGAGGCCGTTACAAATGTCAATCCAACAAGAGACGATAACAACAGACGTAAAATCATAGATATCCTCCGACAACTATGGAACATGTATTTGAAATCTTGCGTGCTTCAAGGTCTCACACAGAAAGGTGAGGTTTAATTGCCAGGCATAGACGGTGTGCTGACACCGCGTTCACGCCAACGCTGAACTTCTTTTTTGGCATCCAGTGTTTGACGGCGGTAAATTTGATTATAGCGGTCCACGCGGAAAAGTTTGATTTGCGAAAACCGCCCCTGAGTCAATCGGAACCTGCGGTCTTCTTCAGAAACAGTTTCGCGAATATTGGGATCAAATCCGAACCGTGTGGCATGGGTCCACAGCGCACCGTCGTTGGTACCAGATTGGGACGCCGTAACGCTGTTTGGATCGCCCCCCAACAGTGCAATTGCATCCCCTTTGGGATTTGGATCAGTTAGGTTTTTACCACCAGGGGTTGGCGCTGGTAGGCTTGCCAAATCTTGGGGCATTTCCAGTTCAAGGTTGGGGGAAATGGCAAATTCTTCTGGGCCAGCATAAGGATCATAAAGATCACGCAACTTGGGCGGCGTGTCAGAACACGAGCTTAGCATCATTGAGCCAATGATCCCAAAAACAACTGCGTATCTCATGCAACCTCCACTGCTTTGGCCCTAGCAATAGCGCAAAGCAACAGCGCGGTCATCCGTCTTTTTTCGGTTGGGGGAAAATTGCCAAACCAATGGCGCCCACGAAAATGAAAATGTCAGCGACATTGAATGCATATGGGTTTTGAATGCCGCAACAGCTCATGTTCAAAAAATCGACAACCGCCCCATAGCGGATGCGATCATAGGCATTGCCAAGTGCCCCACCAATCAGCAACCCTGCAAATACCTGCGCCCATGGGCCAAAGCGTTCCTTCCATGCCCAGTAGGCGATAAACACGCTGACCCCAACCGCAATCGCAATCAGCACCCAGCGCGTCCAAGGAGAATCATGGGCAAATAGCCCAAAATTCACCCCGTAATTCCACGCCATGTGAAAATTTAGAAAAGGCGGAAACACCTCGATTCGACCGATCAACGGCAATTGCACCACGTTCAGGATCAACAACTTTGAGATATAATCCAGCCCCGCGGCAAGAATTGCGATTTGGAGTAAGCGCCGCATCTTAGTGACGGAAGTGGCGCATGCCAGTAAAGACCATTGCCAACCCTGCCTCATCCGCTGCGGCTATCACTTCATCATCGCGCATTGAGCCACCCGGTTGAATGATCGCTTGTGCACCTGCCTCGGCTGCGGTCAACAGACCATCGGCGAACGGGAAAAACGCATCGGATGCCACAACTGACCCTTGGGTTAAGGGTGCATCAAGGCCCAGCGCCTCTGCCATATCAATGGACTTGCGTGCCGCGATCCGACAACTGTCAACGCGGCTCATTTGACCTGCGCCAATCCCGACTGTTGATTGATCTTTTACATAGACAATCGCGTTTGATTTCACGTGTTTTGTGACATTCCATGCAAACAGCATATCGGCGATTTCGGCCTCTGTCGGTGCACGTTTGGTCACAACTTTCAAATCTGCGGCTGTGATATGTCCGTTATCTTTATCCTGAACCAATAGGCCACCTGATACTTGGCGTACCGTTTTTGCCACTTCACGCGGATCGGCCATCGAACCTGTTGTCAAAAGGCGTAGGTTCTTTTTCGCGGCAAACAAATCAATCGCCTCTTGCGTGGCGTCAGGTGCAATCACAACCTCTGTAAAGATCTTACAAATTTCTTCTGCTGTTTCACCATCCAGTGTTTGGTTCAATGCAACGATACCCCCAAAGGCCGACGTGCGATCACAATCGTATGCCGCGAGGTAGGCATCAACCAAGGATGCACCACGCGCAACGCCGCATGGGTTGGCATGTTTGATAATCGCGCATGCCGCACCCGTATCTGATCCAAACTCTGACACCAATTCAAACGCGGCATCCGTATCGTTGATGTTGTTGTATGAAAGTTCTTTGCCTTGGTGCTGAATAGCGGTCGCAACACCCGGGCGATCCGTTCCATCTACATAGAACGCAGCGGATTGGTGAGGGTTTTCACCATATCGCAATGATTGCGCAAGCGTCCCTGCAACTGTGCGGCGGCGGGGCGTTTCCTCACCAATTGCAGAGGCCATCCAAGTTGATACCGCAGCATCATAGGCCCCCGTGCGGGCATAGGCACGTTGCGCCATCTTTTGACGGAACGTATATGTTGTCTGCCCCTCATGTGCGGCCAGCTCTGCCAAAAGTTCTTCGTAGTCTTCTACGTCAACAACCGTGGTCACAAACCCATGGTTCTTCGCAGCGGCACGAATCATCGCGGGGCCGCCAATGTCGATGTTCTCGATACAGGTATCGTAATCAGCACCCTTTGCCACGGTTTCTTCAAACGGATAAAGGTTCACAATCAATAGGTCGATCCCACCAATCCCATGCTGTTCCATTGCAGCGGTGTGATCATCATTATCGCGCAGCGCAAGCAAGCCGCCGTGTACCATGGGGTGCAGTGTTTTTACACGTCCATCCATCATTTCTGGAAACCCCGTCACATCCGCAACATCGCGCACATCAATTCCCGCATTGCGAATGGCCGTCGCACTTCCACCAGTCGATAGAATTTCAATGCCACCTGCGCTCAGCGCTTTGGCAAGATCAATCAATCCAGTTTTATCAGAAACAGAAATAAGCGCGCGGCGCACGGGATAAAGGTTCGTCATTCGTCGTCTTCCTTGGGTCAACCTATGGTACTAACTTCTTCGCGAAGTGTATCGCGAACAGCCAGCGCCGTGTCCTGTGCCTTGGCCAGTGACCAGCGCATGCGCGTTCCATACTCCATTACGCGCCAAGATAAAACGATCTGTTTTGTCGCGCGTGGTTGTAAGCGTCCGCGTTCCAAATAAACACTGGGTTCAAGAGACAATTCCGCCACCCCGTCATGGCGGAAAACCCATACCTCGCCGCTTTTTATGGCAAGCGATACGGTATTCCCGCCTAAATCCAGATTGGCGTCGACCTCTGGGTGCAAATGAAATTCGATTTGCGTGTAGATACCTTCCAACTTGACCGCCTCTAATGCCCGGTCAAAGGTTTTTTTATGGCGCTCTTCAATGGCGATCAATAGATCCTCACCTGATAATTCGCGCCCATCCAATGACAATTGCAACTCTCGCACATGCGTCAATCCGTATTTGGCAACATACCCATCATGCGCCCCATTAAATGAAATGGCATCAAGGCCGTATGTCATTTCAATGGGAACCTGCTTTGGTCCTTCAACCAAAACCTCTCGGACAATCCCGCCGTATGACAATTTACGCCCCAGTCGGGCGCTTGATTGTCCTTCGATATATAATGTGGAATGAGACGGTGTTGCACGCCCCGCACTGCGCCAATTTTCGCCGAATGTATCCCCAGATCCACAATTCACAATCACCGCACGTCTGCCCGAAGTCATTTCAAAGGCTAGTGTTGAAGCATGCGCATTTACCGCCGCGCGCCCTTGCGGAGGGATTTCAGCATCCACAATAATCGAAGTGCGCCCCGCGGAGAGGCGCGCAAATCCCATGGCCAATCCATCGGAATTCATGTCACGATTACCCGATTGCAACAATGCATGGTCCAACCGGCCATCTAATCCACGCCCACCCCCATGAAACCGCGCAAGTCCCCCATCAGAATGGCGCAGGGTACGCAAGGTGGGCGCCATACGGCGCAAGGCCTTTTGATGGGATTCAGCGGGGGTCCATCCTGCCTCTTTCAACGCTGTTGCCGACCAGGTCAACAGTGTAAACACCTCAAGCAATTCTTCCGGATTACGAGTTGGAATGCCGCCCGTTTCGTCGATCTGGGAACGACATTCACGGGCCAAAGCCCGCGTGGCAGGTTGTACATATTGTTCCATTCCTTTCAGTGACAGGCCCGCATATATCAAACCCGTCAGGGCCTCAAATCTTGGCAAACCATGTGTCGTTGCCGACCAGCGTTTCGCCAAAAAAATCGTCTGGCGGCCCAGCGCGCGGAAAAATCGTTCGGACTCTTCTGGGGTTCGGCCCTGAAGAATGAATAGTGCATGATGAATCCAACGGATCAACCGCCGCCCTGTTAGATCAGGCAACCACCCTGCCCCACGTCCGGTGTCGTATCGTTCAATCCAACCGAACACCCAATCTTGAGCCAGCTTAAGTGCATTAATGTCGCCCGCCGCGGCCAGATCATCCAACCACGCAAATCCATGCGCATCCTGCGCAAACATCAAATCTGGGGGATCGATGTCCCACAACATTGCATTGGGCGCCTCGACCAAGTGTCCTGCCAGCATGATATTGCCTGCGGCCAATTGCCGACCCTTGGCAAAGCTCCCAATAGATCTAGGTTCGGGTTGGGACACAAAGCCCGTTATGGGTTTGTAAAAACCAGCAAGACGCGCCTGCAATCTATGCATAGACCGTTGATATCGTTGTGATAAATTCCCTGCTGGTGCCATTTATACCGCATTCCTCTTGCCCGCACTATAGCCAGCAGGTTTGCGTCTGTCATCGTCCAAAAATTGACAGTGTTAGGTTTTTGTTAAAACCGCGATATAGAAACCATCAAGGCCACCTTTATCCCCCAACATATCTGGGGTTAGGCGCATACCGCCTTCGTCGCTGCGCATTTGCAGATCAATGAATTCCACATTCATTGCTGCCTGATCAATCTGCAGGTTTTGATGTCGCCTAAGCGCCTCTTCCACCTGACATTCACCTTCGTCGGGCAACAAGGAACATGTGCAATAGACCAGGCGCCCGCCGGGTTTCAGCAAGCCGATTGCATGATCCAACAGTTGGGATTGCAGTTCGATCAATCCCCCGAAATCAGAACCGTCCTTGGCATGGGGCAGATCGGGATGCCGGCGCATTGTACCTGTAGCAGAACAGGGGGCATCCAAAACGACAGCATCGAACTCCCCAGACGTTTGGAGCGCGTCCTTGATTTTGGTCCGCGCCACCAAGCCTGTGCGTTCCAAGTTTTCTTTGACGCGACCCATGCGCGTTTGTGAATTATCAACGGCCATGACTTTGGCACCTGCGGCGGCAAGCTGCATGGTTTTACCACCAGGCGCACAGCATAAATCAATGGCCGTTTTTCCAGAAATATCACCCAACAATCGCACGGGCAGCGCCGCCGCCGCATCCTGCACCCACCATGATCCATCCGCAAACCCAGGCAGTGCCGAAACCTGTCCCGCATTGGTCATACGAATACTGCCGCCCAAGACGATCTGACCGCCAAGTTCCTGCGCCCAATGATCGATCTGTGCCGCATCTTTTGGTGTGATGTCCAAGGGTGGCGTATCAAACTGAACCTTTTCAATCGCAGCAACGCGTTCGGGTCCATAGGCCTCGACCAAGGGAACACGCAACCATTTGGGCAATCGTGGCGCGCGCAGTAATTCCCATTGTTCATGACCTGTATCCGCAACTTTACGCAGGATCGCGTTAACCAATCCCTTCATCGCAAATGTACGCCTATCCTGCCCAACCAATGCAACCGCCTCATTCACAACGCCATGAGCGTCCCCGCCCATGCATATTTCGACAGTCGCCAAGCGCAGGACATTGCGCACCGACAGGGGGGGTTGTTTGCGCAAATGACGATTTAACAGGCGATCAGCACGCTCCATACCGCGCAGTGTGTCATTGGCCAATCGCTGCGCGCGTGCACGATCGGGGGCAGACAGCGGATCAAGGAGGCCCGTTCCCAAAACCTCGGACATCAAACGACCCTCACCCAAAACAGAGTTCAGTATCCGAAGCGCTGATGAGCGCGCAGTTGGAGCGGGTCGAGCCATATATTCAATCCTTGCCTTCACTAGATGTGCGCGTATATCAATCCACAGCACATGAGGAAACCCGTAAATGAGTGACCAAAACGATTTACCAGAAGCCGCCAAGCGCGCATTGGCCGAAGCCGAAGAACGGCGCAGAAAAGCGAAAGAGCTGGAACTTCCCAAAGAACTGGGCGGACGCGAGGGGCCTGAACCTGTGCGCTATGGGGATTGGGAAAAGAAAGGGATCGCGATCGATTTTTAATCCAACTGTGCCCCAATCGGGATATTTAAACCACGCAAAAATGTGTCAGCATCTTGGGCGGATTTGCCTCCACGTTGTAATTTTTGCACGCGAACAGCACCCTGACCGCAGGCAATGGTTAGTCCATTTTCGACACTGCAAACTTGTCCAGCTGGGCCGCTTTGATCAGAGCGTGATGACGTCAGCAGTTTGATCCGTTCCCCCTGATATTCAAACCACGCCCCCGGAAAAGGCGAAAGTGCACGGATCTGACGATCCACGATTTCGGCAGGCGCTGACCAATCAACGCGCGCCTCGGCCTTTTCAATCTTTTTGGCATATGTCACGCCATCTTCGAACTGCGGTGTTGGGGTTAGTTCTGCATGGCGATTGATGGCCTCAACGATCAAATCCGCCCCTTTCGAGGCCAGTTTATCATGTAAACTGGCTGTGGTGTCTGTTGGGTCAATCGCCATTTCACCCCGCAACAAAACAGGACCTGTATCTAATCCAGCCTCCATCTGCATGATGCAAATGCCCGTCTGCGCATCCCCCGCCATAATCGCACGATGGATCGGGGCAGCCCCACGCCAACGCGGCAGCAGCGAGGCATGAATATTCCAACACCCCATCTGTGGTGCATCCAAGATCACCTGTGGCAAGATCAGACCATAGGCCACCACAACCGCAAGATCAGCATTCAGATCAAAAAACGCCTGTTGGTCCGCTGCATCCTTGAAATTCAATGGATGACGCACGCTTATACCCAATTCATCTGCGCGTCTGTGAACAGGGGTTGGGCGATCCTTTTTGCCTCGCCCTGCGGGACGTGGGGGTTGGCAATAGACACAAACGATTTCATGACCCGCATCCACCAATGCATCCAGGATCGGCACAGAAAAATCGGGCGTACCCATAAAGACCAATCTCATTTCAGCTTCCTCGCTTTGCGCAACAACATGTCACGTTTCACCTTAGAAAGGTGATCAAAATACATCTTACCATTCAGATGGTCGATTTGATGCTGCACCGAGGTGGCCCACAGACCCACAAAATCCCGCGTTTCCATTTTGCCCGCATCATTCAGGTATTCAACTGTCACGGCACGTGAACGTTTGATCACGGCAGACACACCTGGCAAATTTGGACTGGCCTCTTCATGCGGGCGTAAGTCTATTGAGGAATGTAATATGACGGGGTTGGCCATTCTAACCACCTGCCCACGTTTTTCAGATGCATCCACAACGGCCAATCGCACCATTTCGCCAATTTGATTGGCCCCCATACCGACACCGGGCATTGCCTCCATCGTGTCAATAAGATCCTGCCAAGTATCGCGGTGCGCATCCGTAATCTGTTCGATTTCTGCAGCAGGCGTGCGCAATCGTTTATCAGGCCACGGCAGGCAGGGACGCACCGCCATGATTAGGCCTCTTTCCCGCGGGCGATATCCCGCTTGAGCTTTTGCATTTTGCGGGTGATCATTTGTCGTTTCATCGCACCCAGATAGTCGATGAAGAGCTTACCGTTCAGATGGTCGATTTCGTGCTGAACACATGTAGCCCAAAGTCCATCAAACTCTTGGGTTTGTTCGCTGCCGTTCAAATCCATCCAGCGCACTTGTACCTGTTTTGGCCGCGTCACCTCGGCGAATTGATCCGGAATGGAAAGACAGCCCTCTTCGTACACATTTGTCACGTCAGAGGCGGCAATGATTTCAGGATTGATCAAAACCATTGGATTTGGCGCCTCATCTTCGTCCTTGACGCAATCCATCACAATAATGCGATCCAGCACCCCAATTTGCGGTGCGGCCAATCCAATGCCCGGTGCGTCATACATTGTTTCCAACATATCGTCAGCAAGTTTGCGAATGCAGTCGTCGACGTCAGGCAATGTTGCACACATCTTCTTTAGTCTGGGATCAGGGTGTATCAAAATCGGGCGTTTCATAGCGACCCATCTAAGGCATTCGCGGGTTTAGATCAACGGCCCTTGCGCATGAGTGCGAAATCGCTAGCTTACCATAAAATTTATATTCGGAGCGGCACATGAACTTTGACGAACGCATAGAGCGACGCGGAACACATTCGGTGAAATGGGACATGATGGAAAGCCTTTATGGCGTGCCGCAGGAGGATGGGATCGCAATGTGGGTTGCGGATATGGATTTTCGTCCCCCCACCTGCGTTCAAAACGCATTATCCAACATGGCCGAAGTTGGTGTTTATGGGTACTATGGAAATGATGCGCCCTATCGAAATGCGATCTGCTGGTGGATGCAGGAACGCCATGGGTGGGACGTTGACCCCAGCTGGATTTTCACAACACATGGTTTGGTGAATGGGACGGGCATGTGTGTTGATGCCTTTACCAACCCTGGGGACGGTGTTGTATTATTCACCCCAGTGTATCACGCGTTCGCACGTGTGATCGCGGCCGCGGATCGCCAAGTTGTCGAATGCCAAATGCCGATTGTAGATGGCCGCTATGTTATGGACTTTGCGGCCTATGATGCGCAAATGACCGGTAACGAAAAAATGGTTATCCTGTGTTCACCGCATAACCCAGGCGGACGTGTCTGGAACAAAGATGAATTACAAGGCGTTGCCGATTTCGCGAGACGTCACGATCTGATCCTTGTATCAGACGAAATTCACCATGACTTGGTCTACCCAGACCATTCACATGTTGCGATGCCATTGGTTGATCCCACAATCACCGACCGATTGGTCATGATGACCGCAACGACCAAGACTTTTAATATCGCGGGCAGCCACTCTGGCAACGTGATCATCGAGGATCCAGATCTGCGTGCGCGGTTTGCAAAACGCATGGGCGGGCTTGGGATCAGCCCGAATAGTTTTGGACTCCATATGGCAGAGGCGGCCTATTCGCCAGAGGGTGCGCAGTGGGTGGATGAATTGATGCTGTATTTGGACGGCAATCGCAAAATTTTTGATGATGCTATCAATGCGATACCAGGTGCGGCGTCAATGAACCTAGAGGCAACCTATCTGGCATGGGTCGATTTTGCGGGTATGGGAATGCAGCAATCTGAGGTGAATGAACGCGTCTTTAAACAGGCGCAAATTGCCGCAAACCACGGGCCAACATTCGGCACTGGGGGTGAGACATTCCTGCGTTTCAATATCGCAACGCCACGCAGCTATGTCGAAAAAGCTGCAGCACGTTTAAAGGGTGCGTTTCGCGATCTTCAGTGATTTTCGATCAATGCGATCGGGGCGTCATGGCGTTTGGCATAGTCCAGCGCCGGGCGCTCTTGTGCAGATGAATAGCGCTTGAACTCAAACTGCAATTCGCCATTTTCCTCGTTTGATGCGATGATTAAACATTGGGACTTGTGCTCGCCACCTTCAAAGACGTCGACGAACCCTCGCAGCGCGGGGGCCGCATTTGCATCCATCGCAAACCCACGTTCCCACATACGCAAAACAGGGTACATATTTCCATCAAACTCGACCCACATACGGGACTTCTTACGCAATGTCGTGGTTTTCGCTTCCGCTAAGCCCGCGAGGATATCTTTCGGTAAATAAGTAGACATGGCAGCAACTTCCTTTGCAAGTTAAGGGTATGCTGTTCGATTGATTCCTCAAGCACCCAAACGGGTAGTGCCGCCCTCCGAAGTATCAATTCGGGACCAAGTGTGCGTGAATGCAGAGAGCCTGCGCGTTGTCCAAAGGCCTAAGGCATTCTATTTCAAACTTTAATTCAATTTCTTCAGGTAAGGATCATAAGAATGGGACTGTTAATCAACGGTGAATGGGCCGATCAATGGTATGACACAAAAGCAACAAGTGGCAAATTTGTCCGCACCGAAGCCCAATTCAGGAACTGGATTACGGCTGATGGAAGCGCGGGACCGTCGGGCAAAGGCGGGTTTCAGGCCGAATCGGGTCGCTATCATCTCTATGTTTCATATGCGTGCCCTTGGGCGCATCGCACGCTGATTTTCCGCACCCTAAAGGGATTAGAGGATCATATTTCTGTATCAGCGGTGCATCCAGACATGTTGGGCGACGGCTGGGTTTTCGACGACAGCTATCCCGCGGCCACGATTGACCATTTACACGGCAATAAATTCTTGCGCGATGTCTATTTGGTTGCGCAGCCCGATGTCACAACCCGCGTGACCGTTCCTGTGTTGTGGGATACCAAAACCAACAACATCGTTTCGAATGAATCGTCCGAAATAATTCGCATGTTCAATTCTGCGTTCAACGAAATCACAGGAAATCACGAAGATTATTGGCCCAAAGATCTTCGGGATGATATCGAAGAGTTTAACTCCCGTATTTATTCGGATGTAAATAACGGCGTCTACAAATGTGGCTTTGCCACATCCCAATCGGCTTACGATGCCGCGATCCAACCCTTATTTAATGCGCTTGACTGGTTAGAAGATCACTTAACGACGAACAGGTATCTAATGGGTCGAACATTGACCGAGGCGGATTGGCGTTTATTCACAACTCTCATCCGATTTGATCCCGTCTATCACCTACATTTCAAATGCAACCGCAAACGCGTCATTGATTACCCAAATCTTTGGGCATACGTCCGTGAATTGTATCAATGGCCAGGGGTTGCAGACACAGTGAATATGGATCACATCGTGCGTCATTATCATTATTCACATGACACTATTAATCCAAATCGTATTCTGCCGGTCAATCCAGTGCTCGATTATCATGCCCCTCACGGACGCGAGTCAGTTTGACGGTTGGCCGCGTAATGTTCGATAATCGCGGCCAAATCGTCGGGCGCCGCTCGCTTTGAACATATGCGCAAGCATTGGAAAACAATTGAAAGATTGATCCTTCTTAGAAGAAGCTGGTGTTTGTCACAAAAATTACCTAAGCGTCTGGTTGCCGATAATTCATAAAGTCGGCAACTGCAAACACGCTCCCTTCACCGAGGATTAAGTCCAACACAACGATATGGTATGTTTCCACCGCGGCCATATCGGCGACTTGGTCTTGCGAACTTGCGATATCAACATGGCCCCAAGTCGTTCCAACGCACGACGCCAAAGTTCCGCAAGGTGGCGCTTGCTTTCCATAATTAACACATTCATTTTTACCGAACCCAATTCCTACACACGACGTCAGATTATATTTTAGTATCTTCCCTATTGGCTAATGAAAGGTTAACGGTTGGTTAAGTTCGATGGGGAAAAATCGCCTGCATGACGCAAGATTACAAAAAAGCGGATACGCGTGATCACGGCGGCGGCATTGATGCCGCAATTGCCCAGTATGGCGGGACGCGGAATGATTGGATCGATTTGTCCACTGGCATCAATCCCAATCCCTATCCATTGCCAAGTTTTCAAAGCTATCATTGGACACAATTGCCAGACCGCGCAGCATTTGACGCATTTGATGCTGCCGCGCGCAAATTTTGGCAGGTCCCAGACAATGCAGAAATTATTCCCGCCTCTGGTGCATCTGCAATCATTGCAATGCTGCCATCTGTATTAAAGGGGGCAACCGCCGTCATCCCTGAACCAACATATAATGAACACCGCGCAGCGTATTTAGCTCATGGCTGGGAAATGGCAGACAAGGGTGATGTCAAAACAATTGTTCACCCGAATAATCCTGATGGACACCTATATTCCGCCTTAGATTTAACCGCCCAAACATGCGTCATTGACGAAAGCTTTTGTGACGTATGCCCAGAGCAAAGCATGATGTCACGTGCCATTGCTGATGGGCATCTTATCATCAAAAGCTTTGGTAAATTCTGGGGCCTAGCAGGCATGCGGTTGGGGGCAGTTATCGTCCCCAAATCACTCGCCCCCGCGCTACGTGATCGGATTGGTCCATGGGCGGTAAGTGGCCCGGCCCTTTATACGGGAACACGCGCTTTGCAAGACGGGCAATGGGCCAATAATACACGACAACGACTTGCACAGGATGCGCAAAGACTCGATGATATTATGTTGGATAAAGGGACCAGAACGATTGGCGGCACGACTTTATTTCGCCTCTATCACGTTGATAACGCGGGCGAATGGTATGACCGATTTGCTCAAAACCGCATTTTGACCCGTGTGTTCCCCTATTCTCAGCATTTCTTGCGTTTGGGCATCCCAGCCCATGATCAGTGGCAACGCGTGGTCGGGGTCTAAACATGGGATGGGAACTGGTTATTGCGATGCTGCTTGATGCGGTGTTTGGCGAACCTCGCATGCTGTGGGATCGCCTGCCTCATCCCGCTGTATTGATGGGACGCTTAGTTGCGTTTTTGGATCGCACACTCAACACCGGGCAAGATCGCAAATCAAAGGGTGTACTTGCGCTCTCTCTTTTATGTTTTATCGCCGCTGTCTTTGGCAGTCTGCTAAGCCAATTTGGTTGGGTCATTGAAATCATCGTCGCGGCAATCCTTTTGGCACAGAAATCATTGGTTGATCACGTCAGGGCCGTAGCCACAGGGTTGCGCACGTCTATCGAAGAGGGGCGCTTTGCGGTGTCAATGATTGTCAGCCGCGATACCAAAGACATGAACGAAGCACAGGTCGCACGTTCGGCCATAGAATCCGCCGCCGAAAATTTCTCTGACGGTGTTATCGCGCCTGCATTCTGGTTTTTGGTCGGTGGACTGCCCGCCATGCTGGTCTATAAATTTGTGAATACAGCGGACAGCATGATTGGATATAAAACCGAAAAATACCATGAATTTGGCTGGGCATCTGCGCGGTTTGACGATCTTTTGAATTGGATACCGGCGCGGCTGAGCATGCTGTTGATCGCGGTATTTGCAAAACGGCCTGTGGACTTCAGGGCGATTGTGTCAGAGGCCAAACGACATAAATCCCCGAACGCGGGATGGCCCGAGGCCGCAATGGCACGGGCGATCAACGTGGCATTGGCGGGTCCACGCAGTTATGATGGTCAACTCCAACAGCTCCCTTGGGTGAACGAAACAGGGCGCCAAACCATTACTGCGGACGATGTCGACGCTGCCGTTCGAATTTTATGGCGCGCGTGGAACTTGGCATGGATCGCAATCATAGTCGTATCGCTGATTTAATTCCCCGTGTGCAGTTTGGATTTTGCTTGTTACTGTCAACGAAATACATTTGAGGAGGCTGTCGTGCGCCTAATTTTTTCTGTCCTTGCGACCCTATCGCTCTCATCCGCGGCCTATGCTGCACAATGTGGTGGATCATTTGATGGCTTTGTGAATGGTCTCAAATCAGAGGCGCTTGATTTAGGATACTCAAATCGTCAGGTAAACGACTTTTTCTCGGGCGTGGCCCAAGATCCCAAAGTGATCAAGGCCGATCGTTCACAAGGTGTATTCCAACTCCCCTTTCTGGAATTTTCGGACCGTTTGATCAGCAAGCATCGGCGCGATCATGGGGCCAAAAACCTGAAAACATATAAGGCAGTTTTTGACCGTATTGAACGCGATTACGGAATTTCGCGAGGTGTGTTAACTGCATTCTGGGCATTTGAAACGGACTTCGGCGCATTCCAAGGCGATTTCAACACGCTGAACGCTTTGGTCACGCTTTCGCATGACTGCCGCCGTCCTGAATTGTTCCGACCTCAGGTTTTTGCAGCACTTGAATTATTTTCGCGTGGGGATTTTGAGCCCCATTCAACGACAGGCGCTTGGGCTGGTGAAATCGGGATGGTTCAAATGCTGCCTGGTGACATTATCGAAAGCGGAATTGACGGCGACGGGGACGGTCAGATCAGCCTGAAAACCTCGGCTCCAGATGCCTTGCTGAGCGGGGCGCATATGCTGTCCAACTTGGGCTGGCGTGCCGACCAACCTTGGCTACAAGAGGTGGTTGTTCCAAATAACTTGCCTTGGGCAGAAACTGGTTTGGACAAACAGAAATCTGTGCGTGAATGGAAACGCTTGGGGGTAACCCCGCGCGAAGGGCGCCTTGGCGACGCCTCTTTGCAAGCCTCAATCATTCTTCCCCAAGGGCGCAAAGGACCAGCATTCATCGCATACCCGAACTTTCAGGTCTATTTTGAGTGGAACCAAAGCTTTACCTATGTGACAACCGCAGCCTATTTCGCAACACGCCTTGAAGGTGCATCGCCTTACATAGCTGGGTCACCAGATCCCGCACTGTCTGGTGCTGAAATGAAACAGCTGCAAATGCGGCTTCAGGCGCTTGGCTATAATGTCGGCAAAGTGGATGGGATTTTAGGCGCAAATACACGTGCTGCCGTGCAAGATGTTCAGCAAAAACTGGGATTACCCGCGGACGCATGGCCAACGCACGAATTGCTTAACCGTCTCTAACCTACGGGATGGCGGACGGGGCGATGTGCATCTGCACGAGCGGCGCGCGAAATCCCGATCAGGCGACCAGTTGTTCCGCCTTTTTCAGGTCGACCGACACCAACTGGCTGACACCCTGTTCCTGCATTGTCACACCAAACAATCGATCCATGCGTGCCATCGTCACCGCGTGGTGGGTGATAATTAGGAATCGCGTATCCGTACGCCGGCACATTTCGTCCAGCAAATCGCAGAACCGTGTGACGTTTGCATCATCCAACGGCGCATCAACCTCGTCCAACACACAAATCGGCGCAGGGTTTGCCAAGAACACGGCAAAAATCAATGCAAGCGCGGTCAACGTTTGTTCCCCACCCGACAACAGGGACAGCGTCGCCAATTTCTTACCAGGTGGTTGGCACATAATCTCCAGACCCGCATCCAGTGGGTCTTCACTTTCCACCAAAACCAAATTGGCTTCACCACCGCCGAACAAGTGTTTAAACAGGTTTCCGAAATTCTCGTTGACTTGCTCAAATGCCGTCAACAAACGTTCGCGCCCCTCACGGTTCAGGCTTGCAATACCGCCTCGCAGCGCTTTGATCGCTGCTTCTAGGTCGGTCTTTTCGTTCAATAATTGTGCGTGTTCATGTTCAACTTCACGCGCATCTTCCTCTGCACGCAGGTTGACAGCCCCCAGTGCGTCACGCTGTCGTTTCAGACGATTGACCTCTGCCTCAACCTGATCAGAGGGCGGCATTCTCTCTGCATCCGTATTCAAGTTTTCCAACAGCGCCTCTGGAGTGGTTTCTAACACCTCTTGAATGCGGTCCTTTGCGGCTTGCACGGCCTCGCGTGCGGCTTCTGTGCGTGCCTCTGCAGCGGCGCGGACCTCGCGCGCTTCTGATGCTGCACGTTCTAAATCGCGCTCCTTGTTCATCGCTTCACGCACCTGCGTTTCCCCGATGGCCAGTCGATCTGCCGCGGCCTGTCGACGTCTTTCTGCATCCTCAATCGCCTGACCTAGGGCATCGCGCTGCGCCGCAATTTCGGTTGGTGCTGCAACTGCTGTCGCCAACTCCTCTTCGGCCTGACCTTTACGTTCAAACAATTCTGCGGATCGCTTTTCTGCGGTTTCCAAACGGTGGCGCCAACCGCTTAACTCTTTTGTCACTTCTTGGCTGCGGCGTGTGCGTGCCTCACCCTCACGGCGCACCTCATCAAACGTTGACCGCTTGGTCATCATTGTCATTCGCGCGGCCTCAACGGTCATGCGCAAATCTTCGATTTCATCGCGAGCAGCTTCCAAATCGCCAAGGGATTTCAGAGCGTTTTCCGCTTCGTTGCGTTGACGAATGGCAACATTCGCCTCTTCCTCATGCCGCTCCACCGCAAGCTTTAGGGTTTCAATACGGCCCCGCGCCATATCGCGGTCCGCCTCTGCACGGCTCATGAAACGGGCGGCCTCACCAACTTCGCGATCCGCATCTCTGCGGGCATCACGTGCCTCGCGTTCCGTGCTCGATTGCTCTGCCAATAAATCGTTTAGGCTTTCGTGCGCCTTTTGGGCAGCCTCCATGCGCACGGTGGCACGCTCTAACAATTGCTTTAGCTCTTCCAAACGGTTCAATTGTTGTAATCGCAACGCGGCAGAGGAGGGTGCATCTTCGGCCCAGGCGCGGAACCCATCCCAACGCCAAACGTCCCCTTCGGTACTGACCAACCGCTGTCCAGGTTTCAACAAGGGCTGCAAACGGTTTCCATCATCTGCATCGACCAAACCGATCTGACCCATACGCCGTCCTAACACATCGGGAACAGACACATGTTGCGACAGAGCGGTGACACCATCGGGTAGTTGTTGATCCTGACCATAGGCAGGCAATACGGCCCATCCTGTTGGACCATCCACATCAACCTCAGGTGCGCGCAAATCATCAGCCAATGCAGCACCCAGCGCCTTTTCAAACCCTTTTTCAACCTGCAAGCGGTCAATGATTTGCCCGCCTTCTGCGGTATCGCGTTCAACCAATTTCGCCAGCGCCGTTACCTCGGCACGGATCGCGTTGGTTTCACCCTCTGCCTCTGATCTCTCGGCACGCGCGTCGGCCTCGCGTGATTGTGTATCACTTCGCGCCTGCTCAATCGTAGCCAGCGCCTGTTCCGCCTGCGCGGCGGCCGCGGCCGCCGTTTCAGAGCGTGTTCTTGCCTCATCAAGAAGCTGCGCCACATGCGACAGCTTTTCTTCTGCCTCTTCTGCGGACTGACGGGCCGCAACGGCTGAGGCTTCTGATCTTTCGACCGTTTTCTTCATGTCATCAAACAAACGCTGCGCGCTTTGATGACGGGCTGCCAGCCGCGCGACATCTTCGGTCTTTTCTGACACTTCGGCTTCTCGGTCTTGTAGAACACGTGCGGCATCCTGCGCGGCGGCCTGCGCATACGATAATTTTTCGTCCTGCCCTTCGGTCGCCTTGGCCAATTCGCGCGCTTCCCACTCCAAACGTTCGATCGTTTCGCCCGCATCTTTGTTCAGGCCCGTTTCGCGTTCCATATCTTGAAGCAGCTGTTCAATTCTATTTTCCAGCGTCTGAATGCGTTCTTTGGCCTGCACTTCTTGCTCGTTTAGGCTGTCGCGCTGCACATTCAAGCGTTGCAAGATGGCCGATGCCACGGCCTCTTCTTCGCGCAGGGGCGGCATCGCGTCTTCTGCAGCTTCGCGGGCCTTGGTGGACATCCGCACTTCGGCCTCAGATTGGGATGCGGCTAGGATACGTTCTTTCAACTGTTGTTCTGCGGATAGGCATGCATGATCCGCCTCTTGCCAACGTTGGAACAGCAACAACCCTTCTGCATGGCGCAGGCTTTCACCAATTTCACGATACCGCGCCGCCTGCTTGGCCTGACGCATCAATTGAACCAACTGATTGCTCAGCTGTTCAATAACATCATCAACCCGCAGCAGGTTTGCTTCGGCTGATCTCAGTTTCAGCTCGGCTTCGTGTCGACGTTGATACAATCCCGAAATGCCCGCGGCCTCTTCTAATATACGCCGACGATTTTTTGGCTTTGCGTTTATTAGTTCCGAAATCTGTCCCTGCCGCACCAACGCGGGGGAATGCGCCCCTGTTGACGCATCGGCAAATAACATCTGCACATCACGGGCACGCACATCTTTACCCAGAACTTTGTACGCACTGCCCACTTCACGGGTGATGCGGCGGACAATATCCAACACATCGCTATCGTTAAATCCGCTGGGGGCAAGCCGTTCTGAATTATCAAGGGTTAGGGATACCTCCGCAAAGTTCCGCGCAGGGCGCGTTGCGGCGCCGGCGAAAATCACATCCTCCATGCCACCGCCGCGCATCGCAGTTGGGCGATTTTCGCCCATGACCCACCGCAAGGCTTCCAACAAGTTCGACTTTCCACATCCATTCGGGCCGACCACACCAGTCAGGCCATCCTGAATTAGGAGTTCAGTTGGATCTACAAAGCTTTTGAAGCCAGTTAGTTTCAGCCGCGTGAAGCGCAAAATTGTTACCCAATCATTGATTCTCTGACCTTAATGGTCCTACGCGCAGGAAATTGAGTCAACACGGACACCCATGATATTGCCATTCAAAGGAAAGTTATCCACAATATATTGTGACATTGACGTCCAAACCAAAGATTTCAAAAGACCCTGAAATGACAATTTCAATTGAATATGCCTCCCCTAGACACCCTGAAATTCGCAACCTGCTTCTGGCCAGCCATGACTTGATGGGCAGTTTATTTCCCGCCGAAGCGAACCATTTTCTATCTATTGACGCATTATGTGACGCAACCATTCATTTTTTCGGTGTTCGGGTTGATGGGGTTTATCGGGCCTGTGGTGCTCTGGCTGTACAGAAGGGATATGGCGAGCTGAAATCCATTTTCACAGACCCCGCCGCACGTGGTCGTGGTTTGGGGCAAACGATTATTCAGCACATCGAAGGCACCGCAAGGGATTTAGGGCTGGCGCAATTAAAGCTTGAAACTGGATCATTGCTACATAGTGCGCATCGTTTGTATGAACGCGAGGGATTTGCCCTATGCGATCCGTTTGGCGAGTATGAACCCACCGAATTTTCCGTGTTTATGAGCAAAGACCTGACAAAGGTATAATTTGTCATTTTCGGCTTAGGCGGTATATTGGTCACATCATCAGACCAATAAGGCCCGTTCATGCCATTTGAAAAAATCACAGCAGGCAAGCTATCGCAGGCAGTCACACATCAGATCGAGGAATTGATCCTTCGGGGTATTTTGCGCCCGGGCGAACGCTTGCCATCCGAACGTGAACTGGCCGAACGTATGGGCGTGTCGCGTCCATCCCTGCGTGAGGCGATCGCGGATTTGCAGGAAAAAGGGCTGCTAACATCTCGCGCGGGTGCTGGGATTTTTGTGGCTGATGTTTTGGGAAATGCGTTTTCCCCCGCACTGGTATCATTGTTTAGTGAACATGATGCGGCGGTGTTTGATTACGTTGCCTTTCGACGTGACATGGAGGGTTTGGCGGCAGAACGGGCCGCACGTCTGGGATCGGACACAGATTTACGGGTGATCCAAACCATTTACGATAAAATGGCCGCAGCACACACAAAGCGAAATCCAACCGACGAAGCGCAACTGGACGCCGAATTTCACCTTTCCATTATCGAGGCAAGTCATAACGTCATCATGTTGCACATGATGCGGTCCATGTATGAATTGTTGCGCGAAGGCGTGTTTTACAATCGTCAGGTAATGTTTCGACAACGCACAACGCGTGATGAATTGCTGAACCAACACAAGGCGATCAATACCGCAATCCAAGAACGTGATCCCACAACCGCACGCGCCGCGGTTGAGGCACATATGGACTTCGTAAAGGCGTCACTTCAGGATTCAATGATTGCAGAACGCAACGAAGAAATCGCAAAGCGGCGCTTTGAACACGAGTTAAGCCGCGATTAATCAACCGCGTCCTCGCATGCGATCCCATTTTTCGGCAAACCAATCACTGATACGTTCCGTTGTCGGGTCAATCTTGGCGCGGCGAAATCGCACCCACCGCACCCAAACCGCCCAAAATACAGCCGCGAATACAATCAGAAACACAATGTTGAACCATGGGATCAGTTGTACATCTGGTCCGTCAACTGGTTTTACCTTGGCTGCATTTGGGAAAATCGATAGCAATTCATTGCGCCAACCATAATGTGTCACGGCGACCCATTGGGGCGTTTGATCGTCAGCCTTAGAAATCAAATCCGCTGCACGCGCCTGCAGGTTTGAGGTGTTGAATTTGAAATAGGGTGGCCAGCCGAATCCAGTATCTTCGTTGCGATAGACGCGCGGGTTCCCATTGGCATCAGTCGTCTGAATGAAAAACACATCGCGGTTTGGGGTGCCAGTTGCACTCCCTGCGTCACCCGATGACCAAAACCAACTATTTGCGCCAGGGTCGACACGTTTTTCATAAGTATCTGTAATACGTACAATGTCCCGATGAGGCAGGTTATAGTGTAAAACCGCCGCCAACAACGTGATCAGTATTAGTCTAAAAATCCATTTAATCATCATTATACCACTTACCTATCGTTGCATATAAGCAGTTTTGGGGTAACTTAAACCATCAAAACGGGCATTTTGCACGGAAGCGCAATCCTTTTCCGCTTTCTGGGTGGTTTATGCGCAACTCTTCAGAGTGCAACAAAAGACGTGGAAAATCCGCAACGGTTTCCGGAGCATAAAGTGGATCACCCAAAATCGGGTGCCCAATCGCCAAACAATGCACGCGCAACTGATGCGACCGTCCCGTTTTCGGAAATAAGCGCAAACGCGATTGACCATCTGCGACAGACATACGTTTGAATTCTGTCACCGCGGGTTTCCCCATTTCATGGGACACCATCTGCCTTGGTCGATTGGGCCAGTCAACGATCAGGGGCAAATCAATTTCGCCTTCGCTTTCTTTAACCTCACCCGCAACGCAGGCAACGTATGTCTTTTTCGTGCTGCGCGCTTCGAATTGCATCGACATCGAACGCTGTGAATGCGCTGTCAGCGCAAAAACCATCACCCCAGATGTATCCCGATCCAATCGGTGCACCAATAACGCATCGGGAAAGGCGACCATAACACGAGACAACATACAATCGGACAGGTGTTCACCTTTACCCGGTACCGACAACAACCCTGTGGGTTTAGTCACGGCCACAACATGCGCATCTTCATAGACCACCTCAATCGGATCATTGGGTGGGTTATATTCAGATTGGAAGGGCGGCATGAAAACAGTTTCCTGAATGATAAACGGTCTCTTTGCTTTAGCCTTCAAAACACCGATCCTCAATCAAGATTTTCATTGCAAGAATCAGGTCTCTGCGGCAATCATGAAATTATTGATGAAATTTTCACGGATAATCCATGACAATCCAAACCCAAATTGCGCAAAAAACACTTGGTGCAGATGTCCGCACCCTGCGCAAGGCGCGTGGCCTGACGTTGTCGCAGATGGCAGAAAGCATGGGGAAATCTGTTGGATGGCTTAGCCAAGTTGAACGTGACCTTTCGACCCCCACAGCAGAAGATATCGCAGAACTCGCCAAAACACTGGATGTGTCTGAGGCGATTTTTGGGCTAGA
>JAFMKS010000098.1 GCA_017852835.1 Paracoccaceae bacterium
AAGAGGATTTGGCCATCACCCAAGCCGCAATTGACAAAGCGGCACAGGCGGTTGCTGACATAAAAAGCTAGACCCGAAAAAAATGGGTCAGAAACTGTGATCCAATGCGGCAAAGGCAACGTACATATTCATGTTATTCGTTTGTAATAACTCCCTACATGCCACTAAGGGCCGGCGCTTGCGTCGGTCCCTTTTTTTTGAAATCCCATTTGACTTAGCGCCCCTTTAATTTAGCCTCGCCTGAAACAGGAGGCTGCTAAATGAAGTGCGTCGTTATCGGGGCTGGCATAAACGGATTATCAACCGCGATTTGGCTGCAACGCTTTGGCCATGATGTGACATTGGTTGATCGCGCGGAACCTGGGGTGGGCACGTCCTACGGCAATGCGGGCGTATTGGCGGCAGGTGCGGTTTTGCCGGTGACGGTGCCGGGGTTAATTGCGAAAATCCCCAAAATGGTGCTGTCGAAAAAATCACCCCTGTTTTTGCGGTGGCGGTATCTACCGCAGTTGTTGCCGTTTTTGATGAAATATCTGTCCTTCGGCACAAAAAAGCATGTAAGTCATTTTGCGCAGGAAATGAGCTATCTGCTGGGCGACAGCTATGATCAGCATATGGCATTGGCCCAAGGCACGGGGGCCGAGCGGTTTATCCATCCTGACGACTATTGCCACGGATATGACAGTCAGGCGGCATTGGACGCCGATATGCCCGCCATCGCATTTCGCCGCGCGCTTGGGTATCAGATTGACATCGAAACAGGCGCAGAATTTGCCAAAACCGACCCATTTCACCAGGGGAATTTCTCCCATGTGGCACGGCACAAAAACCATGGCCGTATCAGCGACCCGTTGGCCTATTCAGGGGCCTTGTTCGCCCATTTCCTTGACCAAGGTGGCGCGTTTCACATGGCATGTGTCAGCGATGTTGTGATTGCGAATGGTGAAATAGAATGTGTGCAGTCGGATCAGGGGCCCATTACAGCGGATCAATATGTGTTCACTCTGGGTCCTTGGGTGCGGGGCATTTCCAAACAATTGGGGCTGTCGATCCCATTGGAAAGCGAAGGGGGCTATCACGTAGAACTGATCAATCCATCGCATATGCCCAAACTGCCCGTGATGATTTCAGCAGGCAAATTTGTGGTAACCCCGATGGAAGGGCGCATTCGTTTGGCAGGATTATTGGAATTTGCAGGATTGGATGCCCCTGATAATCCCAAGGCAGTTGAGTATTTAACACGTCATATCGCAAAATATCTGCCCCATGTCCGCTATGATGACATGAAGGTGTGGCACGGGTTTCGCCCGACTACGGCCAATTCCTATCCCGTGATTGGACGGCCTGCGCATCTTTCAAATGCGCATGTTGGATTTGGGCATCAGCATATCGGATTAACCGCGGGCCCCAAAACGGGCCGCATCTTGGCCGAGATGATTTCAAATCGTCCTGTGAACAAAGACCTGTCGGTTTTTGATCCCAATCAATATCGCGCCATGGGAGCTGACGTAACATGATACCCATTCATCAAAGCATTGATTTAGCGTCTTTTATGCGTGATCCTTATCCAATACTTGCGGTCCTGCGGCGGGACGCACCTATCGCATATGTCCCCGAACTGGGCGCGATCTTGATGACCAAACACGACGACATTTTCATCTGCGAAAAAAACATTGCGGTCTTTTCCTCGGATCAACCTGATGGATTGATGACGCAACTGATGGGGCAAAATATGATGCGCAAAGATGGCGTAGATCATCAGCGTGAACGCCACGCGATTTTCCCCACGGTTTCCCCAAAAACTGTCCGTGATGTATGGAAGGCCGAGTTTATACGTCAAACTCAAGACATTTTGGACCGCATCGCAGGACAAGGCGCCATTGATGTGGTCAATGATTTTGCCATGCCAGTTTCAGCAGAGGCGTTGAAATCGGTGACAGGTCTCACCAATATGGATTGGCGTGAAATGGACCGCGTGTCCCAAGGGATGATTGATGGATGTGCAAATTACACGGGCGATCCCGCGGTTGAGGCGCATTGCCATGAGTGCACCGCCTCAATTGATCACCACATTGCAGAGCGCATGGGGCAGGCGGATCGTGATGATTTCCCGTCACTCTTGTCGATCCAGCACAAAGCGGGCTTTGATCCCGCAACGATTTCCGCCAATGTAAAGCTTGCGATTTCAGGGGGGCAAAATGAACCCCGTGATGCGATTGCAGGTGTCATTGGCACCTTGCTGGCCATGCCCAATCAATTGGACAAAATCAGATCGGGTCAGGCCACATGGATGAATGCATTTGAGGAATATGCCCGCTGGATGTCGCCCATCGGCATGTCACCGCGCCGCATCGCACAAACGCACACATACGCTGGGTTCACGTTTCAGCCAGAGGATCGAGTGTTTTTCATGTTTTCCTCGGCCAATCGGGACGAGGATCATTTTGAAAATAGTGATCAGTATGACATCACGCGCGATGTGGGCCCCGCGATTTCGTTCGGTGCGGGACCACATTTTTGCGCGGGCGCCTGGATATCCAAGGCGATGATTGCAGAGGTTGCCTTGCCCCTGTTTTTTGATCGTTTCCCAAATGCACGATTGCTGTCCGATGTGCATTACATGGGCTGGGCCTTTCGCGGGCCAAAACCGTTTTGGGTTGCCGTGGGTTAGGGGGCAACTTCCGTGAACAACTGACATGAGCGTTTTGATTTCTTTCACCTGGATCATGCGCGGTCTGAGCGAAAGAGAAGACTGATCGCGCATGATCCAGCCCACGCCAGTCCTAAAGGGCGGGCGTCGATATTATAGATTAATCAAAGATTCTTTCCGTAGCTTCCTTATTCGTTAGCGGAGTCTAGATGCGTAAATTTCGCCCGAAAACGGGCAAATTCGGCCTCTGTCGGACTAAGGCCTGCCAGGGTGCGCATGTAATAGGGCACGCGCGCAATGCGGTTTTCCCAGTCTTCTTTGATCTGCATCGAGGTATAGCCAAGCTGCACCAGATAAATGGCGTGGGCGCGCACGTCCGCTTCGACCTGATCAAATCCGTGGCGGATCATCATCTGACGAATGGCGTCCACACGTTTTTCATCCTCGGCCACCAAACGCGCATTTACTTCGCCCGATTGTATTGCCCACCCACGGATCGCCGCGTCAAAGCGGGGGTCATATTCCACCTCGCTGATCAGGGTGTAGGTCACGTTCAATACCGCTTCGACCATGGTTTCGGCATATGCGTTTGACGCATCCTGAATAGGTTTTGTGTTGGTGTCGGCCCATAAATCCAATAGGGCCTGCATCACATCCTGACGATCCTGAAAAAACCAATAAAAAGATGTGCGCGACAATTTTAAACGTTTGGCCATCGCCTGAACGGTGACCGCGCTTTCGCCTTTATCAATCAGAATATCCTTGGCCACGTTCAACCACGCTTCGCGCGATCCACGCCATCCTTTGGTTTTGGTTTTTGGCTCTGTCATGTCCTATGCTTAGTCTGTCAGCGCGGATGGTTCAAATAAAAAATATACAGGCATGAACTAAATATTGACACATGCGTACATTTTTTGAAATCCTGCGCAAAGTGACGACTCAGACAAGCGTCAAAGTGGATGAGGGAATTGATGAAGTTCGAAGGAATTTACACACCGCTGGTTGCCCCGTTTTTTGATGATTTCACGTTGAATCATGATGCGATGCAGCAAACTGTGGATTTGTTGGTCAACGCAGGTGTGCATGGCATTATTGTGGCGGGCACTACGGGCGAATATTACGCGATGTCGATGAAGGAACGCGTTTATATGATGGGCGTTGCCAAAGAAATGATCGCAGGGCGCGTTCCCATGATCATCGGGACAGGCGCCATTCGAACAGAAGACAGCGTGGAATATGCACGTCAGGCAAAATTACACGATGCGGATGCGATTTTGATTGCAACGCCGCCCTACGCCTATCCCACGGGTCGCGAAATTGCGCTACACGCACTTGCCATTGACCGCGAGGCGAATTTGCCCGCGATGCTTTATAACTATCCCGGTCGGATGAGCGTGAATATGGATGAGGAATGTTTGGACCGTTTGGGTCGTTCCCCCAATTTCTGCGCGATCAAGGAAAGTTCGGGGGATCCAAACCGTCTGCACATGTTGGCACGTGATTATCCGCATATTGCGCTTAGCTGCGGCATGGATGATCAGGCGTTGGAATTTTTCGCATGGGGCGCGCGTAGTTGGGTCTGCGCCGGATCAAACTTTGCGCCCGAGGCGCATATCGCCCTTTATCAAGCCTGCGCAGTAGAAGGGGATTTTACCAAGGGTCGCGCCATCATGTCGGCCATGCTGCCCCTGATGCGGGTTTTGGAGCAGGGGGGTAAATTCATTCAATGCATCAAACACGGGCTTACCATGCGCGGCATTGATGTAGGGCCGCCGCGCAAACCGCTGCAACCGCTGAACAAAGATGACAAACGCGAGTTGGAACAGGTCATCAAAACCATGAACACAACGATCAACCGCATTACAGGAGCAA
>JAFMKS010000003.1:0-9259 GCA_017852835.1 Paracoccaceae bacterium
AGACGGCCTTCAATTCCTCAACCACGAAACTGACATCCCCACCGCGGCGGAACACAGCAGAAATCATACGTGTCAGGGCCACGGTCCACGCAAAGTGTTCCATATTTTTGGAATTGATGAACACCTCAAACGGGCGACGATGATCGTTGATAATGACGTCATTCACTGTGACATAGATTGCATGTTCGCTATCTGGCCATTTAAGTTTATATGTGTTGCCCTCTAACGCTTGGGGACGATCCAGTGGTTCGGCCATGTAAATCACATCTGCACCCTGATCCGCCTCTGGCGCAGCTTCACTGCTTTCCGAAACGCTTAGGACTGATCCCGTCACATCGTTGGGACGATAGGTGGTACAGCCCTTACATCCCGTTTCATAGGCCTGCATGTAAACGCCCTGAAAATCATCAAAACTGATATCTTCGGGGCAATTGATTGTTTTTGAAATCGAACTGTCGATCCACTTTTGCGCGGCAGCCTGCATTTTCACGTGATCCAGCGGCGCAAGCGTTTGTGCGTTCACGAAATAATCGGGCAGGTCCGCTTCGCCATATTTGTCGCGCCACATTTGCACGGCGTAATCAACGACCTCTTCTTCGGTGCGGGTTCCATCCTTTTGCAGCACTTTGCGCGTATACGCATAGGCAAAAACGGGTTCGATCCCCGAACTTACATTGCCTGCATAAAGGCTAATGGTCCCTGTTGGCGCGATTGAGGTGAGGAGTGCGTTGCGGATCCCATGCGTGCGGATTTCATCGCGCACGTCTTCATCCATCTGCATCATGGCATCCGAGGCCAAAAACGGATCTGCATCGAACAGTGGAAAGGCGCCCTTCTCCTTGGCAAGCTCAACCGACGCCAGATATGCGGCGCGCGCGATGGCGTGCAACCAGCGGTCGGTTTGCCGCGCCGCCTCGTCCGACCCATAGCGCAAGCCCGTCATCAACAGCGCGTCCGCCAATCCCGTTACACCCAAACCAATGCGACGTTTGGCTTGTGCTTCTTGTGCTTGTTGTGGCAGCGGAAATTCCGATGCATCCACCACATTGTCCATCATGCGGACCGCTGTGGCGACCAGTTTGCTCAGCCCATCAACATCCAGATCCGCGCCCGCCTCAAACGGGTCCTTGACCAAACGGGCCAAGTTGATGGATCCCAACAAACAGGCACCATAGGGTGGCAATGGCTGCTCTCCACAGGGGTTTGTGGCCGCGATTGTTTCGCAATATCCAAGGTTATTGGCCTTATTAATGCGATCAATGAAAATCACACCGGGTTCCGCATAATCATAGGTGGACCGCATGATTTTGTTCCACAAATCCCGCGCCTTAACCGTTTGATACACCTTACCATCAAACACCAAATCCCAGGATCCGTTGGCCTTGACCGCTTGCATAAAGGGATCTGTGACCAACACGGACACATTGAACATCCGCAAACGCGCGGCATCCGATTTGGCGGTTATAAAATCCTCAATATCGGGATGATCACAGCGCATGGTCGCCATCATCGCACCACGGCGTGATCCCGCGGACATAATTGTGCGGCACATACTGTCCCAAACATCCATAAACGAAAGCGGCCCAGATGCATCCGCCGCAACGCCAGTGACCAAGGCGCCTTTGGGGCGTATCGTACTGAAATCATAACCAATTCCGCCGCCTTGTTGCATGGTTAATGCGGCCTCTGTTAGCATGTCAAAAATGCCACCCATGCTGTCGGGGATTGTGCCCATGACAAAGCAGTTGAACAATGTCACCTTGCGTGCGGTTCCCGCGCCCGCTGTGATCCGACCCGCGGGTAAGAATTTGAAATCCTCAAGTGCTCCGTAAAATTCGTTTTCCCAGTGATCCGCATCCTTTTCAACCACGGCCAAGGCGCGGGCAATGCGACGCCACGTATCTTCAACAGTGCCATCAAGAGGCGTTCCATCTGCCTCTTTAAAACGATACTTCATATCCCAGATTTGTTCGGCGATTGGGGCTGCGAAACGTGTCATACTCTTGTACTCCAGCTGGCGTGATTTTCTACGTGATCGGATTAAATAAAATAGAGCTTACACCATCCAAGGTCAACTTGCCAAACCCAGAATTATCGCTATTCTACACCACAAATTGGGATTAAATATGACAAAACAACTACATCTTGTGAAGCTCAGCGTTGGGAGTGAGGGAATCGAAGGCCTACGTGCATGGCAGGCAAGCACCCCCGCACAGGGACCAGATGGGTTGCCACGCCATATCACACGCATGTGGCCCAAACAGGAAAAACAACTGCTGGATGGTGGGTCAATCTACTGGGTGATCAAGCGGTTCATCCAATGTCGCCAACGCATTTTACGCCTTGATGAGGTCATCGGTGGGGACGGCATTCGCCGCTGCGCCATCGTGCTTGATCCTGAACTGATCCTAACCACCCAAGTGCCCCGTCGCCCCTTCCAAGGATGGCGCTATTTAAAGGCAGAGGATGCCCCGCTGGACCTCAGCAAATCCCGCGCATCAGAAGACCCACTGCCCCCCGAATTGGCGGGCAAATTGGCCGAAATCGGCGTGCTGTAACGCGTCGGTATCACGTCGGTATCACGTCGGTGCGAAAGTTAACGGTGTGTTAACGGCGGACGTGATGTCATCCACTAAAGATCGTCAAATTACAAACCTAATTTATCCAATAAATCCGCCAGATCACGACCTTCGTCTGCGGACACATCGGCACCGCGTGCGCGCAGAAGGCAGGCTTGGGATTTTAGGATCAAACCGTCACTTAGGATTTTCAGGTGATTGGCCCGCAGCGTTTCGCCCGAGGATGTAATATCGGCAATTGCCTCGGCCGTTTCGTTTTTCACGGTGCCTTCGGTGGCGCCTTGGCTATCGACGATCTGATAATCCGCAACACCCGCCTGTTTCAGGAATTCCCGCACCAAGCGGTGGTATTTCGTGGCGATCCGCAAACGGAACCCGTGACGCGCACGAAAGGCAGCGGCAGCAGCATCCAGATCATCCAATGTATCCACATCAACCCAGCAGTTCGGCACAGCCAAGATCAGATCGGCAAAACCGAAACCCAGTTCCGCCATCACCTCAACCCGTTGATCCCATGCGGCCAATTTTTCGTGGATCAGGTCAATTCCCGTGACACCCAAATGAATGCGGCCCGCGGCCAATTCGCGTGGAATTTCACCTGCAGACAGCAGAACCAATTCCACACCCGTCACACCATCCACCGCGCCTGCATATTCGCGATCTGATCCCGTGCGCGCCAATGTCACGCCGCGCGCGCCAAACCAGTCAAAGGTTTTTTCCATCAAACGCCCTTTGGAGGGCACACCCAGTTTAATGGTCATGACGCGCCTCCTGCGATTTGGATCAAGAGATCGGGGCGAATAACGCCGCCCACCGCAGGAATGGCATCGCCCTTGCCCAAACGCTGGGTCAGGGCATCATAGCGCCCGCCTGTGGCGATGGGGCTAAGACCCGCGTGATTGGTTGCGTGAAATCCAAACACAAACCCATCGTAATATTCCATCGACGTGCGGCCATAGCTGGTTTCAAACATCAGGCTGGATGTTTCAACACCGCGGGCATCCAGTGCCTCAAACCGTTCGCCCAACCGCGTCACCGCACCCGTGATTGACGGCACATCAACCGCAATATCGCGCAGCTGCGCCAAGGCATTTGGACAGGTCTCGCGCACCTGCAAAATGGCCTCGATCAAATCCACCTCCGTCGCGGAAATGGGGGCCAAAGCGGCGTCAGATTTCAGAACATCAATACGCTCTGCCACCTCGGCGGCGCTGCGCAACCCGATTTGCGGCCCAGCTTGGGCCATGGGATTATCTGATGCGATCAACGCCTGACGCGCTGCGGGCGTTTCCACACGTCCTGCAAAACGATCCAACAATGCGCGAAACCGCTTTGGGCGCCAAATATGACGGCGCAGGGCAGATTTGCGGCGTTCCGATGTGTTCAACCCATCAACCGCAGCCATCAGAATACCAATATCCCCAACGGTTGCACGTACAGGCGCATCACCCAAGGCGTTTTGGATCAGGGCAAAAACCTCGGCATCGGTTTCGGCCGGATTGCTGCGATCAAAGACTTCGTAGCCGACCTGCAGGTATTCATTGGCGCGGCTTGCATCATCCTCTTGGCGGCGAAACACCACACCGTTGTAGGTATAACGCGCGGGTTCTGCCCCCTGTTCCATATGCATCTGCACAACGGGTACCGTGAAATCAGGGCGCAGCATTTGTTCACCGCGCAGCGGATCAGACGTGACATAGGCGCGGGCGCGAATATCTTCGCCATATAAATCCAATAGGGTTTCGGCAGGCTGCAAAATCGCGGCCTGAACCGTGGCGGCACCCGCCTGCTGGAACAGGGTTTCAATACCTGCTGCCGTTGTTATCACCTTGGGGTTCATCGTCATGCCCCTTGGGTTTCACCGTTATGCGTTGCCAGAATTTCACGCACCTTGGCCAACATCTGATCACGGGGAACGGTGAATTGGCTTGGGCGTTCTTTCCACTCTTCTAAGGTGGCATTTTGGGCAATTTGTGCGCCTAGGATCAAATCCTTGATCTGAACGATCCCTTGGTCCTTTTCATCCCCGCCTTCGATAATGGCGATGGGCGAATTGCGTTTATCCGCATATTTCAGCTGATTGCCGAAATTCTTGGGGTTGCCCAAATAAACCTCGCTTCGGATGCCGTTGTTGCGCAACTCTGTCACCATGTCCTGATAATCAGCCATACGGTCACGGTCCATCACGGTCACGACAACGGGGCCAAGCGGATTTGACCCAATCCGCCCCTTTTCCCGCAATGCGGCCAATAGACGATCCACACCAATGGAAACCCCTGTTGCAGGCACGGCCTGACCCGTAAAGCGTTTGACCAAATCATCATAACGCCCACCGCCAGAGACGGAGCCAAATTGACGCTTACGTCCTTTTTCATCAAAGATTTCAAAGGTCAGCTCTGCCTCAAACACAGGGCCTGTGTAATACCCAAGTCCGCGCACAACCGATGGATCAATCAAAATTTGATCTGCGCCATAGCCCCCTGCGTCAAACAATTCGGCCATGGTTTCCAGTTCATTGACACCTTCGGCACCCACATCCGATCCGCCGATGGCATCGCGTAGGTTTGCCAAGGTCGCCGCCGCCGTATCGCCGCGCGATGTTAGAAAGGCCACAACAGGTGCGGCCTGATCATCGGTTAGGCCAACGCCGTCAATATAAGCACCAGAGGCATCCAAGCGCCCCTTGCCCAGCAGTTCGCGCACGCCTGCCTCGCCCACCTTGTCGAATTTATCAATCGTGCGCAAAACGGCGTCGCGTTGTGTATCGTCCGCAAGCCCCATGGTTTCCAAAACACCATTCAAAACTTTGCGGTTGTTCACACGGACAATGTAATCCCCGCGTGGGATACCGACAGTTTCAAGTGTGTCTGCCAACATCGCGCAAATTTCACTGTCTGCCGCAACAGAGGGTGCGCCCACAATATCCGCATCGCATTGATAAAACTGACGATAGCGCCCGGGTCCCGGTTTTTCGTTGCGCCACACAGGGCCCATTGCATAGCGGCGATAGGGATTTGGCAGATCATTGCGATGTTGGGCATAAACACGTGCCAAGGGCGCTGTCAGATCATAGCGCAAGGCAAGCCAATCGCCCTCTTCCTCTTGCCAAGCAAAGACACCTTCGTTTGGGCGATCCACATCTGGCAAAAATTTCCCCAGCGCCTCAACCGTTTCCACGGCCGAGCTTTCAAGCGCGTCAAAGCCATAATGATGATACACACCCGCGATCTGAGAGAGCATTTCAGAGCGTTCGCTTACTTCTGTTCCAAAATAATCACGAAACCCTTTGGGCGTTTCCGCCTTTGGGCGCGGTTGTTTTTTCACTTTGGCCATGGTCATTTTCCAAGCTAACTTTTCGCGTCTCGCTCTAACGCAGATATCGTGAATGAGCAAGCCAATGGGACAACAACCGCTTGATTGTCGCGTATGCCCCTCTAGTTCGATTTGCATGAAGAACGTTTTGATAATTGGACACACAGGCGGGATCGGTCGCGCATTGGCAGATCACTATACCGCACAGGGCGCGCAGGTGACGGGTATTTCGCGCACGACCCATGGTTTGGATTATTTGAACCCCGCCTCTGTTGATGCGGCGATTGCACAAATTGAGGGTCCCTTTGATCGTGTGATCGTGGCAAGTGGCGCACTAGAAATCGACGGCTATGCACCCGAAAAAACGATACAGGCCGTCACAGCACAGGGCATGGCCGATCAATTCGCAGTGAACGCAATTGGCCCTGCTTTGATTTTGAAACACATCAAACGATTGTGTCCGCGACGTACACCTGCGGTGGTTGCGGTTTTATCGGCGCGTGTTGGATCCATCGGGGACAATAACATAGGCGGTTGGATCAGTTATCGCGCCGCCAAAGCGGCCGTGAACCAAATCATCCGCACCAGCGCGATTGAGTTGGGGCGCACGCATCCCGAGCTTGCCTTGATCGCGCTACACCCTGGCACGGTTGCAACCAAATTCAGCGCAAATTACACCGCACGCTACCCCACCCAAACGCCTAAAAATGCTGCGCAGCATATGGCCCAAGCGATCGAGGCAATGACACCGAAAAATAGCGGTCAATTTTTTGATTGGGCAGGAAAATCAATAGAATGGTAAGACAGATCATCGTTATCTTGGGCGATCAATTATCGCCCGACAACCCTGCCTTGCGGGCAGCTGATCCATCGCAAGACATTGTTCTTATGGCTGAAGTTGGAGGTGAGGCCACATATGTTCGTCACCATCCACAAAAAATAACACTGATCCTAAGTGCGATGCGCCATTTCGCACAAGAGCTGCGGGAAAATGGGTGGACCGTTCACTACACCACATTGGACGATCCAAAAAACCATCAATCCCTTGGCGCGGAAATTATAAAAATTGCTGCGCAGCATAAGTGCACAAAAATCACCCTGACCGAGCCATCTGAATGGCGTGTCATCGACGATATGACCGCATTGCCATTGGATGTCACACTGCTTCCAGATGATCGCTTTTTCGCGTCACACGGTATTTTTGAAACATGGGCAGAGGGGCGCAAAGCGTTGCGGATGGAATATTTCTATCGCGAGATGCGCAAATCAACCGGCTATTTGATGGAGGGTGAAAAACCAACAGGCGGCCAATGGAATTATGACCATGACAACCGCAAGGCCGCGCCCAAGGATGTCACGCACCCCGGTCCAATCCCATTCACACCTGATGAAATCACCCGTGATGTCATCGCGCTGGTGCAGGCACGTTTTGACACTCACTTTGGGACGCTGCAGCATTTTGAATACGCCGTTACACGTGCCAACGCGCTGCGTGCGCTTGACCATTTCATCGCGCATGCCTTGCCGCGATTTGGGGATTATCAGGATGCCATGTTGCGCGACAACAGATACCTTTATCATTCTGTCCTATCCCCCTACATCAACATCGGACTTCTTTCCGCGAAAGAGGTCTGTGACGTCGCCGAACAAGCGTTCAAAGACGGTCATGCCCCCATCAACGCGGTTGAGGGATTCATCCGACAAATCCTGGGATGGCGCGAATTTATGCGCGGGATTTATTTCCTAAAAGGGCGCGACTATGTGCAATCGAATTATTTAGAACATGATCGTCCCTTGCCCGATGTCTATTGGGGGGGTGACAGCAAAATGCTGTGCATGACAAAGGCCGTCGAACAAACCCGCGAAACGGCCTATGCGCATCACATTCAACGTTTGATGGTCACGGGGAATTACGCATTACTGGCGGGGGTTGATCCGCATCAGGTGCATGAATGGTACTTGGGGGTTTACGCCGATGCATTTGAATGGGTTGAGGCCCCAAACACCATCGGGATGAGTCAGTTTGCAGATGGTGGCGTTGTGGGATCGAAACCCTACGTCAGCAGTGGTGCTTACATCAATCGCATGTCAGATTATTGCAAATCTTGCGCGTATAAAGTGACGTCGAAAAAGGGGGCAGATGCCTGTCCCTTTAACCTGCTTTATTGGCATTTTTTGATGCGGCACCGGAATCGTTTTGCGAACAATCCACGCATGGCCCAAATGTATCGCATATGGGATCGCATGGACCCTGACCATCGTGCCACCGTTTTGGCCGAGGCTGACGCCTATTTAGAGGCCGAAGTGCCGCGCACGGATCACTGATCTGAATTGCTGACCAAGGCGCCGTTGTTCCATTCGCCGCTTGCCGTATTGCCGTTGGCAAAGCGAATGGTGCCCTGGCCCTGCCGTTTGCCGCGCTGGAACGTCCCTTCATAGACGTCACCATTGGCGTAGGTGGCCACACCCTGCCCTGTGATTTCGCCGTTCGCCCAATCACCCGTATAGGTGAACCCGTCGGTCAATGTGATCGTTCCCTTGCCATGGCGCTGACCATTTAGGTAATCACCTTCGTAGACCATACCATCGGCAAAAGTTGCCTTGCCCTTGCCAGAGCGTGTTCCGTCCTGCCATTCACCTTCATAGGTATAACCATCAGCATAAGTCATCACGCCAAATCCATGATTGCGCGCATTTTGGAAACTGCCTTTATAGGTCACGCCATTGGCATAAATTGCGGTGCCTTCGCCCTCAATCACGCCCGCGCTCCAACCACCTTCATAGCTGGACCCATCAGGGTAGATGATTTTGCCAATGCCATCCGCCAGACCGCTGACAAAGTCACCTGTGTAGATGGACCCATCAGGATAGGTTACCTGACCCTGCCCCTGAATTTGTCCATTTTCCCAGCTGCCTGTGTATTGGTATCCGTCGGCGCCGATGAAGGTGCCTTGGCCAACACGCTGATCATCTTCGAAATTGCCCTCGTAGGTATCGCCATTGGCATAAGTTACTTTACCCTGGCCTTGGCGGCGACCATCAACCAAGTTGCCCTCGTAAACGTCGCCGTTTGGTTGGATCAATTTGCCCAAACCATTGATTTCGCCCGCTTTCCAAAGACCTTCGAAAATTAGACCTTCGGGCATTTCAAGCCGCCCACGACCCTCGCGCGCGCCGCGCACGACGCTTCCATCATAGATGGTACCATCGGGATAGGTGATGCGTGCAGCGCCCTCTTTCACGCCATTGATCCAATCACCATCATAGATGTAGCCATCTGGATTGGTCATGACACCACGACCGTGATGCATTGCATCGCGAAATCCGCCTTCGTATCGTGCGCCATTTGGGTATTCCGCAACACCCTG
>JAFMKS010000003.1:9534-85820 GCA_017852835.1 Paracoccaceae bacterium
TATCCGAAGTTTGCGCCGCCAATGGTGCGGCCATCAATGCCGCCGCAAAAAGGGTAGATGTCAGTACACGTCGCGTCATGGTTGCCTGCATTTTTTCTAAGGGTGTGCGCAGCTTAGTAAACGAGGCGGCATCTGACAATGGCCTTTCGATTTCACCAATGGGGTGGGCGTTGATCGGCCACATATTCAATGCCTTCGCTTTCGCGCTCAGCCTCGCGTTGCATCAACATCCCAACGCGACGTTCAAGCGCCTCAATCAGCTTGGATTGGTCGGCGACAATATCCGACAGTTCGTCATTTACCTTAATATGATGTGCCAAAGCTGTTTCCAAATCCACAAGGCGACGTTCAACATCGTGACCATTTTGATCCATTCGGGCATCCTTTCGCACAGAGATTTACCTATGCATTGAACCCTCTGCCCAGAAAATGCAATAGTTTCAACAAATCTTGGCCCTGTCGTTATGTCAGGTTACGCATCAAGATAACGAGTTTTGAATCTGGGACGAGCATGGCAACGATTTTACGGCGCAATTTGATTTCTGTGACCGAAGGGCCGAGGGATTATTTCGCCAATACGCAAACGTTGCCCTTGCTGGGACGTCGATGGGGGCCTTTGGCGCACTTGGGTTTGCGCATCTGGCGCCTGGATCAACGGTGATCGCGTTCAGCCCACAAACAACGCTGGATCAATCAATTGCGCCATGGGATCGCCGTTTTGGAAGGGTATGAAACAAGATTGGAGCCTGCCCTATTCAGGTGTGACGCAACACTTGGATCAGGTTGGTAAAATCTACGCAGTTTATGACCCATACATCGAACAAGATAGGCTGCATATTGAGCGTATTCAGCACCCAAACCTTGTCCCGCTAAGGTGATCGGCCTAGGTCACAAATCCGCAATGGTTTTGCGCCGCATGGATCAATTAAAACCGATCATGTCGGGCGCCATTAGAGGCACGCTGACGCAATCGGAATTTTACCAACGCAATCGTGATCGTAAAAATGTTTTGGTCTATCGTCGCAATATCGAAGAATATCTTACCGAATGCGGCAAGGAACATCGCGTTGGCAGATTTCGTCGCGCGTTTAAACTGCGCCGTGCCGCCCGCGAAGCGTAATATTTTGTGAATTCCATCTCTTTTCATTTCGAATTTCTTGGCTATAGTTGCACACATGTTGAATTCTAGTGCCATATCACCGCGCCAAACCCTTCTGGGTCCACTGGCGCTCGGCCTCCTACTAAGCAGCCTCTGAGCGTGCCATATCCGGTGCGTCCGCTCAGAGGAGACAGCAGAGCGCACCGACATGACACCGCTTAGTAGACATAGAAAAAGAGAACTCAGATGACACAATCCGACAACAAAGACCGCGTGGTGATCTTTGACACGACGTTGCGCGACGGTGAACAATCCCCTGGCGCAACAATGACGCATGACGAAAAGCTTGAGATTGCCGAGCTTTTGGACGACATGGGCGTTGATATTATCGAGGCTGGTTTTCCCATCGCATCAGAGGGCGATTTTCGCGCCGTATCCGAAATCGCAAAACGCACTAAGAATTCAGTTATTTGCGGCCTAGCCCGTGCAAATTTCGGCGATATTGATCGCTGTTGGGAGGCCGTGCGCAATTCGGAACGCCCGCGCATCCACACATTCATCGGCACATCGCCATTGCACCGCGCGATCCCAAATCTGGATCAGGATCAAATGGCAGACCGTATTCATGAAACAGTGACACATGCGCGCAATTTGTGTGACAATATCCAATGGTCGCCCATGGATGCCACACGCACTGAACATGACTATCTGTGCCGCGTTGTTGAAATCGCGATCAAGGCAGGTGCAACAACAATCAACATCCCCGATACCGTGGGATACACAGCCCCCGTTGAAAGCGCCGATTTGATCCGCATGTTGATTGAAAAGGTTCCAGGTGCGGATGACATCATCTTTGCAACGCATTGTCACAATGACCTTGGGATGGCGACGGCAAATTCGTTGGCGGCCGTCGAAGGCGGTGCGCGTCAAATCGAATGTACCATCAACGGGCTTGGTGAACGCGCGGGCAATACAGCGTTAGAAGAAGTTGTCATGGCATTGAAAGTGCGGGGCGATATCATGCCCTATTTCACAGGCATCGACACAACCAAGATCATGAACATTTCACGCCGCGTTGCATCGGTTTCGGGCTTCCCCGTGCAGTTTAACAAAGCAATCGTTGGTAAAAACGCCTTTGCCCATGAAAGCGGCATTCACCAAGATGGCATGCTGAAAAACGCAGAAACCTTTGAAATTATGCGCCCCGAGGATGTTGGCCTGTCTGAAACAAACTTGGTTATGGGCAAACACTCTGGCCGTGCGGCCCTACGCTCTAAATTGGAAGATTTGGGATATGTGTTGGCCGACAATCAGTTGAAAGACGTGTTTGTCCGTTTCAAGGAATTGGCAGATCGCAAGAAAGAGGTCTATGACGAAGATCTAATTGCATTGATGCGCGCGGGCGAAGATGCGGAAAATGATCACATTACGTTGAAATCACTCCGCGTGGTCTGCGGAACGGGTGAACCACAAACCGCAGAAATGACATTGGTCATCGGCGGGAAAGAGGTATCCACAACCGCCGCAGGCGACGGACCTGTTGACGCAACATTCAACGCGGTAAAGGCGCTTTACGGACACAAAGCACGTTTGCAATTATACCAAGTTCACGCCGTGACCGAAGGCACAGATGCCCAAGCCACCGTCAGTGTCCGCATGGAAGAGAATGGAAATATCGCAACGGGCCAATCGGCAGACACAGATACGGTTGTGGCAAGCGCCAAAGCCTATCTGAACGCGCTAAACCGCCTATACGTCCGCCGCGGTCGTCTCGGTGAAGACCAGCGTGAAGTGAACTGGAAAGACGTGTCTTAATCTAAGGCACAGCAGCTTTTGTTTTCAGACTTATACGACATGCGAAAACTGTTTGCGTGTCGTATTCTAAAAAATTCACAATCATAATTTCTAAAACGGAACACGCACCCTTGCGCGTTGTAGCTCGATCAGGCCCATGGAGGTCCAGCCGACGAAATTCGTTTCCACAGAATCTTTTCGCAGCGCGGCCTTAAGGGCGCTTTCCACTGTCTTGCGGTCTTTCTTCGGCATTGGGGCGGGGTCGATCACGATCTGGCCGCCCAAGCCACGTAACCGCAATTGGCGCGGTAAATCGCGGACCATGGCGATATTCGCCTTTATACCCGCAGCAGGCGATGTATCTTTGCCTGTATTCACATCAACCGTTACAAAAGCGCGCGTGGGTTCCACGTAATAATGCCCGCCATCAATGCGCACGGCGGGGTATCTCAAATCCTCAATCATGTCCAAAACACCATGCGTTTCAAAACACCCCGCCTCGGTCACAACATCAGCGGGGGCCGTCCATTCACGCCAGCCAAGAGTATGCGGGGTATCCGCCTCAACCAACAGCTCTGGTTCCCCATCCTGATCGGCCATAACGGCACTGGCAAGACCCAGCATGTTTTGCGCATCGTCCAAAATGTCTTCATCATCCGCATCAGCACAGCTGGACCGCAGGATCATCCCATATTCAAATGGGTCCAACCTTTCACGAATAATCTGCAGCAGGGCATCACGGCGATCATCATCCTTGATACTGCGGGATATATTCAATCCAGGCGCATCAGGCGTCACAATCACATATCGGCTTTTGAACAAGATCTTTGACGTCACTGGAATGGCCTTGCCCGCCTCTGCAAAACCGCTGACCTGCACCAATAGGGTTTGACCCGGCGCTAATCCTTTCACCTGACGCAAAAACGCGGGGCCATCCGGGGTTTTCAAAAACATGCCCCCCTGCCCCTTCACGGGGCGGTCCGCAACAGCACGATAAACTGTTCCCGGTGCGGGCAAATCCGTTTCCAAAAACAAATCCTGCAGCTTGCCATCCTCGACAAGTGCTGCCGCCTGACGGTCATTCATATGATCGAGAAGGATTTGTCGTCCTTTCATCATGTCGCTCCGAATGTTGAAATGCCAGCCGCGTTTAACAGCGCATAGGTTTCCGCCACTGGCAGACCCATGATTGCGGAATACGATCCGCTGATCCATGGCACGAACGCCCCTGCGGGACCTTGGATACCGTATCCGCCTGCTTTGCCCTTCCAATCGCCTGTGGACAGATAGGCGTCAATTTCAGCAGCACTGAGCACCTTCATTTTGACGATACTAACGCAATCCTTCTGCCATATGGTGTCCGCCTTTTTCACAGCAACTGAAGTGATGACGCGATGGCGACGACCTGACATTTTTTGCAAAAATGCGCGTGCTTCATCCGCATCTGCGGGTTTGCCCAAAATCTGACGGCCAAGCGCAACTGTCGTGTCGCCGCACAGGGCAACCTCATCCGCGCCAAGTGTGATGCCATCCACTTTTGATCGTGTCACACGATTGCAATAATTGCGCGGAAGTTCCCCAACCAGTGGGGTTTCATCCACATCAGGCGGGCGTACATCATAAATATGCACACCAAGTTGCCCCAACAGCTCTTTTCGCCTCGGGCTGCCTGATCCAAGAACAAGTTTCACTTACTTGAAACGATAATTGATCCGACCTTTGGTCAGGTCATAGGGTGTCATTTCCACCTGAACGCGGTCACCTGCCAAAACCCGAATACGGTTTTTGCGCATTTTTCCTGCCATATGTGCGTTGATCTCATGGCCATTTTCAAGCTCGACCAGAAACGTCGCATTTGGCAAGAGTTCCTTAACGACACCTGGAAATTCGAGCAATTCTTCCTTGGCCATAGTCTCTCCTACATATTATTACGTGGTGCGCAGTATATCGCGCATGGCGCTAAATGTATCTATTTTTGAAAATTTTCAAGAGGATTCATCGGAAACTGTGACAACAGGGACAGATAGATCACGCATATCTTGTTCGCTCCAGTGGGTTCGGTTCAAAACAACGCCGTCTTTGCGCACCGCTTTGATCGCATCCAGATCGATGTCGCAATATGTCCATCCGGGCGCTCCAATTTCACCCAAGGCCATTACACCATCGGCGGGAAACCCACGATCAGGGGGACCAAAAACCCCGCCCGTTCCCGTTGCCTCATCCACTCCGTTAAAGCGGGCCTCATTGCTAAGCAGCGATGACATGACAGATACACATTGATTTTCCAACGCACGCGCCATTGCACCAATGCGAACGCGCCAATATCCATGCATCGCTTCGGTGCAGGATGGCACCAACAGCACATCCACATCCTTTAACGCGCGGCCCAATTTCGGAAACTCACTATCATAACAAATTAAAATACCAAATCGCCCCAGATCCGTTTCGATGACATTCAAGGGATTTCCATGTTCAACACACCATTCTTCGCGCTCAAATCGGGTCATGATTTGTTTATCCTGCAGGATATAGGCGCCGCTGGGATCAAAAACACCCAAACGGTTTACATAACGGCCATCATCCCATACGGGCGCGCTACCTGATAAAATGTGGACGCCATATCGTTTTGCAAGGTTCTTATATGTCTCGCAAATCCGATCGAATACATCTGAAACCGATGACAGCGCGGTTTCCATTTTTGCGGCACGTTCCTCACCCGCAAGCGATGAAAGCTCCATCGATGCATATTCAGGAAAAACCAGAAATTCGGCCCCGTGATCAGCAGCGTCGGCGACCCAGTGATCTAGTTTTTGTTCATATTCGTCCCAAGAATTTAACCAGGTGATGGGATAAGCCGCCGTCGCAATACGCATGATGTCCTCGACCATTTTCGGACAGGCTACCGCGATCCGCACCATTCGCCAAAGAAAAAGAGGGCCGAAACCCTCTTTTCCTCTGCAATAGTCGTCAAATGCGCGATGCGCATACTCGTTACCTGCAAACACAAAAAATATACTCGTGACGCATCACATCGGATGCCCCTTTAGAAGGCCTGCATTCCGGCGCGGGATGAATACAGCACAAAGTCTATACAATGAGGTAAAAGGATAGGCTTTGAGTATTGCGCCAAGTACGGCTTAGTTTGGGGCCGCCTGCGTGATCATTTCCATAAAAATTGGTCCAACTGATTCTACGACCTTTTTCACGCCTGTGGCGTTGGGATGGATGCCATCTGGTTGAAAATACTGGGACGCACTTTCATCCAATTGGCCGTCGGTGATGAATGGTTCAAAAAAACTGGGAATATAAAGCGCACCATACTTGTCCGCTAACTCAGGAAAGATTTGGTCAAACTTCTGTTTGTAATCGGGGCCATAATTGTTGGGGGCATGGGTGCCCACTACCAAAAGGGCAACTTGGGCCTTCTGCAATTCGTCCAATATGCCCATCAGGTTCGCGTGGACAACTTCGGGGGCAATTCCACGCAGCACATCGTTACCGCCCAACGCAACAACCGCCGCATCCAATCCCGGTTCAATGGACCATGCAACACGTTCCAACCCACCTGCGGTTGTGTCCCCAGACACCCCTGCATTGATCAAACGCACGTCCTTACGCTGGGAATTCACATAGCGTTGCAGCTGCGGGACAAGTCCATTTTCAGGAACCAATCCATACCCATGGGTTAGGCTGTCCCCCAACATCAGAACATCGATGCGTTCATCCGCTTTGGCAAACGAGGCACAGATCAGAAAACATGCCAACAGCATCTTGCCCATGGTAGCCAAAGGCCCATATGAGAAAGGCAAGTTCAATATAAGGCCGAATTGTTTCATGACGTCCCCCATTATTTCCCTATCAAATGTATATCTTTCCCTAGAAAGCAATGCTGGAACAGTTGAGATTTTGAAAAACATCTCACTTGACGTGTCGGCAGGTGAAAGTTTGGGGTTAATTGGCCCTTCTGGTTCGGGAAAATCCTCACTCCTCATGCTTCTTGGTGGGTTAGAGCGCGCCAGCAGTGGGATGGTGAATATTGCGGGAACGGACCTGTCACGGCAAAGCGAAGATCAACTTGCATTGCTGCGGCGCGATCAAATGGGGATTGTGTTTCAATCGTTCCATTTGATCCCAACGATGACGGCGCTTGAAAATGTGGCAACACCGTTGGAATTGGCGGGGGTGCACGATGCGTTTAGCAAAGCACAAGAGTCCTTGGATGTTGTGGGCCTTGCCCATCGGCATGATCACTACCCAGCGCAGCTGTCAGGGGGTGAACAACAGCGTGTTGCACTTGCCCGCGCAGTTGTTGCACGGCCCAAAATTCTACTGGCCGATGAACCAACAGGCAACCTAGATGGTCCAAACGGAACTGCGATTATGGATTTATTGTTTTCCCTGCGCGACCAATTCGGATCAACCCTAATATTGGTGACGCATGATCCAGTTTTGGCAAATCGCTGTGATCGTACCATTCGCTTGCGCGATGGTATGATGGATCAAGAGGTCTCTCAATGAGCTGGCGCGTCTCTGGCAAAATTGCGCGGCGTGAATTGCGCTCGGGTCTGAGCGGGTTTCGCATACTGATTGCCTGCTTGGCGCTGGGTGTTGCGGCAATTGCTGCGGTCGGCACCGTGCGCAGTGGCATTCAAGCGGGCCTTGTTTCGGAAGGTGCCGCCCTATTGGGCGGAGACGCAGAGGCCGAATTCACCAATCGCTTTGCAACCGACGATGAACGCGCATGGATGGAAAATCGGGCTGATGCCATTTCGCAGATCGTTGATTTTCGGTCCATGGCTGTCGTCGAACGTGATGGCGTCACAGAACGTGGCCTGACACAAATCAAAGCAATTGATGAATTCTATCCCCTTTATGGGACCCCGAAACTGCAGTCTGGCAACGCATTTGACACAGCTTTTCAACAAACTGGCGCGCATCCACCTGCACTGATGGAGCGTTTGTTGGCAGATCGCCTTGCTCTGAACATTGGTGAGCCGTTCAAACTGGGAACTGCGACGTTCCAATTGGCGGATGTCATCACCTACATCCCAGATGGCGCAGGTGACGGTTTTGGCCTTGGGCCGCGAACCATCGTGATGAGCAAAGATTTGGAAAATTCTGGTCTTCTCGCCTCGGGCACTTTGTTTAGCACACAATACAGGATGAAACTGCCCAGTGGCACGAATTTAGACACACTTGCCTCCATGGTGGAAACCGATCTGGCCTCAAGCGGCCTACGCTGGCGTGATGCACGAGAGGCATCGCCAAGCATCGCAGAGTTCGTTGATCGACTGGGGTCGTTTTTGATCCTTGTTGGACTTGCGGGTTTGGCGGTTGGGGGGATTGGCGTTTCCTCAGCCGTGCGCACATATCTGGACCGCAAAACCAGCGTGATCGCGACGCTGCGCAGTATTGGTGCGGATAACGCCACTGTTTTTCAAACCTATTTTTTACAAATCGCTGCATTATCTACAATCGGTATCTTAATCGGCCTTATTCTGGGGATCGGCGCGCCCATTGCTATCGAACCCGTTTTGTCAGCGACGCTTCCCTTTCCCATCACGCTGACCGTCTTTGCACGCCCTATTATTGAGGCCACATTATACGGAGCACTTGCCGCACTGATCTTTACGATTTGGCCGTTGGCGCGTGCGAAAAACATCAAGGCCGCAATTCTGTTTCGCGACGGCGGTGGAACGGCCGCGCGGCTACCCCGCCCGATTTACGTAATCATCACCTTGGGCCTAACGATGATATTGCTTGCCTCTGCCTGCTATTTCACAGGTTCCATCGCTCTGACCCTATGGACCGCAGTGGGTGTGATTGGGGCATTGGCAATTTTGTCAATCGCAGCCATTGCTATTCGCAAACTTGCTCATCGTTTGCAAAGCTGGTCCAAAGGGCGTTCCACGTTACGCTGGGCACTTTGTGCGATTGGCGGCACATCCGAAGGAGCAACTGCGGTCATTTTGTCGATCGGACTGGGTCTTTCGGTCTTGGCTTCAATTGGGCAAATTGATGGAAACCTAAGACAGGCCATTAAACAGGATCTACCGGGCGTTGCGCCGTCATATTTCTTTGTCGATATTCAGAAATCCCAAATGCCAGAATTCCGAGAGATATTGAAAGCGGATGAACACGTCAGCGATTTTGAAGAGGCTCCTATGCTGCGCGGGATCGTTTCGACAATCAACGACAAACCCGCCGCCGAGGTTGCAGGGGACCATTGGGTGATCCAAGGGGATCGTGGTCTGACGTATTCCGCCGCCCCTGGTGAGGATACAGAAATTACGCAGGGTGAATGGTGGCCTGAGGATTACACAGGCCCGCCCCAAATCAGCTTTGCCGCTGAAGAAGGGGCTGAGATGGGCCTGGAACTGGGCGATAAGATCACCATGAATATTTTGGGCCGTGACATTACGGGCACCATCACGAGTTTCCGAAACGTTGATTTTTCAACCGCTGGGATTGGATTTATCATGACGATGAACCCCTCTGCGCTTGCGGGCGCTCCGCACAGTTTTATCGCAACGGTCTATACCACCCCGGAGCATGAAGCCGCCCTTTTGCACACCTTGGCCGAGGCTTTTCCAAACATCACCGCGATCCGCGTAAAGGACGCCATTGATCGTGTGTCCACAGTCCTAAATTCCATCGCCTCGGCTACTGCATATGGGGCAATGGCGACCTTGCTGACAGGATTTTTGGTGTTGATCGGGTCGGCCGCCTCTGCCCTACACACGCGCCGCTATGAGGCCGCAATTCTAAAGACATTGGGCGCGACGCGGCATTCCATTTTGACCAGTTTTGCACTACGCGCGGCGATGATGGGTGCGTCGGCGGGCATAGTGGCAATTGGGGCAGGCGCACTTGGCGGATGGGCCGTTACATATTTTGTGATGGAGACTGATTTTTCAGTCATCTGGCCAAACGCCTTCGCGGTTGTTGTTGGGGGCGTTTTAGCGAATGTTTTGGCCAACCTTGCATTTGCAATGCGGGCGTTAAACGCACCCGCGGCACAAATCCTGCGGGCGCGCGAATAGTGTTCCGATGAAATCTGCGGTATACCTGACATCAACCAATCGGCATAAGGGGCAGATATGACCGTCACGTCATCAATTATATTTCTGAACAGCACCGAACAAAGTCAAATCCGCGATCTGCTGCGCAGGACGGCAAAAACCGAAATCATGCCAAGATTCCAAAACTTGTCCGCACAGGACGTCAGCACCAAATCACGCGATGATGATCTGGTGACTAAAGCGGACCTTGCATCAGAAGCGATGATAACCGCGGAATTGCAAAACCTGTTCCCGCATGCTGTCGTCGTTGGTGAGGAGGTTATTTCCAAACATCCATCCCTGCGTACCCAGATGGCCGATCATGAAATTTGTTTCGTGATTGATCCCATTGATGGCACCTGGAATTTTGCAAATGGCATTCCGCTGTTTGGTATCATTCTTTCGGTGTTGCATTTTGGGCGACCAATTTACGGTCTGCTTTATGATCCCGTCATGGATGATTTTATCGAGGCCGATTTGGGACAAAGCACCTGCGATTTCAGCGATGCACAGGATAGGCGCCGTTCGTTGCGAACCGCACAGCCCCGCGCGGCCGAGGATTTGACAGGCTACATACACTTTGGCCTGTTGCCCAAGGAAACCCAATTCACGCTAGCGCCCCATCTACCTAAATTTCGGCGCACGTCTGTGTTGCGCTGTTCATGCCACGAATACCGTATTTTGGCGCAGGGCCATGTGGATTTTTGCCTATCCTCCATTTTAAATCCATGGGATCACGCGGCTGGTGTTTTAACAACACAGCTGGCTGGTGGGGTCTCAAAAATGTTTGATGATCAAGAATACAATGCACGGCTTACTGAAGGGTATTTGTTAAGTGCATCGTCCGAGGAAACATGGAACACCGTCGCCGACATTTTGCGACCCGTCCTATGGAAGGGATGAGGCGCAACCCCGCGCCCCATCCGAATGACTTCATGCGTGTTTTGTTGTCCGCAAATATGGAAGTTTGACGTCAATTTCACCAAACTTTTCACGTGCCTGATCGTCGTTCAGGGTCAGTGCGACAATCACATCTTGGCCCGTTGTCCAATTGGCAGGTGTTGCAATTGGTTGTCCAAATGTTGCCTGCAACCCGTCAAGTGCACGCAAAACTTCTGCGAAATTACGGCCCACTGACATTGGGTATGTCATGATCAACTGCACCTTTTTATCGGGGCTGATGATGAAAACAGAACGCACTGATGCGCTGTCGGCGGCGGTGCGCCCATCAGGCAAATAGGCATCCGCAGGAAGCATGTCGAACTGTTTCGATACAGCTAGGTTTTCATCCGCAATGATTGGAAAAGAGGCTGACGCACCAGAAAACGACTCGATGTCTGCTTTCCAATCTTTATGCTCTTCCACACCATCAACGGATAGGCCAATCACCTTGGTGTTACGCGCGGCCCATTCGTCAGCCAATTGCGCAACTGCCCCAAACTCAGTGGTACAAACGGGTGTATGATCCTTGGGGTGTGAAAACAGAATGGCCCAGCTGTCGCCGATCCAGTCATGAAAAGTGATCTGACCTTGGTCCGTTTCAGCAATAAAATTCGGAACGATGTCGTTGATGCGTAAACCCATTTAGGTGCTCCTCTAATATATTCATGAAAATCTATATATGAGATCACGTGGATAAGTTACACAGGCCTATTGCAATAACTGTATGACAGTGACACTCTGCCGCGTATAATTTGATCAAATTCTTGAGTCGTCAAAAACGACCACTGGATGAAGGAGCATATCATGATCGAGAAACGTCAATTTTACATCAACGGATCTTGGGTGGACCCAAAGGACGGGCGTGATCATCAGGTTATCAACCCATCAACAGAAGAGGCTTGTGCCACAATTTCCCTAGGTGGGCAGGCAGATACAGATGCTGCTGCCGCCGCCGCCAAAGCGGCGCTACCTGCATGGATGGCAACCCCTGTCGAAGATCGGATCGCATTGGTTGGAAAATTACTGGATCTTTACAACACCCGCGCCGCTGATATGGCCGGGGCGATCAGCATGGAAATGGGTGCGCCAATCGACATGGCGACAGGGCAACAAACACCTGCAGGATCATGGCATTTGAAAAACTTTATCCATGCGGCCAAGGGATTTGAATTTGATCGCCCCCTAAATGATCGCGCACCAAACGATCGCATTATTTATGAGGCAGTGGGCGTAGCGGCGTTAATCACGCCATGGAACTGGCCCATGAACCAAGTCACCCTAAAGGTAGGTGCGGCGGCAATCGCGGGATGCACAATGGTTTTGAAACCATCTGAGGAAAGCCCACTAAACGCTATGATTTTCGCCGAATTGATGGACGAGGCGGGATTCCCAGCGGGTGTCTTCAACCTTGTAAACGGGGACGGTGTTGGTGTGGGCAGTCAGCTAAGCGCGCATCCAGATGTGGACATGGTTAGCTTTACTGGATCATCACGCGCTGGTCGTCTGATTTCCAAAAGTGCGGCGGACACACTGAAACGCGTTCACCTTGAACTGGGGGGTAAGGGCGCAAACATTATCTTTGCTGATGCGGATGAAAAGGCCGTCAAACGTGGCGTTCTGCATTGCATGAACAATACTGGTCAATCCTGTAATGCGCCGACGCGTATGTTAGTACAGCGTGATATCTATGATCAGGCCGTCGAAATCGCGGCTGAGACTGCGGCAAAGGTCACCGTTGGCTCCGCAGGCGAGGAGGGGCGCCACATTGGACCCGTTGTAAACGCCGCACAGTTTGAAAAAATCCAAGGTATGATCGAAAAAGGCATTGAGGAAGGTGCGCGTTTGATCGCGGGCGGCCCAGGACGCCCCGAAGGTATGAACCGCGGCTATTTCATTCGTCCAACTGTTTTTGCCGATTGCAATAACGACATGACCATCATGCGCGAAGAAATCTTTGGCCCGGTTTTATCAATGATGCCATTTGATACCGAGGAAGAGGCCATCGAAATCGCCAACGATACAGTTTACGGCCTGACCAACTATGTTCAGACACAGGATAGCACGCGCGCAAACAGATTGGCGCGCGCCTTGCGTTCTGGCATGGTGGAAATGAACGGCACATCCCGCGGCGCAGGTGCGCCCTTTGGCGGTATGAAACAGTCGGGCAATGGACGTGAAGGTGGCCTTTGGGGCATCGAGGATTTCTTAGAAGTCAAATCCGTTTCTGGTTGGACACCCGACGCATAAGATAGCATACATTTCAAAATTTTAGAGACGAGAGCGTCAAAATGGGCGCTCTCTTTGTTTAATTTAAATTAAAAATTTGTCGTGACGAGTGACCATCTCCATTGGTCGCCCAAATTGAACAATGTTTGGAACCCTTGGCCCAAATTCGCGCGCAACTGGATGCTGCGCGCGATAAATCAGGTTAGCCTTTCATTATCCGTCTTTGCGGATCACTTCGTTTTTGGGATCATATGGGCTGTCGCATGTGATGACGGCGTCCCATAGTTTATCCTGCATCTTCACCTTAAGCTTTTGACCCTCAACCGCGACATCTGGGCGGACATATCCCATGCCGATGGATTGATCGAACGCCACCGAATATCCGCCTGATGTCAAACGCCCAACGCGTGTTCCATCCTCAAGATAAAGCGCCTCGCGCCCCCATGGATCGGCATCATCTGGGCCATCAATCAGCACAGTGATACATTTGCTACGAACCCCAATCGCCTTAAGCTCGGCCTTGCCGTGGAACTCTTTGTTCATGTCGATAAAGCGGGGCAAATCCGCCTCAAGTGGTGTGGCATCGCGACCCAATTCGTTGCCAAAGGCACGGTAAGATTTTTCCTGACGCAGCCAGTTTTGCGCACGCGCACCGACAAGTTTCATGTCGTGCTTCGCACCTGCCTCCATCAACAAATCCCAAAGATAGCGTTGCATTTCGATCGGATGGTGCAATTCCCAACCCAATTCACCCGTATAGGCCACACGAATCGCGTTCACGGGGCACATGCCCAATTCAATCTGACGCGCGGATAACCAGGGGAAGCGTTTATTCGAAAGCGCAGTGTCGGGATCAGCATCCTTGATCACCTCTTTCAACACATCACGCGACTTTGGACCTGCGATGGCAAATACGCCCCATTGTGATGTGACATCCTGCACGGACATATATCCGAATTCTGGGATCTTATCCTCGACCGCTTTTTGCAGATAATCGCTGTCATAGGCTTGCCATGCGCCTGCGGACACAAGGTAATATTCGTCCTCTGCAATGCGCACGATGGTAAATTCCGTACGTGTTGTTCCCGCACCTGTCAGCGCATAAGTCAGATTGATACGACCGACTTTGGGCAGTTTGTTACAGGTGAACCAATCCAAGAATTGAGTGGCGCCTGGGCCCTTTAGCAAATGTTTTGTGAACGCGGTTGCGTCAATCAAACCAACACCTTCTCGAACCGCCTTGGCCTCATCCTTGGCGTATTGCCACCAACCGCCACGGCGGAAACTGCGCGCATCATGATCAAAGCTGTCTGCGGCATCCAAAGGACCGTAATAATTCGGACGTTCCCATCCGTTTACACAACCGAATTGGGCACCCAGTTCTTTTTGACGATCATAGGCAGGGGCCGTGCGCAATGGGCGGCAGGCCTCGCGCTCTTCATCTGGGTGGTGAAGAATGTAGACATGTTCGTAACATTCCTCGTTCTTGCGCGCTGCATACTCGGTCGTCATCCATGACCCGTAGCGTTTCGGATCAAGCGAGGCCATGTCAATTTCTGCTTCACCTTCCACCATCATCTGGGCAAGGTAATATCCTGTGCCCCCCGCTGCGGTGATGCCGAATGAAAACCCTTCGGCCAACCACATGTTGCGCAAACCAGGTGCAGGACCAACCAATGGATTACCATCAGGTGTGTAGCAAATCGGACCGTTATAATCGTCCTTTAGACCCACTTCCTCTGTTGACGGAATGCGGTGGATCATAGACATATATTCTTCTTCAATCCGTTCCAAATCCAATGGGAACAAATCGGCGCGGAAACTATCTGGCACACCATATTCAAAACGCGCAGGTGCATTGCGTTCGTATGGACCTAGGATCCAACCGCCACGCTCTTCACGGACGTACCATTTTGCGTCGGCATCGCGCAAAACGGGGTGTTCAATATTGCCCGCCTCGCGAAATGCGACCAGCGCGGGATCAGGTTCCGTTACGATAAATTGGTGTTCCACTGGGATCGCCGGAATTTTGATACCCAACAATTTGGCGGTCCGCTGCGCGTGATTGCCTGTCGCTGTCACAACGTGTTCCGCTGTGATCACGGTCTGTTCATCTGATGCGACCAGATTGCCGCCCTTTTCCACCATTTTGGTGACCGTGACACGCCATTCGGATCCTGTCCACTCATAGCCGTCAACTTGCCACTTGCGTTCAATGATGACGCCACGCTGACGCGCGCCTTTGGCCATCGCCATGGTTACATCGGCTGGATTGATATAACCGTCTGTTGGGTGATAAATCGCACCTTTCAAATCCTCGGTCCGCACCAATGGCCAACGCTCTTTAATTTGCGCGGGCGTCATCCACTCATATGGGACGTCGCATGTTTCAGCCGTTGATGCATAGAGCATGTATTCATCCATGCGTTCCTGAGTTTGCGCCATACGCAGGTTACCCACCACAAAGAAACCCGCATCCAAACCGGTTTCTTCCTCAAGTGTTTTGTAGAAATCGACCGAGTATTTGTGGATGTGGGTTGTCGCATAGGACATGTTAAACAACGGCAACAACCCTGCCGCGTGCCAGGTTGAACCAGAGGTCAACTCATCCCGCTCCAAAAGCATGACATCCTTCCACCCAGCCTTGGCCAAATGATAGGCGATTGATGTTCCAACGGCGCCACCGCCGACAACCAGTGCTTTTACATGAGTTTGCATGAACCCGACTCCTTTGTCGCATAATTAGAAACTCTTTAGCATGTTGATATAATCGTGCGAAACCCAGCCGACCAAAGATCAGCAAAATGCGACGAAGGAGGGGCGTTTAGTATTCAACCCCCTTCTCAAATTCGCGTTGAAAAGCCAGAAACTCATTGGTCTTCCAGATATCGATACCTTCAAAAAACGCAATCATTTGACGTCTGGAATGTTTGCTGGTGATTGCATATCGAAAATCATAACCAAATCCTGCTTCGTACGACAAAACAGTGTCGTCACTGATTTTATCGTTCAGCTCATACCGCATGCCGTTTACGCGAACGACATGCCCTCGGGGCTTTGTATCTGATTCCATCTCACGCACAGATTGCGCAAATGCATCAGCCGCGCTAAACGCATCTGCCTTCATTTTTTCAATACCAGCAAGCGCACCAATTCCCGCTTTCATCGGAGCTAAAAAACCCAATTCAACAACAAATTCCATTGGTCCATTTTGGATAACATACACCTGCCTATCAAACGAGATAGACGCCAACTTCATTTTTGAGGCCGCCTGCGCATCGGGGTAGAGCGGAATTTTTTGAACGTTTGTTATTTAAAATAAAGTCCTTGTCGAACTTATTGGGATCAATTGGCAGTGGCCATCTCAGTGCTAAAATATGATTGTGTTATATATTTTAATGCAATCTTAAGATGTAATATGCTTGTCAACATAAAGCACGGCAAAATTACGCTGATGACAAAACTTGCACGGATTTTGACAAACGATCTCTTTTATCTGCCCGCCCCTGTGCGTATACACTATGAAAAAGGGGATTTTGTTCGACTCAAACGTACGTCGATCAAACGCAACAAGGCAAAGCAGATGGTAGGACTAGCAAGTTTAACAGGATTATTTTCGGCAGATATGGCCATTGATCTGGGAACGGCGAACACGCTGGTCTATGTCAAAGGGCGCGGCGTGATTTTGTCTGAGCCCTCGGTTGTTGCCTACCACGTAAAGGACGGAACCAAAAAGGTGCTTGCCGTGGGTGAGGACGCGAAATTGATGCTGGGACGTACACCCGGCTCGATTGAGGCCATCCGCCCCATGCGCGAAGGTGTCATCGCCGATTTTGACGTCGCCGAAGAGATGATCAAACACTTTATCCGCAAGGTGCATAAACGCTCAACGTTCTACAAACCGAAAATCATCGTTTGCGTGCCACATGGTGCGACACCCGTTGAAAAACGTGCGATCCGCCAATCCGTGTTGTCCGCAGGCGCACGCAAGGCAGGTTTGATCGCCGAACCAATTGCTGCCGCGATTGGTGCGGGCATGCCAATTACCGATCCAACTGGGAACATGGTTGTGGATATTGGCGGCGGGACAACCGAGGTTGCGGTTTTGTCTCTTGGTGACATTGTTTATGCGCGTTCAGTTCGTGTTGGTGGGGATCGCATGGATGAGGCGATCATCAGCTATCTGCGGCGTCAACAAAACCTATTGGTGGGCGAAGCAACAGCAGAGCGTATCAAAACATCCATTGGTACGGCGCGCATGCCCGACGATGGGCGCGGTGCATCCATGATGGTGCGTGGGCGTGATTTGCTAAATGGTGTTCCCAAAGAAACAGAAATCACCCAAGCGCAAGTCGCCGAGGCACTGGCCGAGCCCGTTCAACAGATTTGCGAAGCTGTGATGACCGCGCTTGAGGTGACACCACCCGATTTGGCCGCGGACATTGTTGATCGTGGCGTGATGCTAACAGGTGGCGGGGCGCTATTAAGTGATTTAGACCTTGCACTGCGTGAACAAACGGGGCTTGCCGTATCAATTGCCGAAGAAAGCCTGAATTGCGTTGCGATGGGAACGGGCAAAGCGCTTGAATACGAAAAGCAATTGCGCCACGCTATCGACTACGACAGCTAACGTAACGTTTTCGGATTGAGGGGGCAATTTGGCTCAAAACCGACCCCAAACAAACGACTATCTTTCCCCGCTAAAACAGTTATTGGCGGGCGTTGTTATCCTGTTTCTTATCGTTATTTTCATCGTTTGGCGCATTGATAGCCCACGGGTCGAGCGTTTCCGCGTGATGTTAATGGATCGCTTTTTACCCAATAGTGAATGGGCGATGGCCCCGCTCACACGAACGGTAAATGTGATCCAAGATTTCCAAAGCTACCAATCGCTTTACGATCAAAATCAGCAGTTGCGCCGCGAACTTCAACAAATGAAAAGCTGGAAAGAAGCGGCTTTGCAGTTGGAACAAGAAAATGCGCGATTGCTGGACTTAAACAAACTGCAACTTGATGCACAGCTGACGTGGATCAGTGGGATTGTGCGCACCGACAGCGGTTCACCTTTTCGTCAATCGGTGTTGTTGAACGTCGGCGGCCAAGATGGCATCCAAAACGGTTGGGCCGCGATGGACGGACTGGGCCTTGTTGGACGGATTGCAGGTGTCGGTGAACGCACATCACGTGTTATTTTATTGACAGATCCATATAGTCAAATCCCCGCCGTCATTCAGCCATCTCGCGAAAACGCGTTGGTCGTGGGCGACAATACATCTGATCCACTGGTCGATTTCATTGAAAATGCTGATTTGGTCCGCGCAGGGGACCGCATTGTGACATCTGGAAATGGTGGTGTGCTGCCCCCTGGATTGTTGATCGGCCAATTGGTTGTTGACCCAAATGGGCGTCTTAGGGCGCGACTATCGGCAGATTACGAACGTTTGGAATATCTGCGTGTGCTGCGCGATTACAGTGTTGTGGAAATATCTGATACACAAAATGTCCTGATGTCTGTCGAGGACCTGCAACACCAACAAGCAGAAGAACCGAAAGATGAGTGATCGTGGTTATAACACGTGGGTGTATCGCATCAGCTTTGTGTTCCTTGGCTTAGCACTCATCGTGTTGCAGCTCTTGCCGTTGCAAACAATTCCGCAAACATGGGCGGGACCAGATGTGATGATGTGCCTTGTTTTTGCATGGAGCGTGCGACGGCCCGATTATGTGCCGACACTTCTGATCGCTGCGGTGATCCTACTCGAAGATTTTCTGATACAGCGTCCGCCCGGTCTACACGCAGCATTGATTGTGGGGACAAGTTTTTGGTTAAAATCCAAGGCAAACACAGCAGACGACCAAACGATAACGGGTGAAATTGTACAAATAACAATCGCCGTTTTGGGCGTACTGTTGGCAACCCGTCTGATGCTCGCCCTCGCGTTGCTCCCTCTACCGTCTCTGTCAGTGCACTTTGCACAGGCGCTTAGCACGATTATATTTTATCCAGTAATGGCACTGACTTCTGCCTTTGTTCTAAACGTAAAACCCATCAAACAATCCGAACCCTAAGCAACCATGAAACCAACCACCAAATCACAGCAAAAAATTTGGCAACGGTTTTCCCGCCGCTCTTTGCTGATTGGAGGCGTTCAATTGGGATTTGCGGGTTTGCTGGGTCTGCGCATGCGGCAATTACAGATCAAAGAGGCCGATCAATTCAGACTGCTGGCAGAAGAAAACAGAATTAACGTTCGCCTTATTCCGCCAGAACGAGGAGAAATTTATGATTTAAATGGCTTTGTTCTTGCCGAGAACGAGCCGACCTATCGGATCACCATTGTCCAAGAAGACGCAGGTGACGTCGACAAAGTTCTGGAAAAAATCCGCCTTTTGATCGAATTGAGTGACGATGATATTGCGCGTGCCCGCTCGGAAATGAAACGGTCGGCACCCTTTCTGCCCGTCACACTGCGCGACCGCGTCACGCGCGCAGAAATAGAACGTGTTGCCGAAAACGCGCCGAGTTTGCCGGGGATCACACCCGAGGTTGGATTGTCGCGTATCTATCCCTTAAATGACATATTTTCGCATGTTGTCGGCTATGTCGGACCTGTCAGTAGCCGTGATTTGGAACGGCGTCAGGATGATGATCCACTTTTACGCATACCACGGTTTCAGATCGGCAAAGTTGGGATTGAGTCAAAATTGGAAAATGGTCTGCGCGGACGTGCAGGTGCGCGCCAAGTTGAGGTAAATGCCGTTGGCCGAGTGATGCGTGAATTGGATCGTCGCGAAGGAACAGCAGGTCAAAAACTGCAACTGACCGTGGACGCCAATCTGCAATCATATATCAAAGCGCGTTTGGGCGAAGAAAGTGCCTCTGTCGTTGTGATGGATTGTAAAACAGGGGCGCTGCGCGCAATTGCTTCTGCCCCCAGTTATGATCCGAACAAATTTGTGCGCGGCATTTCATACAATGATTATAATGAATTGCGCGATAATGATCACAGGCCACTTGCCTCAAAAACCGTTCAGGATGCCTATCCACCTGGATCGACCTTTAAAATGGTGACCGTGCTGGCTGCACTCGAAAATGGAACAATAACGCCAGAGGACACATTTTTTTGCCCCGGTCATTTGGATGTTTCCAATCGGCGCTTCCATTGCTGGAAAGGGGGCGGGCACGGGAAAGTCGATCTCGTGACGTCGCTGAAAGAAAGCTGTGACGTTTATTACTATGAATTGGCCTTGCAGGTTGGCATTGAACGCATTGCGGATATGGCGCGTCGTTTGGGTCTTGGAGAAAAACATGCGGTTCCAATGTCTGCGGTCAGTTCAGGACTAATCCCGGACAAAGACTGGAAGTTTGCAAATCGCGGGGCGAATTGGCTGATTGGGGATACGGTGGTTGCAGCGATTGGTCAGGGCTATGTGTCCGCCTCTCCGCTTCAACTGGCTGTGATGACCGCGCGTTTGGCCAGTGGTCTGGCACTGGACCCGCAATTAATTCGCGCAGAAAATGGGCAAACCAAGCTCCGAACGGATTTTACAGAGCTGGACATAGATCCAAAGCATTTGAAAATCGTGCGCGATGCAATGTTCTCGGTTACGAATGATCGCAAGGGAACGGCCTATTCATCCCGCATCATCGCGGATAATGCGCGAATGGCGGGAAAAACAGGAACCAGTCAGGTCCGTAATATTTCCGAAGCCGAACGTCGTTCAGGCGTCATTAAAAACGAAGATTTGCCGTGGGAACGGCGCGACCATGCATTATTCGTGAACTTTGCCCCCGCTGACGATCCTGAAATTGCCGTGTGCGTAGTTGTCGAGCATGGCGGTGGCGGATCCGCAGCCGCAGCCCCAATTGCACGTGACATCACACTTCAGGCACTTTACGAGGGGGACCCCCCACTTGATGCCTATCCCCCAAAGGACCGTGAACGGATCGCCAAGCAGCAACGCGAAATTCGCGCAAAAATGCCCGATCTAAACGCAGTACGAAAGGCGCGCGTATGAGTTATTTAGAGTACCGCGTCAAAGCCATCCCAACAGGGTTTCGCAAAATCTTTTTCATGAATTGGGGTTTGGTTCTGTTGTTGGTTGCGGCCGCCGCGATTGGATTTTTGATGCTGTATTCCGTTGCGGGCGGACAGTGGGACCCATGGGCCAGCGCGCAAATTAAACGGTTTGGACTTGGCCTCGCGTTGATGTTCGTGGTCGCAATGACCCCCATTTGGTTTTGGCGCAATGTGTCGGTTGTCGCCTACATTGGTTCACTCATCCTTTTGATCGTTGTGGCCTATTTCGGATCCGTTGGGATGGGTGCACAGCGCTGGATCGATCTTGGTTTCATGCGCCTGCAGCCTTCTGAAGTGTGCAAGGTAACCTTAGTTATGGTGCTTGCCGCCTATTACGATTGGCTGCCTGCTGAGCGTGTTTCAAACCCCATATGGGTTATTTTCCCAATTATTTTGATTTTGATCCCCGTTGGCATGGTTGTCACCCAGCCCGATTTGGGCACCTCGCTCTTATTGTTGTTTGGGGGTGGTGCTATGATGTTTTTGGCAGGCGTCCACTGGGCCTATTTCGCCTCAGTCATCGCAATGGGTGCGGGTGGCATTGTCGCGATTTTTCAAAGCCGCGGACAAACATGGCAATTGCTAAACGACTATCAGTATCGTCGGATCGACACATTCTTGGACCCTGCATCCGATCCGTTGGGCGCAGGCTATCACATCACCCAGTCAAAAATTGCCCTTGGTTCGGGCGGCTGGGCTGGGCGTGGTTTAATGCAAGGCACGCAGACGCGTCTGAATTTCCTTCCAGAAAAACATACCGATTTCATTTTCACGACACTGGCCGAAGAATTGGGTTTCATTGGGGGCATGTCTTTATTGGTCATTTATCTCCTGATCCTTGCGTTTTGTTGGATTTCAGCTGCGCAAAATAAGGATCGTTTTTCAACTCTGTTGATCATGGGTGTCGGTGTTACGTTCTTTTTGTTTTTTGCTGTGAACATGTCCATGGTCATGGGACTTGCCCCTGTCGTGGGCGTGCCCCTGCCCCTTGTTAGTTATGGGGGATCTGCCATGTTGGTTCTTATGGGGGCATTTGGATTGGTCCAATCTGCCCATGTCCACCGTCCTAGAGGAGTACTAAGGTGACGCTAAACGTTTTGTTCGCCGCGATTTCCGAACGCTATGACCAATATTTTGCCCCCCTTACCGCAGCGTTTGAAAAGGCGGGTTTGGGTATCAACCTATCCGACAAACATCAACCTGATGTGGTCGACTACATCGTTTATGCGCCAAACAGTCCTGTTCAGGATTTTACGCCCTACACAAGATGCAAGGCGGTTTTGAACCTATGGGCGGGGGTTGAGGCGGTTGTGAATAACCCCACATTGAAGGTGCCCTTGACACGGATGGTTGATCACGGATTGACGCGGGGGATGGTGGAATGGGTCACCGCACAGACCCTGCGTCATCATTTAAATTTGGATTTATTCATTCACGGACAGTCGGGCGAATGGTTGGACCATCATACAGCCCCCTTGGCCCAAGATCGCACTGTGTGCATGTTGGGTTTGGGTGAATTGGGTCGTGTTTGTGCCGAAACGCTGCGGGATATGGGATTTCATATGCGCGGGTGGGCCCGCAGCGAAAAAACAATCTCTGGCGTCAAATCTTATCATGGTGAGGATGGCTTAAAGGACGCGCTTAGCGGGTCTGACATCGTTATCCTGCTGCTGCCTGATACACCCGCGACTGAAAACATTTTGAATGCACAAACGCTGTCATACCTTAATAAAGGTGCCTATGTCATTAACCCTGGTCGCGGCCCGTTGATTGACGATCAGGCGTTGATAGCGGCACTTGATAGCGGACAATTGGCCCACGCAACATTGGATGTGTTTCGCACCGAACCGTTGCCCACAACCGATCCCTATTGGGCGCATCCCAAGGTGACGGTGGTGCCCCATCGCGCCTCAGAAACGCGGGCATCAACCTCGGCCGCGGTGATTGCCGAAAACATTCGCCGCAATGAGGCGGGTGAACCGTTGTTGCATCTGGTGGATCGCACGGCGGGGTATTAACCACCCTGCGATCAACAGATCATTCTGCCGCTATATTCGCCGCCTCTACCCGAACGGCGCTGTATTTGAATTCAGGGATCTTCCCATAGGGGTCCAAGGCAGGGTTTGTGAGAATATTTGCCGCCGCTTCGACATAGGCGAAGGGAAGGAATACCATATCCTCGGCCACCGCGCGATCTGCACGCGCCATGACAACCACTGAACCACGCTTAGTGCTTAGGCGCACATGCGCACCTGGTTCAACACCCAGTTTCGCAAGCGTTTTTGGATGTAGCGAACAGTTTGCCTCAGGCTCGACCGCATCCAAAACGCTGGCCCGACGTGTCATGGACCCTGTGTGCCAATGTTCCAATTGACGCCCTGTGGTCAGGATCATTGGATAATCCGCGTCGGGTTTATCATCTGGTGCAATGATCGAAGCAGGTGTAAATTTTGCCCGTCCCTCTGTCCGTGGGAAACCATCGCCAAATACAATTGGTTGACCCGGATCCGTTGGAGAAAGCGATGGATAGGTCACCGCATTTTCAGACATCAAACGATCCCATGTGATGTTGTTGAGCGATTTCATGTTCAACTTCATCTCGGCAAAGACATCTGCAGGGCTTTCATAAGTCCAGTTCAGTCCCAATCGTTGCGCAAGCGCGACTTCGATCCACCAATCTTCGCGCGCCTCACCTGGGGGTGAGACCGCGGGGCGGCCCATCTGAACCTGACGATTCGTGTTGGTCACTGTTCCCGATTTTTCATAGAAGGCGGATGAGGGCAGGATCACATCCGCATAGTTTGCGGTTTCCGTCAGGAAAATATCCTGAACAACCAGATGCGAAAGCTTGGCCAATGCATCACGTGCGTGTTCCACATCTGGATCGGACATGGCGGGGTTTTCACCCAAAATATACATGCCGTTGATAGTGCCATCATGCACCGCGTCCATGATTTCAGTAACGGTCAAACCCCTTTCATTTGAAAAGTCGCCCGAATCCCAAACCTCGGTAAACGCACTGCGCACGCCATCATCCATGACAGATTGGTAATCAGGCAGGAACATCGGGATCAGACCCGCGTCAGAGGCACCCTGAACATTGTTTTGCCCACGCAATGGATGCAGACCCGCACCAGGTTTGCCAACGTTCCCCGTCATCAGGGCCAATGAAATAAGACAACGACTATTGTCCGTGCCGTGAATGTGCTGAGAAACACCCATGCCCCAGAAAATCATACCCGCCTTGCCGTTCGCAAAGGTGCGGGCGGCGGCGCGCAATTCCGCGGCAGGGATGCCACAGATATCTTCCATCGCTTCTGGGGTGAACTGCGCCAGATGCGCTTTTTCGGCTTCCCAGTTTTCGGTGAATTGGTCGATATAGGCCTGATCGTACAAACCCTCTTCCACGATCACATGCATGATTGCGTTTAACATCGACACATCTGCACCTGGACGGAATTGCAACATATGGGTTGCAAACCGCTTCATCGCGGTGCCGCGGGGGTCCATAATGATCAGCTTGCCGCCGCGTTTGGTGAACTGTTTGAAATAGGTCGCCGCAACAGGATGGTTTTCCGTTGGGTTTGCGCCAATCACGATGGCCACATCCGCATTTTCAATTTGATTGAAGGTTGCCGTAACCGCGCCCGATCCAACATTTTCCATCAGCGCCGCAACAGATGAGGCGTGACACAAACGGGTACAGTGGTCGACGTTATTGTGTCCAAATCCCTGACGGATCATTTTTTGGAACAAATAAGCCTCTTCGTTGGAACACTTGGCGGAACCGAATCCCGCAACGCTGCGTCCACCCTGTTCATCGCGCAATTTCGCCAAACCACGTGCGGCAAAATCCAATGCCTCGTCCCAAGACGCCTCTCGGAACACCTCTTGCCAATTGGCGGGGTCAACGTTCAATCCCTTGGCAGGTGCATCATCACGTCGGATCAAGGGTTTAGTTAGGCGATGAGGATGGTGGATATAGTCGTAACCAAAACGACCCTTGACGCACAAACGACCCTCATTCGCGGGACCATTGATGCCTTCGACGTGCTTAATTTTGCCATCCTTGACCTTTAGGCTGACTTGACAGCCAACACCGCAGAAGGGGCAGATGGATTTCACCTCTTCGTCAAAATCTTTGCTATCGCCCACCTGTTGATCATCCAGCACACTCGAAGGCATCAGGGCGCCTGTTGGACAGGCCTGCACACATTCGCCACAGGCGACACAAGTGCTTTCGCCCATTGGGTCCGCGAAATCAAATGTGGGATAGGCATCATGCCCACGACCTGCCATGCCAATCACGTCATTAACCTGAACTTCGCGACAGGCACGGACGCACAAACCGCATTGAATGCAAGCATCCAAATTCACGCGCATCGCAACATGGCTGTCATCCAACAGTGGGATGCGATCGGCCTCAAGCGTCGGAAAACGGCTTTCTTCAACCTCATTTGCATCGGCCATATCCCAAAAATGCGATGCACCATCATGGGCAACATCGCGTTCAGGCTGATCCGCCATCAACAGTTCGACAACCATGCGGCGTGCCTGTTTTGATCGTTTGTTTTGGGTATGCACAACCATGCCTTCGAACGGTTCGCGGATACATGAGGCGGCCAAGGTGCGCTCGCCCTCAATCTCGACCATACAGGCACGGCAGTTCCCATCGGGGCGATACCCAGGTGCAGGTTTGTGACACAAATGCGGAAGAACCAAACCGCGGCCGTTGGCCACTTCCCAAATGGTCATACCACGTTCGGCTTCGACCTCTTGGCCATCTAACTGAAAACGGATTTTGTCTGACATCGTGTCCTCCTGCTTCATCGCAGGTTACACCATTCTTTTATCGGAATCAGAGGGCCAATCCCGACACTCAAAGGCGCATTTTCGCCAATCCGTTTCCGATCAGGAAAATTCGGCCACGATAGATGACAGTCCCTTGGCAAGTTTCAAACAGCTTGTTAGGTGTTAGAACAAATTCAGGGGCGCTTATGTCGGTCATCACATTCATCCGTCACGGTCAGGCAAATTCATCTGCAACAACAGAGGAAGGCTATGACAATCTTAGCGATTTGGGCAAAACCCAGGCGCGCTGGCTGGGTGAACACCTGCGCCATTGCAAGGTGACATATGATGCCGTCTATACGGGCACCTTGGACCGTCAGATCGACACCGAGGCGTTGTTGGATTTGTATGATAGCCCCGATCCAATCCAAGATCCGCGTTTGAACGAATTTCGCTATTACGACCTAATCGCGGCAATGGAAAAACAGTTTGACCTAAAACCCCCGCTTGAGGGGACAGGGTTCATTAACCATTTTCTAAATACGTTCACCAAATGGAAATTGGGCGAATTACAAGATGTTCCCGAAACATGGGACACCTATGAAAATCGCGTTTGGACCATGATGGAGGATATGCGCCACAGTGGCCAAAACGTGCTGGCCGTTACCTCAGGCGGCGTGATCGGAATGGCGGTGGCGCATGCGCTAAACCTAGATGTCAGATCATTGGTGAAAGTGTTGCTAGAGGGCATGAACACGGGCGTCACCCGATTTCAATACTTACATGGTGAATACCATCTGATGCAATTCAACACTCTTCCGCATTTAGAGAATGCGGACCGCGTTGATGCACGTACATACTATTAATCATTGATTGATTTGGAGACTATCATGACACATCTTTGGGTCCGCGCGGAACAACGTGAAAACGAAGATCGCGTTGGATTAACACCAGACGGGGCACGCAAATTGATCGAAAAGGGTATTCAAGTTTCGGTCGAAGACAGCCAATCACGCATTGTTCCCATCGCAAATTATGCAGATGCTGGATGTGATATCGTGGGTGAAAACACCTGGCCCGATGCCCCAAACGACGCTATTATTTTTGGGCTAAAGGAATTGCCCGAAGATGGTACACCCCTGATCCATCGACACATAATGTTTGGTCATGCGTTCAAGGGACAGCATTCTGGCAAGGCACTGTTGCAGCGGTTTCAGGCGGGTGGCGGCACGCTTTATGATCTTGAATATCTGACGGATGCCACAGGACGTCGCGTTGCGGCCTTTGGGTATTGGGCGGGCTATGCGGGTGCGGCCGTATCCGTCATCGCATGGCTGGCACAACAACGGGGCGAAACCTGTGGTCCAGTTTCCGCATATCCAAACAAAGATGCCTTATCGCGCGACCTACATGACGCGATGCAGGGTGTTTCCGCATCACCGAATGCAATTGTGATTGGCGCACTTGGGCGTGTGGGAACAGGCGCATCTGATCTGTGTGAACACCTCAACATTCCTGTCACAAAATGGGATATGGCCGAAACCGCAAATGGAGGGCCGTTTCCTGAAATTTTGGATCACACGTTCTTTTTCAGTTGCATTTTGGCGCGACCGGGCACCCCTGTTTTCGTTCCAAAATCTGCGCTGAGCGCCAAACGTAACCTTTCGGTTATTGGGGACATCGCATGTGATCCTGACAGTGATTATAATCCAATCCCTGTCTATGATCGGGCAACATCATGGGCCCAGCCCGCGATGCGTGTTGCCGATGATCCAATCCTAGACGTCATGGCAATTGATAATTTGCCATCTCTGCTCCCTCTTGAAAGTTCGATTGATTTTGCAAATCAACTCTTGCCAACCTTGGAAACAGTTGATGATCTAGGCGCACCCGTGTGGTCACGGGCCAATGATATTTTCCAAACCCATGTAAGCGAGGTTTAAAATGACAATTCACTGGTGTGGCACAGGCCTGTCTGCAATTCCGGGTTTACGTGCGTTGATCGAAGACGGTTTAGATGTGAAAGTTTGGAACCGAACCGCGTCCAAGGCGCAAGAGGCCATTGGTGATTTAACCGACAACATCGCGGCGTATGATATGGACGCTCTGAGTAATGAATTGTCCGCAGGCGATGTCGTTGTTTCCATGCTGCCTGGAGATCACCACGCTCCACTGGCAAAATGCGCCATTGCAAATCGCGCACATTTCGTCAGTTCGTCCTACATTGCGCCGGAAATGCGTGATCTGGATCGTGCTGCCAAAGAAGCAGGCGTTTGTTTGGTCAATGAAATTGGGTTGGACCCAGGCATTGATCACCTAATGGCGCATAAGTTGGTTGAACTATACCGTAAATCGGATGCATTTGACCCTGCAAATGAACTTGGCTTTATTTCCTACTGCGGTGGTATCCCAAAGGTTCCAAACCCCTTTCGATACAAATTTAGCTGGTCCCCATTGGGCGTGCTAAAGGCGCTGCGCTCTCCGTCAAAATCCATCAAATGTGGTGTGGAATTTTCTGTGGATCGCCCATGGGACGCGATCAGTTCGTATGAGGCCCCTTTGCCAACGCCCGAAACATTCGAGGTTTATCCAAACCGCGACAGTCTACCGTTTATGGCGCAGTATCATTTTGACCCTGAATGGAATGTGCGCGAATTTGTGCGCGGAACCTTGCGCCTGAATGGGTGGGCGGACGCGTGGGCCGACGTATTTTCCGAAATTGAAACCTTGTCGGGTGAAGCAGGCGACACACGATTAAAGGAAATGTCAGATCAGTTTTGGGCCGAAAACGCCTATGGCAAAAATGACCCAGATCGCGTTGTTTTATGTGTTTCGCTTCAGGCGGAACAGAACGGCAAAACCGTATGGCATCAAACCTATGCAATGGATGCATGGGGAACTGAGGCATCAACCGCAATGGCGCGATTGGTGTCCAAACCCGTCAGTTTTGGGATTAAAGCCGTTTTGGCAAACCAAATCCCAACGGGGGTTACCGCCGCCCCAGATGATCCAAAATTGGTGGATGCATGGCTGTCGGAAATCGCGAAATTGGCACAACATCTGGAAATCGTTGATCACACAGCCTAGCCCAAGGGATAGGCCGCAGGATCATTTAGATTGATCAACTACACCTTTCACGGAAGTTGAAAGTTTTTGATTGAGTAACCAATGCACGTGCAAGGGTAAGACATGTTTTTTTCTAAAGTAGTTCCAGAGACTTGGAGTCTGATTACAACGTTCATCGCCGATATTTTAGACGAACTTTACGATCATGGGCTGGCCCATGAAACAACCGCAAAACTATTTACTGGGCACAATATCGAAGGACTAAAGGCGGTTCAAAAATCCCACTGGGAACTGACGTTCAAAAATGGATTTGACACGTCATAAGAAGAGCGCGCCTACCGCATCGGGCATTCCCAGGCGGAAATCGGACTGGCGCCAAATATTTTCACGGACAGTTATGGCTTCATGATGCAACACTTGGTTCAGCGCATCTTGACCTCTGGAATGTTGACTAAGCATTCTGTTTGCGCCGAAAAAATGCAGTAAATCACCCATGTCATCTTCCGCGACCTGTCGCGCGTTTTAGATATCTATTATCAGGTATTGGAAGAGTGCCGCATTGAGGCCTCGCAATATGCTTTGGACCAGTCGCGCGAATTTTCGCACCGAATGTTACTTGTGTCCGATGATGTGCAATCTGTTGCCACAGCTGTTGATCAGGCGGACAGTTCGATCAGCAATATTTCCAAGAACGTGGACGAAAGCTCGAACTAGGCGCGTGCCGCCTCTGATCGCGCCGACAGCGCGGCAGAGTCCATGCAGTCCGTTGCGACAGCGTCGAAAGAGATCGGATCATTCCTGTCGATCATCACGGAAATCGCAGATAAAACAAAGCTGTTGGCCGTTAAAGCGGCAATCGAAGCGGCCCGCGCGGGCGAGGCGGACAAAGGCTTCACTGTGGTTGCCTATGAAGTGCGTCAACTGGCCGAAGGCATCTAAAGCGGTGCCCGCGATGTGTCAATGAAGGTCGAAGAAATTCTACGTTCTGTCGGTGGATTGCAGCGCACAATTGAATTTGTATGCGAAAGTTTTCAACACGTGCTTTGCGCATCTGACCACATCGTAACAGCGGTGCATCAACAAAGTAATGCATCCCGCGACATGAGCGATCGCATGCGCACATTGAACAGCGGATTGGATCGACATTTGGATGATTTGAAACAGTTGATGGACCACATGCAACTGACGATCAAAAAATAAGATAACGCGTTGATCCAGAACCAGTCACGCACCGTATACAATCTATGGGTATGATTGGGATACAGACTTTGCAAAAGGATTACTCGCTAAATTCGGCGATGGATGATAGAGTCGTATCAGAAGACCTAAAAGACAAAGCTGATCCAGTGACTACCAAGACCGCCGATCAATGGGGTTCATACCTCGAGGCGATAAAATCAACACACGATGTTGCAGCGTTTGAAGCCCTATTCGGACATTTTGCACCTCGTATAAAATCCTTCCTTCTTAAGTCGGGAGCAGACGCAAATTTGGCCGAAGAATGCGCACAAGAAGTTATGGTAACCGTTTGGAACAAAGCACATCTCTTTGATCCAACCCGTGCCAGTGCGGCCACCTGGATCTTTACGATTGCACGAAATAAGAAAATTGACGCCCTTCGGAAAGCGTCCCGGCCAGAGCCGGACGAACTCCCTTGGGGACCAGATCACGAACCTGATCAGGCGGATGTGATCGCACTTCAACAGGAAACAGATAGACTGGGTCGCGCACTTGCCGAACTCCCAGAAAAGCAGCGCAAGTTGGTTGAGCGTGCCTATTTTGGCGACCTAAGCCACCGAGAACTTGCAGATGAAACCGGGCTTCCCCTTGGCACAATCAAATCGCGCATTAGATTGGCGTTGGAGAAGCTGAGACACGCAATGAGCTGATAATGACACCGCAACCGATTACACATCATATTGATGACGCACTTTTGATGGCCTATTCGGCGGGCACCCTGCCAGAGGCCTTTTCACTCGCCATCGCGACGCACATCAGTATGTGCGATGAATGCCGCGCAACACTCGAAAGCTTTGACGCAGTCGGCGGACAAGTGATGGAGGATCAATCCCCCGTCACCATGAACGACGATGCATTTGCCAAAACCATGGCGATGGTTGGAAAACAATCGTTCCAACGACCAAAACCCGCAAATGATATCCCCTCTGTCTTGGCGGGATATATTGGTGGGTCACTGGATGATGTTGAATGGCGGTCCCTTGGCGGTGGCATTAAACAAAAAATCATCTTGGCGGGACGCGATGCGACGGCGCGATTGCTCTACATCCCTGCGGGACAATCCGCACCCGATCACGGGCATTCAGGTACGGAATTAACCCTTGTACTGCGTGGCGCGTTCAAGGATGTGTCTGGTCATTACCGCGCGGGTGATATTGAAATCACAGATGACTCGGTTGAACACACCCCTATCGCAGATATGGGCGAAGATTGCATTTGTTTGGCGGTGACCGAAGCCCCAATCCGCTTTACCAGCATCTTCTACCGTGCTTTGCAGCCGTTCTTTAAAATCTAACGAAGATCCAGTTTTTCAAGGAATTGATCGCGCAGCCTGTGGGTTGTGGCGATCAATCCTTTTGATTGGGGCGTTGGGTTGTTGAACTGAACGGCGTTTCCAATGCGATCACACACAACGCCACCCGCTTCCTCCACCATAAGCACACCTGCCGCCACATCCCATTCCCATGTGGGGCGTAGGGTGATCATCCCATCGAATTTGCCCTCTGCCACTGCGGCCATGCGATAGGCAAGGGATGGGCGATGATGCCGATCAAAGCCGGGTGCCGAGCCATTCAGCCAATTACCAGAGGTCATAACAGCGCGATTTGCCAAAATACGTGCGTTATCAACATGATCTACATCCTGTACCTGCATGCGGGTATCCCCAACAAATGCCCCAGCGCCGCGTACCGCACGATACATGACATTTGTTGCAGGCAGATACACAACGCCGGCAATCACGTGTCCGTTTTCGACAACGGCGATGGAATGCGACCACGTTTTTTCACCCGCCATGAAACTGCGTGTTCCGTCGATGGGATCAATGACAAAACACCTGTCTTTGGTTAAACGTGTGGCATCATCTTGGGTCTCTTCTGATAACCAACCATAGGTTGGCCGTGCGTCCAAAAGCATGTCGAACAAGAGGTCGTTTACGGCCAAATCGGCCTCGGTCACGGGGCCTGCATCCTCGGGTTTGTCCCAATGCTGAAACGATCCACCCCAATAGGTCAGGGCCAATTCGCCTGCCTTGCGTGCCGCCTGTTCCAGTAGGCTGAGATCAGCTACCGGCAAGTGTCATGCCCTCGATCAACAGCGATGGAACAACACGCGACAAATGCGTCCGTGCATCATTTGCGGGAACAATACGTTTCAACATATCACGCAAATTCCCCGCAACAGTCAGTTCGCTCACGGGATAGGCGACTTCACCATTTTCAATCCAAAACCCCGATGCGCCGCGCGAATAATCTCCAGTATTCGGGTTGATCGTCGATCCAATCATCGAAGTGATAAATAGGCCGCGCCCCATATCACGCAAAAGTTCTTCTTTGGTTTTCTGACCTTGGGTCAGCGATACATTCCACGAGGACGGAGAGGGCGCCGAGGATACACCCCGTGTGGCATTGCCTGTGCTTTGCAGGCCCAATTTGCGCGCGCTTGCCAAATCCAATGTCCAGCCCGTCAAAACGCCATCATCCACGATCATACGTTTTGATGTTGCCAATCCTTCCCCATCAAAGGCGCGTGATCCGTTAACGCGCGGACGGTGGGGGTCCTCAATCAATGACAAACCGTTGGGCAAAACCTGTTCACCCAATAAATCCTTGGCCCAACTTGATCCACGCGCAATCATTGCGCCATTGGTTGCGGCCAATAGATGTCCGATTAACGAGGACGAAATGCGTTCATCAAAAATGATTGGGTGGCTGCCCGTTTTTGGTTTTTGCGGGTTTAGGCGTTCCACCGCACGCGCACCGGCCTGTGCGCCAATTTCTTCTGGGCTGCGCAGATCGGCCTGAAAAATGCGGGTATCCGCGTCATAATCCCGCTCCATCCCTGTGCCTTCGCCTGCAATCGCAACCGCAGAGGTGGATCGCCCTGTATAGGCCACACCCCCTGCAAACCCATTACTGGTCGCCATGAAAACATCCGATGCGGAATATCCCGCGGCAGCGGAATCCATTTGCGTGACGCCTGTAACCGCCATTGCGGCGGCTTCGGCGCGGCGCGCATCCTCTTCCAATTCGGCCGCTGTGGGTTCTGGAGTGTCATCGGCCATTTCCAAATTCAACTTATCGTGCGCTTGGGATAGCTCTGATGCGTCTGCCAACCCTGTATAGGGATCCTCTGGCGCCTCTTTGGCCATGGCAACGGCACGTTCTGCCATGGTTGCGATTGTATCGGGACGCACATCTGATCCCGAAACAATGGCGCTGCGCTGCCCAATAAAGACACGCAAACCAATATCGACCCCTTCTGAACGTTCGGCGTGTTCTAACGCGCCATTGCGCACATCAATTGAAACAGAGGTGCCTTGGGCCGCGACGGCATCCGCCTGATCTGCGCCCGCTGCCTTGGCAGCATCTAGCATATGTTGGGTCAAATCAGATAGGGAATTTGGGGTTCGGGTCATGGCATCCTCATTATCACTGGCCAAGAGGTAATGTTTCACCCCTGCGAAAGCAAGCAGTCGCGCTTGGGTTTTTCGAATGATCAAAACCCCGTTGGTGATCATGCGCTAAAAACACCACTCCGTTTTTGTGCTTTTCATTCTGGGAAAATTCGCGAAGTGTTGAGAAAACGCATGAGGACAGAAATGGAAAAAGTTGCACTTATCACAGGGGCCGCGCGCGGCATCGGCAAAGCAACCGCCGAATTATTTTTGGAAAATGGATATCATGCAATCCTGCTTGATCGGGATGAAGAGGCCTTGATGGAAACACATCAGGCGTTGGAAAACACCAGCGCGTATTTGTACGATGTGTCAAACCCACAAGCAGGCGGTGAAATTGCCGCGCGTATTTTATCCGAACACGGGCGATTGGACGCTTTGGTCAATAATGCAGGGGTCGCGGATTTTGGTCCGATTGAGGAGCATGATCAATCCAAATGGCGCCGCGTGATGGAAACCAATTTGGACGGTGTCTTTTACATGACACAGGCCCTGACCCCGATGTTAAAAGAAACCCAAGGGGCAATTTTGAACATCGCGTCAATCTCGGGACTGCGCGCTTCGACCTTGCGAGTGGCCTATGGCACGTCCAAGGCCGCCGTTGCGCATTTGACCAAGCAGCAGGCCTGTGAATTGGGCGAATACGGAATACGCGTGAACTGTGTCGCGCCGGGTCCCGTGAAAACTAAACTGTCGATTGCCGTTCATACGCCCGAAATCATTCAGGCCTACCACGATGCTGTACCGCTTAACCGCTATGGCGGCGAACGGGAATTAGCAGAGGTGATTTATTTCCTCTGCTCGCCCAAGGCGTCCTATGTCACAGGACAGGTTGTGGCGGTTGATGGCGGGTTTGAGGCGACAGGCGTGGGCCTGCCCGCCCTGCGTGATTGACGCCTTAGCGCATGCGTTGACCGTTGACGTAAACGCCCCCGTTGGAACGCACTTCAACTTCAGATGTCAATTCGTCTTCACCCGTGGCAACAAACCCCATGCCCAATCCCATGCGGATCGGCATCAATTGATCAGGTTGTAACAATCCTGCCTCGATCAATTGATCAAAGACGGAATTCAATCCGCTCACCACAATGCTTGCTTCGCCCTCGGGGCGGGGCATGCCATCAAAGGTTTGCAGATCGTTCATATCAAAGGTGAAATCACCCGATCCTTTTGCCACAGCACCAAGCGCAGACACCAACAGCTCATTCAAACCAAGGCTTTCGATAGAGCCAAACTGTGTAGGGTCCTGTTCCATCAATTCTTCGATATTGGGATCGATCAAATCTCGGTCCAAACGGACACCTGCACTTAGATCCACAATCAAATCAATGGGTGCGCGATCCAACTGACCTGTGGGATCAAACATCGCCCAGATCGTGTCCGAAATCCCCAGACCCAGATATTCCATACCAATATGCACCTGCTGCACCTCTGGTGCGGCGGCAAGTGGGATATCAATGTCATAGGCAATTTTTTCAATACCGCCCGACAGGGGCAGCGGAATTTCCGCAGGAACAAAAGCGTTAAAGGCAATATCGTTGATGTCGGCGCTGACGGAGGCATTCCCATTGTCAATGTTCATATTGGACGCGGATTTATCAGCGACAAAGCTGATATCAAACACTTCGCCCTCGGCCTTACCATCCATTTTAAATTCCATCCCGTCCAAGGATGATGTGGCACGCAAACCCCCGCCCGCCTTTAACTCGGCCAAAATTTGATCGGGTGTGCCATTGAAATTAACGGTTTGGAACGCCTCGCTCATCAGGCCCCGCATCCTGGCCGAGGCCGTCAGATCAACATCCTCGGCAGGGGCGACGATTGTCATATCAAAGGCCATTTCCCCCAAGGATTGAACAGATTGTTGATGCCCATTGCCCATGTACATCATGTTCGATGTGGCGTCATTCATGCTGAGAACAAATTCAACGGTCGCCTCAGCCGGATCATAATCAGGCGCGATCAATTCGATCAATTTGACCTCTGCACGTGCGATGTCCCAGGTTTGGATCAATGTATCCTCAACCTCGGAATAAACGCCCATATCGCCGCGTACCGAATAGCCCAAGCGCGCGGTCACGTCGTCTTGGCCGGCAACTTTCACAACGATTTCTTGGTAATCAGGTTGTTCAACATAAACTTTGCCACCCTTTTCCAACAGGGACCAACCCTCCATCGACACGATAACAGTTTCGTCGGTATCAGGAATATCAAACGTAAAACGCACGTTTGAAATGTTCAGGTTGTCACCATCCCGTGTGGCCAGCGCGGTAATGGAACCTCCTGCCTCTTCGATCATATCAATAGTCTGTACCCACACGCGATCTGCCGTTAAATCGGCAACTGCGACTGATGCATCAAATAACCCAACCAACAGTGCGGTATATGAAATTGATCGTTGAAACATAAAACACCCTTCCTTCGTAGTTGAATCAAATTTGTGGCAGTTCATCGCATTGTTCAAGGGGTTGCATGGTTTTCCCGCCCTGTGCCATGGTCGGCACAGCCATATTGACCAAGGATAGTGCAATGGATTTATCAGGAAAAACCGTTTTGATCACAGGCGCCAGTCGTGGGATTGGCGAGGCAAGCGTTGCGGAATTTGCAGCAGCGGGCGCCAAAGTTGTGTTGACCGCTCGGTCAAAGACCGAGATTGATCGCATCGCCGCCCTCTATGGCGATCAGGTACTGGCGATTGCGGGGGATATCGCGGACCCTGCATTTGTGACGGCCCTGATTGATCAAACCGTTGCGCATTTTGGGGCTATCGATGTTGTCATCAACAATGCCGCGGCCCTACATCCCATTGCGCGGGTCGAGGATGCGGATATCGACGCTTGGTCAAAATTGATCGACATTAATGTCAAAGGGGTGTTTTACGCGGCCAAAGCGGCCCTGCCCCATATGATGAAATCGGGCGAGGGTATCATCTTGACCGTTAGTTCGGGGGCCGCGCATAACCCATTAGAAGGGTGGAGCGCCTATTGCGCATCAAAAGCGGCGGCGGCCATGATGACCCGCAGTTTGCATTTGGAGTATGGCTGGCATGGAATTTCATCTATGGGTCTATCGCCTGGAACCGTGGCCACGCAGATGCAGCGTGATATCAAGGCCAGCGGCATGAACCCCGTGAGTGAATTGGACTGGAGCGATCATGTCCCCCCCTCTTGGCCCGCCAAGGCGATGGTGTATATGTGTGAAAACGCGAAAAAATTTGCGGGACAGGAATTGGCGCTACGCGATCCCGACCTGCGCAAAGCAATAGGTGTTGCATGATCAATGTCGATAAAACCAATCCTGTCTGGGTTGCAACCCTGGACAGACCGGATAAGGCAAATGCCCTGACCGAACAAATGTTGATCGATTTGCGCGACACCGCCCGCGATGCGAAAGACGCAAGTGGTTTGATCCTGACGGGCGAAGGTAGGGTTTTTTCCGCAGGGGCCGATTTGGATGCGGCGCGCGCCGGCCTCGCCACCTCACCCTTGTGGGAGGAATTGTCAAGTGCCATCGCTGATCTGCCCTGTATGAGTATTGCCGCCCTAAACGGCACGCTTGCAGGTGGTGCAATGGGCATGGCACTGGCCTGCGATATGCGGATTGCAGTGGCAAGTGCAAAATTCTTTTACCCCGTGATGAAGCTTGGCTATCTGCCCCAACCCAGCGACCCGATGCGAATGCGCGCCCTAATCGGTCCTGCACGCACCAAGATGATCCTGATGGGTGGGCAGAAAATTTTTGCGGATGAGGCGCTGTCCTTTGGCCTGATTGATCGCATCGTTGATCCTGCTGATCTGCTGGATCATGCCCATTCCCTGATGACCGATAGCGCGGCTGCGAACCCAGAACATTGTGCCGCGATTAAGGGGATGATTGGGGCGAATTGATCCCAGTGTTGGATTAGCGTTTCGTTAACTTTTGCACCGACGTCATACAGATTTGGAATTTATCGCTTTCGACGCCCGCCTGTGGTTTTTGATAAAAACTGCGGCGGGCGTTTTGCCACCCACCTAAAAAACTTGGCTAGGCGTGGATGCCCACGCAATGCATCCACCGATGCGTAAGATCGGGCAAGCTCTGCCTCACTCAAAGTAGCATGAATTTCTTTGTGACAAATGTGGTGAATTAGGATCGTTGGACCGCCTTTTCCACCCTTAAGTTTTGGGATCAGATGGTGCAAACTTTGCGGTGCATCTGGTGGAATTGGGCGTTCACATAAGGGACACACCGGATCGCTCATCTCAATTGCCTCATTGTCAAACCCCTCATTTTGCTATCAAAATATGATTTAGGTGCGGAATCAAGGGATGTAAAATACGGAATTCGATCAGATTCCCCCGATCGTTCAGTGGGCTTTTTCATAGGCTGTGCAGGGATGAGATATCGCCTCGGCATGGTTGCTAAGCCCTGCGGCGTGGTCTCAGTTTATCTTATTGGTTCTGGCCTATTATGGGACCGTCTTTGCCGCAAAAAAGATGAACCCAATCATCACCCGCATCCTAACACTACAGGACCGTTCAACATCTGTCATTGCGCAAATACGGCTTTTTATATTGATGTTTTTGGCCCTTTTGATGCCCCTGTTGGCCTATGCCTTCAAAGGCATCGGTGAAACCCTGACCCGTTCGATTTTCGGATCTGGCGCCGCCATCGCCTTTGGCAAACGGGTATTTTTATTCCTAGCGATCCGCAGTTTTGCACGGGATATGTTGACCGATACTTTATTGCAATTATTGGAAAAATTCGTGCTGATCCCTGTGGGTGCGCTTTATGCGCTGGGGCTCTTGGACATGGTCGCAGCAAGGCAACCGAGATTGCCATTTTCGGCGCGGCATTTTAATTCTGATGAATATCATGGGGATTTCCCTGACCTCGCTCGCCGTACTTGAGGGCGCAGTTGGTGTTGGCCTTAGCTTTGGTTTGCAAAAGATTGCATCAAACTTCATCTCGGGCGTAATCCTCTTGTTAGAAGGACAAGCAACCGTTGGGGATTATGTCGAACTTGACGGTGGAGAAGCGGGCGCAATCGTGAAAACCACTGCGCGTTCAATGATCCTTGAAACATATGACGGACGTTGGATCGTCGTTCCCAACGAAGATTTCATCACGACCCGGGTTGTCAATTATTCGGACCAAGGCAGCGCAAACCGCTATGAATCCGATTTTTCCGTCAGTTATGACACCGATACAAATTTGGTCCCCGCCCTGGTCGAAGCCGCTGTTTCCAAACACCCAGAGGTCTTTAACGATCCATTTCCACCTGATTGCGAACTGCGCGGTTTTGGGGAAAGTGGCATCAACTTTGCCGCCAAATTTTGGGTCAATGGGATTGATGACGGTAAAAACAAATACACGTCTGATGTTCTTTATCATCTGGAACACGTTGAAAGAAAAAGATATTAAAATCCCATACCCACATCGCGTGGTCGAGTTTAAAAATATGCCGGATATACCTGAGGAATGACAAAAAAAGCATTGGTGATTGGGGGTGGTCCCGCAGGTTTGATGGCTGCTGAGCAGTTGGTCACTGCGGGGCTGTCCGTAACCATCGCCGAGGCAAAGCCCACCTTGGGTCGTAAATTTCTGATGGCAGGAAAATCGGGTTTGAACCTAACGATGGACGAAGCAGTTTCTGCGTTTTTGCCCAATTATTACGACGCCCGGACGTACCTTGACCCGCTGATTGCATCCTTTGGCCCGCAAGAGGTGAAAGAGTGGACAGCAAAATTGGGTCAACAGATTTTTATCGGCACATCAGGACGCGTCTTTCCCAAGGTGATGAAGGCATCCCCCCTATTGCGCGAATGGATTGCGCGGTTGCGGGGTTCAGGTGTTAGCCTGAGGACCAATTGGAAACTGACAGGCTTCATCGATAATAATGCGCAATTTCAAACACCTGACGGTGCCAAAAACATCATCGCCGATGTTGTAGTATTGGCCATGGGGGGCGCAAGTTGGGCGCGTTTGGGGTCTGATGGGGCATGGGCGGAACAGTTCGGCCCAATTACCCCGTTCCAACCCGCAAATTGCGCCTTTACGATGGATTGGACGGATCACATGACCAAATTCTTCGGCACGCCTATTAAGAATATTACTCTTCGCGCTGGCGACATGACATCGCGCGGGGAGATCATTGTGTCACGCAATGGCATCGAAGGCGGCGGCATTTATTCCGTCAGCCGCGCACTGCGCACAGGCGTTCCATTAAAGATAGATCTTAAGCCCGATTGGACAGTCGACCGGGTCGAAAGCGCACTGTCAAAATCCCGCGGCAAGGAAAGTCAGACAAACCATCTGCGTAAAGCCCTAAAACTTGACCCAATAAAGATCGCATTGATGCGCGAGATTACACCGCAACTGCCGCAAAATGCCCAAGAACTGGCCAAAATGGTGAAATGCCTGTCCATTACAACCCTTGAACCGCGCCCCATGGATGAGGCGATTTCGACAGCGGGTGGAATCCCGTGGAACCGATTGGACGCGGGTCTTATGTTACTGGATCGCCCCGGCATTTTTTGTGCGGGTGAAATGATTGATTGGGAGGCACCAACAGGCGGCTATTTGATCACCGCCTGTTTGGCAACGGGCCGATGGGCGGGATTGCACGCCGCGCAATTTTCACAGCATACATAATCACATGTGATTTAAGGCAAGGCCGCGGCACGCTTGAACGCATCGCGTTCGCGCAAGCGTTTTGTATAGGCTTTGAATGTCTCATTCTCTAATGGGAATTTGGCGTTATAGGCCCAACCGCCACAATGCACCAAAATGATATCGGGAATGGTCATCGTGTCCCCCATCAGATAGGGGCCGTCGATTTGTTCCATCAGGCGATCCAATGACCGCGCGAATTCCAATTTCAGGCTTTCTTTCACGGCGGGCACCCGTTCTTCCTCTGGCAAGATGAAACTATGACGGGCTGCGGTCCATAAAACTGCATCAATTTCATCATTCACACGGTGCAGCAATGCGTCTTGCTTTGCACGTTGTACCGATCCTGCCGGAAAGGTTAATCCTCCATGGCGATCCGCCAAAAAGGTGATGATTGCCGCGCTGTCGGTGATTACCTCGCCTTCGGCAATCAGGGCAGGTAATTTACCCGTGGGGCTATGTTCCAACGCCTCTGGTGAACGTACGGAATAGGGTTTGTGATCATATTCAACTCCCAATTCTTCCAACGCCCATAAAACGCGAAATGTGCGGTTTGTGCGTGATCCAACGACTGTATACATGTGGCTCTCCTATTGTTGTGATCAATAAAGTGGTGCGCTGCAGGTGTGTCCAGTGCAAATGCAGATTTGGAACGCAACGTGACCCTAAAATTCAACACATTTCCACCATGGCAGAATCGTCTAAATGCGTGCTAGGGTTTGTGGTATGAATTCACACAACCCCAACATAGGCCACGATCGTCCGGTTATTCGGCAACTGGATGACGCTGCGATTAACCGAATTGCCGCTGGTGAAGTGGTGGAACGACCCGCGTCTGCCGTGAAGGAATTGGTTGAAAATGCCATTGATGCAGGGGCGCAGCGCATCACCATTGATATCGCGGATGGGGGGAAAACGTTGATCCGTGTGGGGGACGATGGCTGCGGGATGAGTGCGGCGGATCTGCCTCTTGCGTTGTCCCGTCATGCGACGTCAAAAATTGATGGTTCTGATTTGCTGAACATCCACAGTTTCGGGTTTCGCGGCGAGGCGCTGCCGTCCTTGGGTGCGGTTGGTCGGTTGTCGATTTATTCGCGCGCTGCGGGTCAGGATGGCGCGGAAATCACTGTCGCGGGGGGTGACATGGGGCCCGTCAAACCCGCAGCGCTGAGCAAAGGAACAGTGATCGAGTTGCGCGATTTGTTTTACGCAACCCCCGCACGTCTGAAATTCCTGCGCACAGATCGGGCAGAGGCACAGGCGATCACAGATATCATCAAGCGTTTGGCCATGGCAGAACCCTCAATCGGGTTTCATTTGCGCGATGTGTCAAATGGCGGATCAAGATCCGTGTTCCGCGTCGATCCAGAAACGGGTGATTTGTTTGACGCGCTTCACAGACGATTAGCGAAAATTCTGGGGGCTGAATTTGCCGATAACGCCCTAAAGATTGATGCAGAGCGTGACGGGTTTCATCTGTCTGGTTATGCGGCGCTGCCAACGTTTTCACGCGGGGCTGCGGTGATGCAGTATTTCTTTGTGAACGGGCGCCCTGTGCGCGATAAACTTTTGATCGGGGCACTGCGCGGTGCCTATGCGGATTTCCTGTCACGTGATCGACACCCAGCTGTTGCATTGTTTGTGGATTGCGACCCGCACCTTGTTGATGTGAACGTGCATCCCGCCAAATCCGAGGTGCGCTTTCGCGAACCGGGCTTGGTGCGCGGACTGATTGTATCCGCCCTGCGCCACGCATTGGGCGAGGCGGGACACCGCGCATCGACCACGGTTGCGGGCGCGACATTGGGTGCAATGCGCCCAGAGACCCCGCATCAGCCGATCTATCAAATGGACCGCCCCAGCGCCGCGGTGCGCAACGTCAGTTATCAGACCCAAGCGCCCGAAAGCTTTGGTTTTGCAGAGGCCCCCGCGCCATCCGCCCGCATTGATGACCCCGTGATCGAACCCGCCCAAGATCCGCAGCAAACGGACCACCCGCTGGGGGCGGCGCGTGGGCAGGTTCATGAAAACTATATCATCGCACAAACACAAGACGGCATCGTCATTGTCGACCAACACGCCGCGCATGAACGGCTGGTATATGAGCATTTGAAAAAGCAAATGGCCGAACGTGGGGTCGCGGCCCAAGCGTTGTTGATCCCCGAAATCATCGAACTTTCCGCTGGGGATTGCACGATGTTGTTGGAATTGGCGAATGAATTTAGCCGTTTTGGGCTTGGCATCGAATCCTTTGGAAACGGGGCGATTGCCGTGCGTGAAACCCCTGCGATTTTGGGCGAAGTCAATGCCAAGGATTTGATATTGGACCTTTTGGACGAAATATCAGACTGGGGCAGCAGCCAATTGATCCAAGAACGGATCGAGGCGATTTTGTCCCGCATGGCCTGCCATGGGTCAATCCGATCAGGTCGCCGCATGCGCGCCGAAGAAATGAACGCCCTCTTACGCGAGATGGAGGCGACGCCCCATTCAGGTCAATGCAACCACGGCCGCCCCACTTATGTGGAACTTAAACTGAGCGATATTGAACGCCTATTTGGACGAACTTAATGCCCCTTGATTTCAATGACCCAACCACACAAATGATCATTGGCGCAGGGCTGATTGTTTTGTTGCTCTTGCTGCTATCGCTTCGTGCGGTTTCGCGCTTGACCAAGGCTGCTGAACCACTGAGCAATCAGATTAATGCCTTGGGACAACGCGTTCAGGCACTTGGCGAAGGCCAAGAGAGGTTGGCGGGCGGTCTGCATCACGTGTCAGAGGCGCAGGCCAAACAGCAAACCAACATGTTGCAATTGGTGGAAAAACGATTGGCCGATGTGCAACTGCAAATGAACGAAAATTTGCAAGGCTCCGCCCGTCGAACGGCCCACTCATTGGGTGAATTGCAACAACGCCTGACTGCGATTGACAAGGCTCAGGAAAACATCACAAAACTTTCGGGCGATGTTTTATCGCTTCAGGATATTTTGTCGAACAAACAAACCCGCGGTGCCTTTGGCGAAATTCAGTTGAATGATATTGTGTCTAAGGCGCTCCCTTCGGACAGTTACACGTTGCAGGCCACGCTTTCCAACGCGCGACGCGCGGACTGCTTGATCCATTTGCCAAATCCACCGGGTCCCATTGTGATTGACAGTAAGTTTCCGCTGGAACCCTATGAAGCGCTGCGCAATGCAAAAACTGATTGGGAATTGAACGAAGCCGCACGTCAATTACGGACAGCTGTCAAAAAACACATCAAAGATATTTCGGAAAAATACATCATTGAGGGTGAAACCGCAGATGGTGCATTGATGTTCCTACCATCCGAGGCGGTTTATGCCGAATTGCATGCAAATTTTTCGGAATTGGTCCGCGAGGGATTCACCGCTCGTGTTTGGATTGTCTCACCCACCACCTGCATGGCCACCCTGAACACCATGCGCGCCATATTAAAGGACGCGCGCATGCGTGAACAGGCAGGTGCCATTCGTCGGGAACTAGGGTTGCTATATCAGGATGTGGATCGTTTGGGCACGCGTGTTGAAAACCTGGATCGTCATTTTACCCAAGCCGCCAAAGATATTACCGAAATCAAAATCAGCGCAGATAAGGCGGGAAAACGTGCGCGCCGGTTGGATAACTTTGATTTCGAAGAAATTAAATCAGACACGCCAAAGATGTTAGATCAGAATTAACGCCAGACTGGGGATATGGACTTCTGCTTTGTGAATCCTTTGGATATAGCAACAGGTAAACGTTAGGGGATGCGGAAATGGCCCATATAATCGTGGTGGGAAACGAAAAAGGTGGCGCAGGTAAATCCACCGTCACGATGCATATTGCCACGGCATTGGCACGGATGGGACACCGCGTTGGGGCGATTGATTTGGACCTGCGTCAACAAAGCTTTGTGCGCTACCTCGTTAATCGACAAAAACACTTTGCTGAAACGGGAATGGATCTACCCTCGCCCACGTATTTCCCATTATCTGACATCGAGAAATCACAAATTCCAGACGGTGAAAATATCTATGATCACCGACTATCTGCCGCTGTGGCCAAGGCCGACCCAAATAGCGATTTTATTCTTATCGATTGTCCCGGCTCACACACCCGCCTTAGTCAAGTTGCGCATTCGTTGGCAGATACATTGATCACGCCACTGAACGACAGTTTTGTCGATTTTGATCTATTGGCCCATGTAAGTTCAGATGGCGAAAAGATTGAGGGACCATCCGTTTATTCCGAAATGGTGTGGCACGCCCGTCAATTGCGCGCCCAAGCTGGCCTGAAACCCATCGACTGGATCGTAGTGCGCAACCGCGTTGGTGCGCAACAAATGGTGAATAAGCTGAAGATGGAGCGGGCATTGGATAAACTGGCCAAACGGATTGGGTTCCGCGTTGGACCAGGATTTAATGAACGTGTCATTTTCCGTGAATTGTTCCCACGTGGTCTGACCCTGCTGGATCTAAAAGATGTTGGCGTCAAACAGTTGAACATTTCCAATATCGCGGCGCGCCAAGAACTGCGTGAATTGGTTAAAACACTGGATTTGCCAAACGTGACTGCGAAATTCTAGGGCTGGCTAAGCGCGTTTAAGACGCGGCGCAGGACTGTGATTTCCTCAGTACTTAATTTTTGCATCAACACTTGGTCGTGCTGTCGTGCATGGGCGCGTAAATCTTCATAAACCGCGCGTCCCTGCGACGTGAGCGTCAGCCATTCGTGACGACGATCCTTTTCATCTGGTTTACGTTGCAAATACCGCCTCTGCTCTAATCTCTGCACCGCACGGCTGACCTTGGTTTTGTGCATGATCGCCTTTTCACAGATGTCTTTGGCCGTCATCCGCTCAAAGATTGCCAGATGAAACAACACCCGCCATTCAGTGCGCAACATGCCATATCGCCCCTTATATATCCGCTGAAACGATTGGCTGCTGATCTCAGCTGCTTGGTTCAAAAGATAGGGCAAAAATTCGCGTAAATCGAAGTCATCTTTCTGTGTCATTTTTTCAATATAAGGGGTTGTTAGTTACATTTTCAACTATTACCAGATTTTCAATTCACGCGGTAGAGGAGCATCAAAATGAATCGCCCCACGTTTCCACATAGCTTTGTCCAAGCCCCGTCAAATGATGGGATCACCGAAGGGTACATGCCCGGTTTCGGAAATGATTTTGAGACCGAAGCCTTGCCAGGCGCGCTCCCGCAGGGTCAAAACAGCCCACAAAAATGTAACTATGGGCTTTATGGCGAACAACTTTCTGGAACAGCGTTCACAGCACCCAGCCATCAAAATGAACGCACATGGTGTTATCGCATTCGTCCCTCTGTGAAACATTCACATCGGTATGAAAAAATTGATCTGCCCTATTGGAAATCTGCACCGCATATCGACCCAGATGTTGTGTCGCTGGGTCAATATCGTTGGGATCCTGTGCCGCATGCATCCGAACGGCTAACATGGCTTACGGGGATGCGCACCATGACCACCGCAGGCGACGTGAATACTCAAGTCGGCATGGCCAGCCATATCTATTTGGTAACGGCGTCAATGGTGGACGAATATTTCTATTCCGCGGACAGTGAACTATTGATTGTCCCACAAGAAGGCCGCCTCAGATTTTGTACAGAACTGGGGATCATTGACCTAGAACCAAAGGAAATCGCAATCATCCCACGCGGCATGTTGTATCGTGTTGAGGTGTTAGAGGGGCCCGCGCGCGGATTTGTGTGCGAAAACTATGGCCAAAAATTCGCCCTGCCTGGGCGTGGTCCTATCGGCGCAAACTGTTTGGCAAATCGGCGCGATTTCAAATCCCCTGTCGCCGCATTTGAGGATCGCGAAGTTCCAAGTCGCGTTGTGATTAAATGGTGCGGCCAATTCCACGAAACGCATATCGGCCATAGCCCTTTGGATGTTGTCGCTTGGCATGGCAATTACGCGCCCTGCAAATATGATTTACGCACATACTGCCCCGTTGGTGCGGTGTTGTTTGATCACCCCGATCCATCCATCTTTACGGTGCTAACCGCCCCATCGGGTGTTGAAGGCACGGCAAACATCGATTTTGTTTTGTTCCGCGAACGTTGGATGGTTGCGGAAAATACATTCCGCCCACCATGGTATCACAAAAACATCATGTCCGAATTGATGGGCAATATTTACGGCCAGTATGATGCAAAACCAAAGGGTTTTGTGCCAGGCGGCATGAGCCTGCACAACATGATGCTGCCCCACGGCCCGGATAAGAATGCATTTGAAGGTGCATCAAACGCGGATTTACAGGCGCAGAAATTGGATAACACGATGTCCTTCATGTTCGAAACGCGCTTTCCTCAGCATTTGACGGCCTATGCCGCTAAAGAGGCGCCCCTTCAGGACGATTACATTGATTGTTGGGTTGATATCGAAAAGAAATTTGATGGCACCCCCGGAACCAAGTAATTCACGCAGATCCTGCCAAGAAAGAGACATACCATGAGACTATTAAACAGTTGGGTCGCCTCCGCAAATGATCCCCAATCGCCCTTCCCACTAAACAACCTGCCATACGGTGTGTTTTCAACAGCTGACACAGATCCACGCTGTGGTGTTGCAATTGGGGATATGATCCTTGATCTGCAGGCCGCGGAAGAAGCTGATATGATCAAGCTCGACGAAGGGCCGGTTTTTGACGTTCCCTTTTGGAACGAAGTGATGGAATTGGGGCCAGAGGCGTGGGAAAAACTGCGCAAACAAATCACAGCGATCCTTAAAAAGGCCAGCGCCCATCAGGGTCAGGCGATTGATATGTTAACGCCGCAATCGGATGCGATCATGCATTTGCCATTTTTGGTCAGTGAATACACTGATTTTTATGCAGGTCGTCATCACGCAACCAACGTGGGAACCATGTTCCGTGGTGCTGAAAACGCACTGCCACCAAATTGGCTGCATATACCAATTGGCTACAATGGCCGCGCCTCTTCGGTTGTGGTTAGCGGAACAGACATTCGTCGTCCATGGGGTCAACTAAAGGCACCCGATGCCGCGCAACCCGAATTCGCGCCATGCCGTCGGTTTGATTTTGAATTGGAACTTGGCGCTGTGGTTGGTCTGCCATCTGAGGGACCCATCACGGTCCAAGAAGCGGATGACCTAATCTTTGGATATGTGTTGTTAAATGATTGGTCAGCCCGCGATATTCAGGCTTGGGAATACCAGCCATTGGGCCCGTTTCAGGCCAAGGCAACTGCCACATCAATCAGCCCATGGATCGTCACCAAGGCGGCGCTAGAGCCATTCCGTGTCGATACCCCAGAACGCGAAGTGGAATTGCTGGACCACCTACAGGACTGTGGTCCAATGCTTTATGACATTTCGCTTGAGGTTGGGTTGTTGTCAAAATCAGGTGGTAAGAAAATCATCACCCAGACCAACTATAAAGAGATGTACTATTCCTCTGCCCAGCAATTGGCACATCATACGACGTCAGGATGCCCAATGAACCCAGGCGATTTATTGGGATCAGGTACAATTTCAGGCACAGAACACCATCAACGCGGCAGTATGCTTGAACTCAGCTGGGGTGGAAAAGACCCCATTGAGTTGGACAACGGGGAAACACGTAGCTTCCTTGAAGATGACGATCAAATCGTGATGTCAGGTGCTGCACGTAGTGAAACATTGACCATCGGATTTGGCACCTGTGTCGGACGCGTCCTGCCTGCCCTTGAAAATCCATACGAACGATAAACCATTAAGCGGGCGTGGCAGGATCACGCCCACCGAAAACCAATAGGAGAGCCACATGGCAAAAGCCTTCGCATCCCAAAGCGATATGAGTGAAAAGAAAATCAGCTTTACCGAAATCGGCGAAGGCCTTTACGCCTTTACCGCTGAGGGCGACCCAAACTCTGGTGTGATCATTGGTGACGAAAGTGTCATGATCATCGAAGCGCAGGCGACACCCCGCCTTGCCAATAAGGTGATTGAATGTGTCCGCAGTGTCACAGACAAACCAATTTCACACGTTGTTCTAACCCATTATCACGCGGTGCGCGTTTTGGGTGCATCCGCATTCAACGCCGATCAAATCATTATGTCGGATATGGCACGTGCGATGGTTGTGGAACGCGGGCAAGAAGATTGGGACAGTGAATTCCAACGCTTCCCTCGTCTGTTTGAAGGACACGAAAGCATTCCGGGACTGACATGGCCGACGACAACATTTGATGGATCAATGTCTGTGTATCTTGGGAACCGCCGCGTCGATTTAATGCATTTGGGACGCGCGCATACCGCAGGTGACATCGTCATCAACGTGCCTGATCAAAACGTGATGTTCACAGGTGACATTGTTGAATACCATTCCGCCTGCTACTGCGGCGATGGTCATTTCGCGGATTGGGGCGATACACTGGATAACATCAAATCGTTTGAGGTTGATGCAATCGCCCCAGGGCGCGGGGATGCGTTGGTTGGACAGGATATGGTGAACCGCGCAATCGAAAGCACCCGTGATTTTGTCGAAAGCACCTATCGCCCTGTGGCCAAGGTTGCGGCACGAAACGGTTCCCTGAAAGAGGCATGGGATGCCTGCCGCGCGGAATGTGATCCGAAGTTCTCCGACTACGCGATTTATGAACATTGTTTGCCGTTTAACGTGGCACGCGCCTACGATGAAGCGCGCGGAATTGATACGCCCCGCATTTGGACGGCACAACGTGATTTGGACATGTGGGAGGCCCTTCAAAGCTAGGGGAGCTAAAAGATGAACAAAATCTTTGAAACGCCACTATATCCGTATTACCAATCTGTCGATCAGACCGCATCTGCGCCTGGGCACCACAGTGTTGTGGTGATTGGCGCAGGTCCCGTTGGGTTGGGTATGGCGATCGATCTGGCACAGCACGGAATTGATGTTGTTGTTTTGGATGACAACGACAAGGTCAGCTTTGGCAGTCGCGCAATTTGTTTTGCAAAACGCACTCTGGAAATTGCAGATCGATTGGGATTTGGGGACAAATTGGTCGACAAAGGGGTTCAATGGAACCTTGGCAAAGTGTTCTTTGATGAACGCAAGGTTTATGAATTTAACCTTTTGGCAGAAGACGGGCACGCCCGCCCCGCGTTCATCAACCTGCAACAGTATTATTTTGAACAATACCTTGTTGAACGCGTCCAAGAGATCAATTCAGAGACCCCAAAAATTGATGTCCGCGGCAAGAACCGTGTGAGCGCGATCAAGGATCATGGCGCCTATTCCGCCCTTACGGTCACAACACCCGACGGCGAATATACGATACATGCAGATTGGGTCATCGCCTGTGATGGCGCAGGAAGTCCGACGCGCTCGATGATGGGGCTTGATTTTGTTGGCCGTGTATTCGAGGACAACTTCCTAATCGCGGATGTCACGATGGAAGCGGATTTTCCAACCGAACGTTGGTTTTGGTTTGACCCGCCATTCAATCGCGGACAATCGGCATTGTTGCATAAACAGCCCGATGGTGTGTGGCGGATCGATCTACAATTGGGATGGGATGTCGATAAAGAAGCCGAAAAACAACCAGATCGCGTCATTCCGCGCCTAAAGGCGATGTTGGGTGACGATGTGAAATTTGAATTGGAGTGGGTCAGTATTTACACATTCCAATGTCGTCGAATGGAAAAATTCCGCCACGGCAATGTTATCTTTGCAGGCGATAGCGCGCATCAGGTATCCCCATTCGGCGCGCGCGGCGCAAATAGTGGATTGCAAGATGTCGACAACCTAAGTTGGAAATTGGCCCATGTGATCAAGGGGCTTGCCCCCGACACCTTGCTGAATAGCTATGACGATGAACGCATCCACGGTGCGGACGAAAACATCATGAATTCGACACGCTCAACAGATTTCATCACACCGAAATCCGACATAAGCCGCGTGTTTAGAAATGCCGTTTTAGATCTGTCCGAACATCATGACTTTGCCCGCCCATTGGTGAACTCTGGTCGTTTGTCGATGCCATGCAACTATGTCGGTCACAGCTTAACGGGTGAAGACGCCGTGGCGGGTGGCCCTGCGCGCAGTCAACCGGGCATGCCCTGTCCTGATGCGCCATTGGAAGATGGCTACTTGCTGTCCAAACTGGGCGGGGGATTTACCCTGATGACGCTGAACACTGATGCGCCATCGCCCCAAGAGATTGAGGGCATTGAGATTGCCCATCTAGAGATGAGGGCAACATCAGACACAAACAAAACGCTTGGCGAGCGCTTCCTTGGCACGGCCGAACGCGCGATCTATCTTATTCGTCCTGACCAACATATTGTTGCGCGATGGTCCGAATACGACGCAGCAAGCGTGCAAATGGCAGTGGCGACCGCATTGGGGAAAACACAATGAGCACCCTAATCCTGACCCCAAATATCCCCAATGGTGACGATTTTTACGAAAAACTTCTGAACGCGCATGAGGGATTGAGTAAAGAGCAAAGTGATGCGTTAAACGCGCGCCTGATCTTGGTTCTGTCCAATCACATTGGAGACATAGACATATTGGAACAGGCGCTGGATGCCGCAAAAACTGCGGGGCAGGCAGCATGACGGATGTGGTTCTTTAAGATTACTGGCGCTCTTCTGCATCCTATCGGTTGCGGATTGCGATGAACCTTGCGGGGATTTCGTATCAATCTGTTTCCGTTGATCTGTTAAGGGGTGAACATAAAACAGAGGCCTATCTAAACCGTAACCCACAGGGTTTGGTGCCTGTTTTGGAAATCGATGGGTATTCAATGACCCAATCGCTCGCAATTTTAGAATATCTAAATGATACACGCGAAATTACATTGATATCAACTGATCCCGTCTCGGCAGCGCAGGAACGCGCGATTGCCCATGCCATTGCGGTCGATATTCACCCCGTGTGCAATGTTTCGGTTGCCGCTTACGCCGTACGACAATCAGGACGGGACGAAACCCGTTTTGAATGGATGCAACGGTTTATCGCACCTGGCCTCGCGGCAGTTGAAACCATGCTGCACATGCGTCCAGAAACCGCCTTTGCGCATGGCGATGCACCTGGCCTTATCGACATTTGCATCATGCCACAGCTGTACAATGCGGACCGTTGGGGCGTGGATGTCAGCACGCATATGAATATCATGAGAATTGCTGAAAACTGTGCCGCCCACCCTGCATTTCAGGCGGCGCATCCAGACGCTGTTAAGCCAAGCAAATAAAGCACACGCCTAGGCAGGTGTGCGATGCGACACCGCGGCAGGATCCGTTTTTAACTCGATGATCGCGGGTTTTCCCGATGAGCGTGCACGTTCCAATGCACCTGGAAACTCTGCCGATGTCGTTACCGTTTCACCATATGCGCCATAGGCTGCGGCCAATGCGGCAAAATCAGGATTGATCATATCCGTGCCCGATGGACGATTGGGATAGTGGCGTTGTTGATGCATGCGGATCGTTCCGTAAACGCCATTGTTCGACACAATCACAATGATATTGGCGCCATACTGAATGGCCGTGCCAAATTCCTGCATACACATTTGAAAACACCCATCACCCGCCAGACATACAACCTCTTGCTGAGGGCGTTCCAGTTTTGCGGCCACCGCCGCAGGAAGTCCGTAGCCCATGGATCCTGACGTTGGGGCCAGCTGTGTGCGATAGGATTTGTATCGGTAATATCGATGCAGCCACGCCGCATAATTCCCCGCACCATTTGTGACAATCGCATCCTCTGGCATGACCGAGCTGAGGTGCGTGATCACCTGCTCCATCTTCACATCCCCGGGGGTGGCAAAGGGGGTTTGCCATGCTTCATAAGACGCGCGTTCTGCCGCTGGGAGCGAGGCCAGTGGTTCCTGAACCAAGTCCAGTGCAGTTTTTAAAAATGCTTTAGGGTCACAGCAAACACCGCGATCAGCAACATAAACGTGACCAATTTCATCAGGGTTGGCATGTACATGTATCAACCGTTGCTTTGTTTTGGGGGGTGTTAACATGGCATATCCGCCCGTGGTCATTTCCCCCAACCGTGCCCCAAGAACCAACAAAACATCTGCATCATCAATGCGTTTTGCAAGATCAGGATTTGGTCCAATCCCAACATCCCCAACATAATTGGGATGGCGATTGTCGATATAGTCCTGACTTCGGAAGGATGTGCCAATTGGCAAACCTGTCGCTTCTGCAAAATATGCCAACAATACGGCACATTCCGCGGACCATTTTGGACCACCCACAATCATCATCGGATTCTTTGCGGCGGCCAGATCGTCTAAAACACCTTGAACAGCGGAGGGCGCCACCGTTTGTTCCGGGGGTTTTGCGGGCTGCATCACATCGGCAACATCGGCCTGCCCCGATAGCATATCCTCTGGCAATGCAAGAACAACGGGCCCGGGGCGCCCAGATTGCGCCACATGAAACGCGTGCGAAATATATTCTGGGATCCGATCCGTGCGATCAATTTCTGCAACCCATTTCGCCAAGGGTGCAAACATCGCACGATAATCCACCTCTTGAAACGCTTCACGATCCCGTTGATCACTGGCCACTTGGCCGACGAAAAGGATCATCGGTGTACTATCCTGAAAGGCGACATGCACCCCCGAGGATGCATTGGTTGCCCCTGGTCCGCGGGTGACAAAGGCGACACCCACCTCACTCGTTAGTTTCGCATGCGCCTCGGCCATCATTGAAACGCCGCCTTCGTTGCGGCCAACGATTGTGTCGATCCCACTTTCGAATAATCCATCAAGCGCAGCAAGATAGCTTTCACCCGGGACGCAAAATACCCTCCGCACCCCTTGGATTTTCAACTGATCCACAAGGATCTGACCACCATGACGCATGAAAAACCTCATTCGAACTTTCACGCAGTGAAGCGCGTGTTTACAGGAAATACAAATAAAAAAGCCACGCGACTGCGTGGCAATTTCGTTTCAGTTTAATTGGATCTAGTGTGTCCAAGGGGCGCGGCGGTCGGTGGCGAAATTTTCACCATATCCACGCGCGCGAATGTTTTGTTTGCGCGATTGTGGCTCGGTCACATCTGCATCAATCCCCATTTCCTTGGCGTATGCCACTGCCGCCTCTTTGCTATCAAAGCGCAGTTTCACCTGTGATTGCGTATCACTGCTTGAGGTCCAGCCCATCAATGGATCTATTTCGCGAGCTGAATCCTGACAATATTCCAACACCCACTGATTTGTTTTCGCAGTGCCCGATGACATTGCGGTTTTTGCAGGTTTGTAGATTCGTGCGCGCATGAAATCCTCCTAAAATCTTGGACGTGTTATGATCGATTTTTTCCAAAACGACAAGCACCCAGTATTCACAGAACAAAAGGTGAATGCACCCTTGGAAAACGGCGTATTTGATCCTAATTCTAGGGAGGTCAGGAGATACACCATGGATGATTCCCAAATCGGTTTTGCAACAGGTAAAGTGCGCGAACGCCCCAAGTTAGAGGGTGGTAAGGCATTTGTCATGAATACCGAATTTGAACCTGCGGGCGATCAACCAAATGCAATCGCTGAATTATCAGCGGGTGTTTTGTCAGGTGAACGTGATCAGGTCCTGTTGGGGGCGACGGGGACAGGCAAAACATTCACCATGGCCAAAATCATCGAGGAAACCCAACGGCCTGCGATTATTTTAGCACCAAACAAAACATTGGCCGCACAGCTATACGGTGAGTTCAAAGGGTTCTTTCCCGATAACGCAGTTGAATATTTTGTCAGCTTTTATGACTATTACCAGCCCGAGGCCTATGTGCCGCGTTCAGACACATATATCGAAAAAGAAAGCCAGATTAACGAACAAATCGACCGAATGCGCCACGCTGCAACACGGGCACTGTTGGAGCGCGATGATGTGATCATAGTTGCGTCAGTCAGCTGTATATATGGTATCGGTTCTGTCGAAACCTATGGCGCGATGACACAGGACCTAAAGGCAGGGCATGAATATAATCAGCGTCAGGTCATGGCCGATTTGGTGGCCCAGCAATATCGGCGCAATGATCAGGCGTTTCAGCGTGGGTCATTTCGTGTGCGAGGCGATGTATTAGAAGTCTTTCCCGCCCACTTAGAGGATCGCGCATGGCGCCTGTCGTTTTTCGGGGATGAATTGGAAAGCATCGTTGAATTTGATCCCCTAACGGGCGAACGCACAGGCAGTTTTGAACAAATTCGGATTTACGCGAATTCCCACTATGTGACCCCAAAACCAACAATGCAGCAGGCGCTGATCAGCATCAAAAAGGAATTGCGCCAACGCTTGGATCAACTGGTCGATGAAGGAAAACTGTTAGAAGCCCAGCGTTTGGAACAGCGCACCAACTTTGATCTTGAAATGCTAGAGGCGACTGGCGTTTGCAATGGCATCGAAAACTATTCCCGCTATCTGACAGGACGCGCACCCGGAGAGCCGCCCCCCACATTGTTTGAATTTATTCCCGATCATGCGATTGTTTTTGCCGATGAAAGCCACGTCAGCATCCCCCAAATTGGAGGCATGTACCGCGGCGACCATCGTCGTAAATTCACACTGGCGGAACATGGCTTCCGCCTGCCTTCATGTATGGACAACCGTCCCCTTAAATTCGAAGAGTGGGACGCCATGCGCCCGCAATCCGTCTATGTTTCCGCAACGCCAAGCAATTGGGAATTGGAGCAAAGCGGCGGTGTTTTCACCGAACAGGTTATTCGCCCAACGGGCCTTCTGGACCCAGAGGTTGAAATTCGTCCCGTTGAAATGCAGGTCGATGATCTGCTGGATGAGATAAGAAAAGTCAGCGCCGATGGGTACCGAACACTTGTCACGACCCTAACGAAACGCATGGCCGAGGATCTGACCGAATATTTGCATGAACAGGGTATTCGCGTCCGCTATATGCACAGCGATATTGATACGCTGGAACGCATCGAAATTCTGCGTGATCTGAGACTTGGCACCTTTGACGTCTTGATCGGGATCAACCTGTTGCGTGAGGGATTGGATATTCCTGAATGTGGGTTGGTGGCCATTTTGGATGCGGATAAAGAGGGCTTTTTACGCTCTGAAACCTCGCTCATCCAGACGATTGGGCGGGCTGCGCGAAATGCGGATGGGCGTGTGATTATGTATGCAGACCGTATTACGGGGTCTATGGAACGCGCGTTAAACGAAACTGAACGCAGACGGGCGAAACAAATCGCCTATAATCAGGAACACGGGATTACCCCCGAAACAGTGCGCAAAAATGTCGATGATATTCTGGCTGGTTTGTATCAGAGGGACACGGATCAATCCCGTGTCACGGCCAAAATTGATGACAAATTGGCGGGTGGATCGAACCTGCAAGCGGTGCTTGAGGGGTTGCGCAGCGATATGCGTAAAGCGGCCGAAAATCTGGAATTTGAAGAGGCCGCGCGCCTACGCGATGAAGTCAAACGGCTTGAGGCCGTGGATCTGGCGATTGCCGATGATCCACTGGCCCGTCAATCCGCCGTAGAGGCCGCAAGCGATCATAGCACCCGCGGCCGTTCCACCGCAGGCCGCGGAGGAACACGAACATATCGAGGCAAAAGCCAACCCAAACATTAGTCGCAGCGCACAGTCACCGCCATTTTCCCTTTTACTGACGTGCCAAATGTCAGCTGCACTTGATCCTTCTCCGATCCGACCTGACCCGTTGTGTAGGGTATGTCGAAATAGGAGCTGATCGAGGATGTTTTAATCTGCGCCTGCGGGGCAAGCGCGGTCACACGTTTGGCATAGGATTGAAATGGCAGTTCATTATTTGTTTCCAGGGTCCAAACTCTGTTTGCAGAACTTTGTGTGTGTTCCTCGATCAGGAGATTTTGGAAAATTACGATATTATCGAACCCTATGCTATTATGATGTGCGACCCATTCCCATAAATAGGGCCCTTCATTTTTGACCGTTGCAACCAATGATGTTGTACCCAATTTCATTCCAAATCGCTCAATAAATGTCTTAGAAAAATTCTATCTAAAATAGTATTTTGCTCGAAATTGGAAAGCAATGCTTATCGTCCTATCTTAAGTTATGGAAGATCAACGAGGTTAACATGCACTGGTTCATTGGATTTTTGATGTTGGCAACAGCCACATTTGCGGATGTGAAAGACGAGGTTCAATCGACAATCACATCGCAGTTGGATGCGTTTTTGCAAGATGATTTCGCAAGTGCATTTGAATACGCAAGCCCCTCGATACAGCGTATGTTTCGCAATCCTGATAACTTTGGAATGATGGTTCAGCGGGGTTATCCAATGGTATGGCGACCCGCAAAATCGCGATTTTTGGAATTTGCGCAGGATCAACGCGGCCCCTATCAACTGATTGAAATCACCGACAGCAATGGGCGCGTGCACACCCTGCGCTATGACATGCTTGAAACACCAGCAGGTTGGCGTATCAGAGGTGTGCAAGTATTGCCGGGAACGGCATTTTCGTCCTAAAGACCGCCGTCTTAGACAAACTTCCCTGCCAATGCATCGTCGATCAAGACAATCGTTTCATCGATACCATAGAGTGCGATAAACCCACCAAACCGCGGTCCCTGCGAGGCACCGAGCAGAACTTCGTACAATGCACCAAACCATGCACGCAGCGGATCAAATCGTTCACGGCCACAGGCATACACGACAGATTGCAATTCTTCTGCATCCAATCCGCCCTCCCAGGCTTTCAGTTGATCACGCAGATCGATAAGCGCCTCACGCTCAAGCTCGGTTGGCATGCGATAAGTCTTGGTTGGCTTCACAAAATCATTGTAATAGCGCACGGCAAATCCCGCTGCCTGATCCAATTGTGGGTTGGCCTCTGGGCTGGCGTCGGGCGCATACCGACGGATAAAGCCCCAAAGCTGATCCTTGTCATCTGCATTTGCCACGGCTGCCAAATTCAACAACATGGAAAACGGAACGACCATATCCGATTGGGGCACATCGCCCCCATGAATGTGCCAAACAGGGTTACTACAACCCTGTGTCTCATCCTGACCAACATAGGCGCGCAATTGTTGATGATATTCATCCATCGCCTTTGGGATCACATCAAAATACAAACGCTTGGCTGTTTTTGGCTTTTGATACATGAAATATGACAATGACTCGGTGCTAGCATAGGTCAGCCATTCATCAATCGAAATCCCATTTCCAGACGATTTCGAAATCTTTTGACCCTGATCATCCAAGAACAATTCATAGGTAAAGTGTTCGGGTTTTTTGTGGCCCAGAATTTCGCAAATGCGATCATAGATTGGTGTGTTTGTCGAATGGTCTTTGCCATACATTTCAAAATCAACACCCAACGCCGCCCAACGCGCGCCAAAATCTGGTTTCCACTGCAATTTCACATTGCCACCGGTGACGGGCAGCGTCCATTCGCATCCATCCTCATCATCAAATGTTATGGTTCCATCCTTGGCGTTCACCTCTTTCATCGGAACATACAAAACACGGCCTGTTTCGGGATGGATGGGCAAGAAAATAGAATAGGTTTGGCGACGCTCTTCCCGCAATGATTTCAGCATCACTTTCATGATGTCGTCGTAACGCTTTGCTGCACGCAACAACACCTCGTCAAAGGCGCCAGAATTATAAAATTCGGTCGCCGAATAAAATTCGTATTCAAACCCAAATGTATCAAGGAAACGTCGCAACATCGCGTTGTTGTGATGGCCAAAGCTTTCATATTCCCCAAATGGATCTGGAACAGATGTTAGGGGTTTTTGCAGATGCTCTGCCAATTCTTCTTGGTTGGGAACGTTGCCCGGCACCTTCCGCATGCCGTCCAAATCATCGGAAAAACAGATCAATTTCGCAGGAATATCGCAAATTTCACGAAACGCGCGCATGATCATCGTGGTGCGTGCAACCTCGCCAAAGGTGCCGATATGGGGCAAACCAGAGGGGCCATATCCCGTTTCAAATAGGACATATCCCTTTTCAGGCGGCGCTTTTTCATAGCGTTTCAATACACGGCGCGCTTCTTCAAAGGGCCATGCTTTTGAGCTAAGAGCGGCGTCGCGCATATTTGACATCTTTTTTCTCCAATATCGTGGGACTCAACAGGTCCACCAAGTGTTCGCCTCATAATGTGTTTTCCAAACACTCGCAAGCGCGGCGAATGCGCCACTTGCATGGATGACACACGCCCCATATCTTGGAATAGATGACTAAGGACTAAAATTATGACGAATTCAGATGAACCCAAAATCCTAACCGAACAGGACTGTCTTATTGCATTGATGGTCAGCATCACAATTGCGGATGGGAATGTACGCACAGCTGAATTGGTCAAAATCCAATCTGCGGTCAACAACCTGCCGATCTTTGGCACCTACGACATCGGACGATTGAATTTGGTGTCCCAAATTGTTTTTGACCTTTTCGAAAATGAAGATGGGCTGGACGCCTTGTTCGGATTGGTGCGACATATCCTGTCGGAACGTCTACATGAAACGGCCTATGCGCTGTGTTGTGATGTTGCGGCGGCTGACGGCATGATCTTTGAAACAGAGCTGCGCCTGCTTGAGGAAATGCGGTACGAACTGAATATTGATCGCCTGCATGCGGCTGCAATTGAACGCGGTGCACGTGCGCGGCATATGACGATCTAAGCAGAGTGCACTATCGCGCGGCGGTCGACGTAAAATACAATTATCTGAGCAGCTCCCTCGTATTCCCAAGCCGACCGCGGGTGGCGCAGAAAGCGCCGCCCATGGGGGCGGTCGGCGCTTTGCAAATCTATCGATTGGCTGGGAACAAAATTACCCGATAGCCTTCGCTCTCGGCATCAACGAATTGTCGTTCTAGATATCGTACCAGTCATGGCAATTTGCACTGCTTCAACATAGCCTATCAACTCATTCCATCCGCGCCCAGCGATACAGCAGGCCATGATGCAATCGGCGGGCGCGTTTGGCCCAATCGGACGCGCCGCGCGGGCGATCATTCTTGGCGTGGTCCACTTTGGCCCGTTTTCCAAAATCCTGAACAAATATGGCAAAGGCAATTTTGCGCCCCTCGCTTATTTGATACCCGCCCAGCGCGCTTACGAAATTCAGTGTCCCTGTTTTTGCGGCGATCTGCGCACGTCCGGTTTTATCCAAGTTCCCGTTGAATTGGCGTGATTTGATGGGTTTCAGCAGGGACACAAATTCTGGAAATGCTTGCTCTGCCCGCGCCATAGCGCGCGCAAAGGATACAGGTGAAATACGTGTGCGATCACTTAGGCCAGAGTGATCCTTAAACGTGGCGTTTACCAAACCCAATCGCGTTTGTGCCCATGTGTTCATTTTTGCAGCCGAGGCCGACAATGATCCGCGTTCACCCGAGGACATCAGGCCCAAAACCTCGGCCGATAGATTGGTTGAAAACCGCAACATGGATTTTACGATGAAGGACAATGGGTCGCTGTGGTGCACTACAATCACGCGACCCGCGGCAGGGCTGCGGGCCCGAACAGGTGCGGGCAGATCAATCCCCTTCATCCGTGCCAATTCACGAAACACCTCAGCCGTGTAAAGCGCGGGTTTGCGGGTGGGCAGCCATCTGCCCCCCTCTTTCCCCAAGGCGCCGCGCAGCACGCGCCATTCTTCGTGATTGCCACTTCGGGAATAGGTGTAAACTTGGTTCTGTTGATCCTGAATGGTGAGGGTGGCACGCGTGGATTTGGGATTGATGTGACGTCCCCGCGCATCCAGCATTATGGCATAATTTGCCCCCTGTTTTTTCCACTCGAAATAGAGGCGGTTGAAATTCAAGTTCAAACCTGAAATCGCGGGGTTATATCCAACATGTACAGGTTGCGCCGCAACGATATGATTGAATGTGGGCAGTGTTGTTCCATTAAACAGGAACTTGCCCGTGATTTGGGTGATGCCATTTTCGGTCAGCTGAGTGGCCAGATATGCCAAATCATCCGTGTCCAAATGTGGATCACCTCCCCCCACTAGGATCAAATCCCCTTTCAAAACACCGTCCTGAATGGTCCCATTGGCCCGCAATGTTGTTTCAAACCGAAAGTCTGGGCCCAAGGTATCTAATGCATAAAGCGCAGTAATCGCCTTGGTCACACTGGCGGGCACGAACCCCTTGTTCCCATTATGCTGTTCTAGCACCTGACCCGTTTCGATGTCGATGGCTGCAAAGCCTGCTTCACCCGTCAGAGATAGATTTTTGATCAGCTCTTCATATCCAGGCGGGAGCACGGACCCAGGGCGCAAAACGGGACGCGGGGACGTATCGGCCGCTTGCAGCACACTGCCCAAGACCAAGAAAACCCCAACTGTCCACGAAATGAATCGCACCAAAGAAACCCACCCTCAAAAATTCATGCAGAGCCTGCGAAAAAGAGGATGAAAGATCAAGCCCCGGATCGAAGCGCGGTAGAAGAAATGGGCATAAGCGGCATATTCAAATAACACCACGCTGGGCCTGAGAGATGTCCCAAAGATCGCGATTGTTTGGCAGGCACACGCGCCCCCCGATACATCCGCGCCGCACGGGACGATAGGGGTGACAGCCGCGCATCAGGGCGTGCAATGATCCCAATCGGGGTTCTTTCCATGATCTGACGCCAATCATTCCACTGATCAAATTGCGCCAAATTATCCGCCCCCATCAGCCACACAAACCGTGTGTGCACAAACCGATCCTGAAGGGCGGCGATGGTCTCTGCCGTATAGGTGGTACCGAGCTGCACCTCGATATCGCTCACACGCACCCGCGGATGTTGCATCACGGCACGCGCCCGCGCCATGCGTTCGGCTATGGGTGCGGGACCATGCGATTTCAACGGGTTGCTGGGCGTCACCAACCACCACACTTGATCCAACCCAAATCTGCGCAAGGCATGTGTGGTCAACGCAACATGGCCTGCATGTGCGGGATCAAAGGACCCCCCAAACAACCCAATCACCTGATCACGCATCAAACCGCTCACGTCCGTTCCTCACGCATATCCATCGCTCTCAGCGACATATCGCATCCCGATCCTTGCAAACAACCCCATAGATGATTGCCTGCCCCCAAAGATAACGCTATTTAGACCAAAACGCAGTCAAATCAGGAGCATCCGATGGCAGCCTATCAATACGTCTATCACATGCAAGGTGTGTCAAAAACCTATCCAGGTGGCAAAAAATGCTTTGAAAACATTCACTTGTCCTTCCTACCCGGTGTAAAAATTGGTGTCGTTGGTGTAAACGGCGCGGGTAAATCGACCCTGATGAAAATCATGGCGGGTCTGGATAAAGACTACACGGGCGAGGCATGGTCCGCAGAGGGTGCCAAAGTCGGCTATCTCCCTCAGGAACCCCACCTAGAAGAAAACATGACCGTGCGTGAAAACGTGATGCTGGGCGTTGCCGAGAAAAAAGCGATTCTTGATCGTTATAATGAATTGGCGATGAACTATTCCGACGAAACCGCCGATGAAATGGCCCAACTACAGGATCAGATTGACGCAGAAAACCTATGGGATTTGGACAGCCAGATTGACGTGTCGATGGAGGCATTGCGCTGCCCACCTGATGATGCGATGCCTGCTAACCTATCTGGGGGTGAACGACGTCGCGTTGCGCTGTGCAAATTGCTGCTTGAAGCGCCTGATATGTTGCTGCTTGACGAACCAACCAACCACTTAGACGCGGAAACAATCGCATGGCTGCAACAGCACCTAATTGATTACAAGGGCACAATTCTAATCGTCACCCACGACCGTTATTTTCTTGACGATATTACAGGGTGGATTTTGGAATTGGACCGCGGTCGCGGCATCCCGTATGAGGGCAACTATTCCAGCTGGCTGGAACAAAAAGCTAAGCGTTTGGAACAAGAGGCCCGCGACGACAAAAGCCGTCAAAAAACCTTGGAACGCGAATTGGACTGGATACGTCAGGGCGCCAAGGCCCGTCAGGCCAAACAAAAGGCACGGATCAACGCCTACGAAGAATTGGCAAGCCAGTCAGAGCGTGAAAAAATCACGCGCGCCCAAATCGTTATTCCAAATGGTCCCCGCCTAGGCAGCAAGGTCATTGAGGTTGAAGGCCTGCAAAAGGCGATGGGAGACAAATTATTAATCGAAAACCTGTCCTTCAGCCTGCCGCCAGGGGGCATTGTGGGTGTGATCGGGCCAAACGGCGCGGGTAAATCCACCCTATTCAAAATGCTAACAGGTCAGGAAAGCCCCGATGCGGGCGCCGTCACCTATGGCGATACAGTTTCCCTGTCCTACGTGGATCAGTCGCGTGATGACCTATTGGACAAAGACACTGTGTGGGAGGCGATTTCTGGTGGTGCAGAGATCATTCAACTGGGTGATGCCCAAATGAACAGCCGCGCCTATTGCTCTGCCTTTAACTTTAAGGGTGGGGATCAACAGAAAACCGTGAACCTGCTGTCGGGCGGTGAACGCAACCGGGTGCATATGGCACGCCTGTTGAAATCGGGCGGCAACGTTTTGTTATTGGACGAACCGACCAACGATTTGGACGTAGAAACATTGCGCGCACTCGAAGATGCCTTGATGGATTTTGCGGGTTGCGCCGTGGTCATTTCTCACGACCGTTTCTTCCTTGACCGTATCTGCACCCACATCCTTGCGTTCGAGGGCGAGGCACACGTTGAATGGTTCGAAGGCGACTTTTCCGCCTATGAAGAGGATAAGAAACGCCGCCTAGGTCCAGATGCATTGGAGCCCAAGCGGATTAAACATAAAAAGTTTACACGCTAAATATAAAACGCGCCTTTATTTATTCTTTTATTTCTTCTTTTGATAGGGGCGCGTTTTCTTATTTATAAGAACACCTGCACAGTTTTAAATTTTATTATCAAACTTATATACTCTCGCTTTTTTATTGATTTTTTAACTTTAATATCCTCTTAATATTTTCGCTTAATATCAGAGGTTATGATGGCGCTGAATTTGAATAAAATGTCGATTGCGAAATTAACTAAATTAATTTCCGACGCACAGGCGGCCTTGGCCAAAAAACAAGAGGTCGCCGAAAAGGTGCGCAAATTGGCCCAAGATAATGGATTAGATATTAGCGATCTGATGGCTGCGGATAAGCCGAAAAAGGCCAAAGCCAAAAAGCCCAGAGGTAAGGTTGCCCCAAAGTATAAAAACCCCGCAAACGGGTTAGAAACATGGACAGGCCGCGGGCGTCAACCCCGCTGGGTTGCCGATGCATTGGCAGGCGGCAAATCATTAGACGATCTATTGATTTAATTTAAATCACTCAGGCTCTGGCGGCGTCTTTGATTATGGACGCCGCGCGGGTGCAAATGGACGCATGATGACCCTACATACATTGCTGCAATTCTTTGGTTGGATGCTGATGGTCAATCTAGTATTTTTTGCAATTGGTCTATTAAAAATTTCTGTTTTCAAAGATATAACATCATCTATGACCGAAAGGCTCTTTGGTGAATTTGGCCAAAAAATGATCGCGGATATCCCAAAAATTTTGATGATTTATTGGATCATGATCATCACATTCAATCTAGTTCCCTACATCGCGCTACAGATTTTGCTTTCTGTAAATTGATATTTATTGGGCGCGATACCACAAGCATCCTATTATTGCGGTCTAGTAACATGCGAAATGTTCTCAATCTTAACCCTTCTTGACATAAAATAAACATTCTTATTTCCAATAATCCCTGTTGAGTGGTCCGTATTCTTGTTGACGAAATGCGGCCAGCGAAACAATGCTGGTAGGGCCACAGGCGACACGGGTTTTGATCATCGTTGTAATATTACCCATCCTGTTGACGACAGTTTAGCAGGCGAATTTGTTGGCTCCACCTGGTCCATCCGTCAATTCATTTGACCCCACACAAATCATTTGACTGATCCTGTGCCCCATCGTGGGATGGCGCGGCGCAAAAGCGATTGGGATGTTCGGCGCATCTATATTCGGCCCCATGATTGTCGCCTCTATCGCGTCCCTCTTGGGGTATTTAACCACACGCCCTCCAGCAGAGGCGATCTGGGCCGCGCAATATTTCATCGCGCTGAGTGTCGGTGTGAAATAAGTGGGTATCACAGCGCGCGAATTGCGTCGTGATGTCGTGGCCGCAATCGGGCTTTGTGCAATCCTGATCTGCCTGACCTTCATTGTGGTCGAGGGTGTGCTAATCCTTGGGCTTGCCCCACCGATTGAGCGATCTTGGCCCTGACCCCCGGTGGTCAGGCGGAAATGGTTGTACTGGCCATTATCGTAGGCGCCGATATGACATTTGTCGTAGCGCACCATTTGCTGCGTCTGATTTTCGTCATCACAGGTGCATCGATCATTGCCACAATTTTACCCAAACGCTTTACGCAGTAGACATGATTAGACGCGTGACTGCGTCGTTCCGTCAAAGCAATACGTTTTCTCGGCATCCGCCCCGAGGTGTACCAATTCACCTTTGGCAAATTTTTGCAGTTCGGTCGATTTTACGATGAATTCGCTGCCCGCTTCGGTTTTGCAATAAATCAGCGCATATTCCCCCAAGTTTTCGACAAAATTGGGACGTGCAGATAGGATTGCATCCGCCTTATCCACAACGTTGAAGTGTTCTGGGCGCACACCAAACACATCCGCACCAGGTTTCAACAGGGTTTGTCCCGCCTCGCTTAGATCGGAGGCGTTGAAAAAGTTCATGCTGGGGCTGCCAATGAATTCCGCAACAAACATATTTCGTGGATTTTCATATAGATCGATGGGCGCCCCAATTTGTTCAATGTTTCCGCCACGCAGAACAACGATTTTGTCGGCCAGCGTCATCGCCTCGACCTGATCATGGGTGACATAGATCATTGTTGTGCCCAACCGTTCGTGCAGGCGCGCGATTTCAATCCGTGTTTGCACGCGCAGTGCCGCATCCAAGTTTGACAGCGGTTCATCGAACAAAAACACCTCGGGTCCACGGACAATGGCGCGCCCAATGGCAACGCGTTGCCGCTGTCCGCCCGAAAGCGCTTTAGGACGGCGGTCCAGATAATCCTCAAGCTTTAGGATTTTCGCCGCTTCCAACACCTTTTCGCGCACAACGGCCTTGGGCACGCCATTCATCTTTAGGCCAAACCCCATGTTTTCTGCGACGGTCATATGTGGATAAAGCGCATAACTTTGGAATACCATCGCAACCCCACGATCCGCAGGATCTGCCATGGTGACATCACGATCCCCGATTGTGATTGTGCCTGCGCTGGTTTGCTCTAACCCTGCGATCATCCGCAATAGGGTGGATTTACCGCATCCAGAGGGGCCAACGAAAACACAAAGTTCCCCATCTTTGATATCAAGATCAACGCCGTGAATGACCTGTGTTTCGCCGAACTTCTTGATCACTTGATTTAGTGTTACACCGCTCATCTTATCCTCTTACAGCGTTGGGAATTGCCAATCTTTTGCCGCCTGCGCGATCTGTTCGACCGCCTGCGTTAGGGGCTGTTTCCATTCATTCAAATCGTCAAAACTATGCCGCACAGTCGTTGTCGTAATCGAAAGCGCACCGATTGGACGGCCATTCAAAAGAATCGCTTTTGCAATACAAATGATGCCCGTTTCATGTTCTTCACGGTCATAGGAAAACCCCTCTGCCTGAATTTGTGACAGTTCCGTTTTCAGGGATTCGGCATCGGCATGTGTAAATTGCGTGTGCTGATAAAACGCCTGCTTTTGCAACGCCGCCTCTAGGGTCACATCATCCAAGTAGGCCAACATCGCCTTACCGACACCCGTACAATAGGCGGGTCCAACCTTGCCTGCCTGCGAAAACATCTCAACAGGACGAATCGCAGTGCGCTTTTCAACATAGAGAACCTGACCCGCGTCCATCTGAGCCAAGTGGATGGTTTGACCCACCTGCGCATATAGAGTGTCCAAGACATCCTGCGATATAGGGGCCAGTGAACTTTGACGCCATGCTGCGTGGGCAAGGCGTACCAAGCGCATCCCCATAGAATAGACGCCCTGATCAGGGTCATATTGCAGAAGCCCTTGATTTGTCAGCGTTTGTAGGAACCGATACAAAGTCGCCTTGGGGTATGGGGAGTGTTCTAAAACCTCGCTAAAGCGCACTGGACGTTCAAATGCCGCAACCAGCTCAAGCGCAGAGAGCGCCTTACCAACTGTACCGTCATTGTCCCGTGCGATGTTCAACGCAATCTCCTAACTCGGATGATGAAACTGTTGACAAGCGTAGCCATGCTTGTCAGTATTTTCAATAGTTGAGATCAAGTTTCATTATTTGAAACCATGATCGGAACAACAGGGAGAGAATTATGTTCCAGAAACTAACCAAGCTGACGACTGCGTTGGCGCTATCAACTGCTGTTGCGGTTCCAGCATTTGCCGAACTATCTGGCACACTGCGCATCACATCCGACATGTCCAACCCTGCACCCCGTGCAGTGATGGAAAAAATGGCATCAGATTTTGATGCAATGCACCCGAACCTAAGCGTTGAACTGACTGTGGTTGATCGCGAAGCGTGGAAAACACAAATCCGTAACGCGCTATCTGCGAATGCACCAGATGTTGTAAACTGGTATGCGGCGACACGTATGACGCCATACGTGGATGCAGGCCTATTCATGGACATTTCCGATCTATGGAGTGAACCAGAGATGGCCGCACTTGCATCAACCAAAGGTGCGATGACATTGGATGGTAAGCAGTGGGGCGTGCCATACACCTACTATCAATGGGGTGTTTACTATCGCAAAGACATCTTTGAAGAGCTTGGCCTAAGCGAACCAAAAACATGGGCGGAAGAGCTTTCAAATTGTCAGGCAATCATCGATTCAGGTCGTAAGTGTTACACCATCGGCTCAAAGTATCTTTGGACTGCAGGCGGTTGGTTTGACTACATCAACTCACGCACAAATGGCTATGACTTCCACATTCAGTTGGCCAACGGCGAAGTTGCGTGGACAGATGACCGTGTACGCGCGACATTTGCAAACTGGCGTCAGTTGATCGACATGGGTGGCTTTATTGAAGACCACCAATCATACAGCTGGCAAGAAGCAATGCCGTTCATGATTGATGGCAAAGCAGCAGCATACCTAATGGGTAACTTCTCGGTTGCGGCATTCCGCGATGGTGGGCTAACCGATGATCAGCTGGACTTCTATCAGTTCCCAGTCATCAACCCAGATGTTGATTATGCAGAAGATGCGCCAACGGATACATTCCACATCGCATCGGGCGCCCAAAACGTAGAAGCGGCCAAAGCGTTCTTGCTATACGTCACATCGCCTGAGGTACAAACAGCGATCAACGCTGGTGATGCATTGGGGCAGCTACCCGTGAACGCAAACGCGTCTGTATCTAACGACAAATTCATCCAGCAGGGCTTTGACATGCTGTCAAACAACGCAGGTGGTGGCATCATGCAGTTCTTTGACCGTGATTTCCCAGCTGAGATGGCATCTGTCGGCATGGAAGGTCTCCAGGAGTTCATGGTATTCCCTGACAACCTTGATGACATTCTAGAGCGTTTGGAAGACGCGCGTCAGCGCATCTACAAATAATCCAACCGATTTATGGGGCTGCAATATCTGCGGCCCCATAAATTACCATATTCGTGAAACGCCCTTGTTTTTCGTATGCGGTAACTCACAAAGGTGCCCTTTCGATGTCCCCCGCCCTTACTGAACCTTCAAAATTCAAAAGCTGGTATCGCAAAAACGATATCGCTATTACACCCTGGCTGTTCTTACTACCAGCAGTTTTGTTTTTTGCGACCTATGTGATTGTTCCAATTGGACAATCGTTTTGGATTTCATTCCACATGTGGGATGGATTGGGCGAAAAAACATTTGTCGGGATGGATAACTACGAACGTCTGTTGGGCCTGGGCGATCAGAAAATGGATCGCAAGTTTGAAACGTCGTTCTGGAACAACATCAAATGGCTGCTTTTGTATCTGCTCGCCATTCCGATGGGTTTGTTCATTGCGTTATTTTTGAACCAAACTGTGACAGGCATTCGCCTCTATAAATCCTTATTCTTCTTTCCATTTGTGATTTCCCAGGTCGTTGTTGGCCTTGTGTTCAGTTGGTTCTATTTACCAAATGACGGCCTGTTTGACGTGATGATGAGCTGGTTTGGCATCGACATTCGCGGCGGTGTATTAGGGAACCCCAAAACGGCCACCTATGGGATCATCGCCGCCGGATTATGGCCGCAAACGGCATATTGCATGATCCTGTATTTGACTGGTTTGAATTCCGTTGACCCCGAACAGGTTGAGGCCGGCCGTTTGGACGGTGCCAAAGGGTTTAGAATGTTGTGGTACGTGATTTTGCCCCAACTGCGGCCCGCAACGTTTATCGCCTTTGTTGTCACAATTATCGGAGCGTTGCGGTCCTTTGATTTTATCGCAGTGATGACCAATGGTGGACCATTTGGTTCAACCCGCGTGTTGTCGTTTTTCATGTTCGAAGAAAGCCTATCTGAATTTGGCTTCCGTATGGGATATGGCGCGGCGATTGCGGTTGTCTTGTTCTTTATCATGTTGGGCTTTATCGCGTACTTCCTCTATCAAATGTGGCGCGATGAAAAGGAGGGCCGGTAATGTTTCCAACCCCTATCCAACAACGCTCACATGCAAGCCAGTTCAGCTATCAAGTGTTTTTACCCATTGCGCTTATTCTGTGGCTGCTGCCATTGATCGCGGTGATGATCTTTTCCATCAAACCAGATGGCGATTTTGTAAAGGGCAACTTTTGGGGACTGCCCTCTTCCTTTGAATTTTTCAACAACTATGGGCGCGTTTTCTTTGCATCCGACATGCCGCAATATCTGTTGAATTCGGTCTTCATTACTGTTCCAACGGTGATCGGCGCAGTGGCGCTATCATCCATGACGGGTTTCGCCCTTGGCGTTTATAAATTCCGCGGAAACCTTTTGATCTTTTTCATGTTCATCGCGGGAAATTTCGTGCCATTTCAAATTCTAATGGTGCCTGTACGCGACCTAACGGTGAACCTGAATCTATACGATACAAAGCTGGGTTTGATCCTGTTCCACATCGCGTTCCAAACGGGATTTTGCACATTGTTCATGCGCAACTTTATCCGTGCACTGCCCTATTCCCTGATCGAAGCCGCGCGGGTCGAGGGCGTCGCGGAATGGAAAATCTTTGTCTATGTTGTGCTGCCCTTGATGAAGCCCGCGATTGCGGCGCTATCCGTGCTGATATTCACTTTTATTTGGAACGACTATTTCTGGGCGATCGTCCTGACCCAAGGACCCGATGCGCAACCTGTTACTGCGGGCATCACAGCCTTTAACAGTCAGTATCGCGCCGCCTATCACATGATGAGTGCAGGCAGCATTGTCGCCGCAATTCCGCCCGTGTTCATGTTCTTCCTGATGCAAAAACATTTCATCGCGGGGCTTACCTTAGGGGCAGTCAAGTGATGCAGTTTTGGCGGCTTGATTGTGGATCACAAACCCTTTTTCTGGGTGGCGGGACTGATTTGGCAGAGGTGTTTTATTGGGGCGCGCGCCTGCCCAATGCCGAAGAACCCCAAACCATTTGGGCGGCGACGCGATTGGATTATTCAGGTGGCGTGTTGGATGGTGTTCCATCGCTTTCCATCTGTCCTGAAATTTCCAAAACCTTTGCGGGGCATCCAGGAATGCGCATACGCGCCACAACGGGTGACCGGATTGAGCCACGATTTGTTTTCATGAATGCCGAACAATCGCCCGATGCGTTGATCTTGGACTACAAGGACAAGGCGCATGGCTTGTCATATCAGGCCCGGTTTTTGGTGCATACCGAATCAGACGTCATCGAAATTGCGGCCTCTTTATCTTCAAAAAACGCAATCTTGGTGGATTGGTTCGCAGCCCCCGTCTTGCCTGCCCCACAAAATGCAAAAACCATGATTGATTTTTCGGGGCACTGGTGCCGCGAATTTCACAAACAGGAGGCGGATTGGTCCGTTGGCGCGCGCTTGCGCAATAATCAAACAGGACGCACGGGACATGAACATTTCCCCGCGCTGATCGTGCCAGAGGCTGGATGCGACGACATTCATGGATCTGCCTATGCGTGGCATTATGGATGGTCAGGTGGACACAGCATGATTGCAGAGGAATTGTCCGATGGTCGTCGCCAAGTTCAATTTGGGCATGCATTTGATGCGCACCCCAAACCCACACGACATGTCGAAACCGCCCCCCTGTTCGTTAGTTTTTCGGAAAACGGTTTGAACGGGTTATCCGTGAATTATCAACGCCATTTGCGCGACAAAATCGTGACATGGACCGATGGGTCACTGCCTCGTCCCGTTCACTATAATTGTTGGGAGGCGATCTATTTCGATCATTCGCCAGACACCTTGGCAGAGATTATCGAACACGCGGCTGACATTGGGGCCGAGAGGTTCGTTTTAGACGACGGTTGGTTTGGCACCCGCGATGATGACACTCAATCTCTGGGGGATTGGGACATTGATCCGCGGAAATACCCAAATGGCCTGACGCCCTTGATTGCCAAAGTGAATGAACACGGGATGAGCTTTGGGATTTGGTTTGAGCCTGAGATGATTAATCCAAATTCCGACCTGTATCGCCGACATCCCGAATGGGTTTTGGGACCATTGGACCAATTGCTGGGGCGGGGCCAGTTGGTTTTAGACATGGCTAATGCGGATGTCCGCGATTATCTGTTTGGCAAAATTTCTACTGTGCTATCCAATCACAATGTCAGTTACATCAAGTGGGATCACAACCGTGTGCTGCCCCATGTGGATGCGGCGCAAACCCATGGAACTTACAGCCTTCTTGAACGGTTGCGCGATGCACATCCGAATGTCGAAATCGAAAGCTGTTCGTCCGGCGGCGGGCGCATTGATTTTGGGATTATGAATTACACCCAGCGCGTTTGGTTATCCGACAGCAATGACGCCGCCGAACGTTTGCGCATGCAACATGAGGCCAGTCATTTCCTGCCCTCGGCCGTGACAGGCAGCCACGTTGGCCCACGCGAATGCCATACGTCAGGGCGTATTCATGACATCGGATTTCGTGCGTGGGTAGCCGCGCAGCGCCATATGGGGTTTGAAATGGACCCCCGCGAATTAACAGATGCGGAGCGCGCGAAACTAAAGCAAGTAACACAATGGTGGAAAGACAACCGCGACTGGCGACAGACAGCAGACATCAAACGATTGGCCCCTGCTGACCCTTCAATAATTGCCGAAATTCAAGTCGCGCCCCAACAGGATAGATTTGTGGCCTTCATCGGCAGCGCTCAAACCTCTGCGTGGTCCTGTCCCACTCCTGTTAAACTGACGGGTCTGAACCCTGGCGCGATGTATGACGTGACGCTGGTCAATCGCGATGAAAAAACCGCCGCGTCGCGTGGCACGAATGCTCTTGATATTGGCACGCTTAGATTAAGTGGTGGATTTTTGATGGCACATGGTGTTGATCTTCCCAATCACTTTCCCGATAGAATGTGGGTTCTAGAAGGAGTGGCAGCATGACTAAAACAGTCATGAACCCAAATTGGATCGCAGTGGATTGGGGAACAACAAACCTGCGCATCTGGCACTGTGATCAGGCGGGCAATGTATTGGATGAGACCAAAATTCAAACGGGCATGGGCAACCTGACCGCGTCAGAGTATGAAGGCGTTTTGATATCGCACATTGATAATCACTTGTCAGATGATGTTATCACCGAAGTTTTGGTGTGCGGCATGGCAGGCGCTCGGCAGGGTTGGCAAGATGCGGGGTATTTGACCGCACCCTGCGACACGCCCGCACTAAACCAAGCAGCGACAGTTCATACCACAGATCCGAGAATAATGGTACGCATTCTGCCGGGTATAAAACAGCCTGAGCCTGCGGACGTCATGCGGGGTGAAGAAACACAAATCGCAGGTTTTTTAATACAAACGCCCGATTACAATGGCCTGGTTTGTTTGCCTGGGACCCATTCAAAGTGGGTACGTGTTCAAAATGGTCAGGTGGTTGAATTCCAAACGTTTATGACGGGTGAAGTCTATGATCTTTTATCCCGAAGTTCGGTTCTGAAACATTCGGTATCGGGCGCAGGGTTTTCCCAATCCGATTTTGTCGATGCGGTAAAATCCGCATTTGAAAACCCTGCTAATGCGTCCTCACAATTGTTTCGATTGCGCGCGCAACATCTTGTTAACGAGACTGATGCCACAGTTTTGCGTGCACGCTTATCTGGCATCCTGATCGGTCAGGAAGTCGCCGCAATGGAGCGTCAGTGGAACCACTTACCAATCACGCTTATTGGTGAAGAAGCTCTATGTTCGCTTTACAAATCCGCGCTTGAGGCGGTTGGCAAGTCGGTTGATTTGAACCTAAGTGCGGCACCAACGCTTCGCGGTCTGATCGCGATACGAACTAGAAAAGGATAACTATGCAACGCGAATTGATTGCAATCCTACGTGGTGTCCAACCAAGTGAGGTGCATGACACCACTCAGGCATTAATTGATGCAGGAATTACCAAGATTGAAGTGCCCTTAAATTCTCCTGACCCGTTTCAGTCGATCGAGAAAATGGTCAACGCCTTTGGCTCGGATGCAACAATTGGCGCGGGAACTGTACTTCATCAGGATGAGGTCAAGACGCTTGCAAATATCGGATGCCAAATGGTGATCAGCCCAAATGCCGATCAAGACGTGATCATGGCAACCAAGAATGCGGGTATGTTGTCCTATCCCGGGGTTTTTACCGCAACAGAATGTTTCAGCGCGCTGAAAAATGGGGCAGATGGATTGAAATTCTTCCCCGCATTCAAACTTGGCCTTGATGGTTTCAACGCGTTAAAGGCGGTGCTGCCGAAAACGGCCAATACCTATGCCGTGGGTGGTGTCGGTGCCCCTGATTTTCATGCGTGGAAAGCGGCGGGAGTTACAGGCTTTGGTGTGGGGTCAAACCTATATACTCCCGGCATGAGCGTTGCAGAAATTGCATCCAATGCTGCAACCTTGGTGACGGCCTATGACGCAGCCTAATTTATCCATGAAGCGCACGCTTGGTACGTGCTATTATCCAGAACACTGGCCAGAAGACATCTGGGAAGAAGACGCCCGCCAAATGGCCGAACTGGGTCTAACTTGGGTGCGGATTGGCGAATTCGCTTGGTCCCGATTGGAACCAAGTCAGGGTCAATTCAATTTCGAATGGCTTGATCGTGCATTCGATACGTTGCATCGATATGGGTTAAAGGTCGTGTTGGGAACACCCACGGCAACCCCTCCAAAATGGGTCTGTGACAAATACCCCGATATGTTTGCCCGTGATCTACAGGGCAATCTGCGTAAATTCGGATCGCGGCGGCATTATTGCTTTTCACACCTTGGATATCGCGAACAATGTCGTGATATTGTCACACGTTTGGCCGAACGATACGGTGCGCATCCTGCATTAGGAGCATGGCAAACAGATAATGAATACGGATGCCACGATACCACGCTTTCCTATTCAGATGCGGCACGTAGTGGGTTTCAAAAATGGCTTGCCAACAAATACGGGAACGATATTTCAAAACTAAACGCCGCATGGGGAAACGTGTTTTGGTCGATGGAATACGCGGGCTATCCTGAAATTGACCTGCCAAACCTAACCGCAACTGAGGCGAACCCAGCGCATTGGTTGGAATTTCGTCGCTATACGTCGGATCAGGTTGTGGCCTTCAATCGCCTGCAATGTGACATCATCCGTAAATACTCAAACGCACCCATTTCCCACAACTACATGGGGCGGATCACCGATTTTGATCATTTCAAGGTAGGTGCTGATTTGGATATCGCTACATGGGACAGTTATCCAATCGGCTTTTTGGCAGATCGCGCGGGCGCAAGCGAGGGAAAACAACGCCATTTCATGCGTCAAGGCGATCCTGATTTTCAAGCCTTTCATCACGATCTATATCGCAGTGTCGGCAAGGGACGTTGGTGGATTATGGAACAACAACCAGGCCCCGTGAATTGGGCGCCTGTTAACCCCGATCCGCTGCCGGGAATGGTGCGTTTATGGACGTGGGAGGCCTTTGCCCATGGGGCAGAAACCGTTGCCTATTTCCGATGGCGACAGGCCCCATTTGCACAAGAGCAGATGCATGCAGGCATTTTGCGACCCGACAGTGCAAAAGCCACAGCCTATTATGAAGCGGCACAGGTTGCCGAGGAATTGTTACAATCCCCAACGACAGACTGTGAACTGGCGGATGTCGCAATACTGTTTGATTACGATGCGGATTTTTCATGGGCAGCATTGAACCACGTGAAAGATGGCGACTATTTCGAGTTGATTTTTGATCATTATCGCGCTTTGCGCAGGCTAGGTATCAATATTGATATTTTGCCTGCGTCGCATCGGAATTTTGCAAATTACCGATGTATCATAGTACCTGGTTTGATGCACATGGATGCGGATCTTCTCTCGTGCTTAGAAAATTCCGATGCATTGGTGATCTATGGCCCTGCCACGCATTCTCGTACAGAAACACTTCGCATCTCTCATCCCCTTCCCCCCAATTTGTCGAATTTGGACGTGACGGTAGCGCGGATTGATACAACCCGCGGTGATATGCCAATTCCACTGTCAAACGGCGGACATGCTCTGCGGTATCGCGAAGTGTTAGAGGGAACTGCCACGCCTATTTTAACCGATCAGCAGGGTGGTGCGATTGCGGTACAAAATGGGAGTTCGGTCTATTTGGGGGCCTACCTTCAAGATGAGACCCTCATTCAATTTTATAACCACCTGCTGACAGAAACGAACATCGAAACGCTACAACTGCCCCAGGGTCTGCGTAAGCGTGTGACAAAGACCGAGGAATTCTGGTTCAATTATGATTGCGAAACCATGGATACCCCGCACGGGACGCTGGAACCCGCGGGCGTTCTAAGAGTTCCCAGAAAAAGCTAACCCAAATTCTTTCGTATCAATGCCCGCATTTCGTCAGCTGGATCGTATAATTCAATCAAACGCGGATATTCGCGGCACAGATCAATAACGCTGAGCATTCCAAACGTGTCATGGCATTCGTGTGCCGTTAAAACCCAGCTTGCCCGTCGTCTATTTTCGGGATCCAGTTTGCTAAACGCGGATGCAACGTTAAAGCGATAAGACCGGTCGACGAACGACAAAACGATTTGTTGCAGTGCAATGCTCGCACCGTTGTGACCAGACATAAGTTGATCAAAACTTTGTCCCTTAGAGCTTTGTGCATCAAACTGCTGCCTAAACGCGTCTAGCATGCTTACGCTTCTATCCACTGGTCATCGCGGCAGCGATACCAAAGGCCACGATTAACCCTGCCAAAATGCGATAACCATATGGAATGGGCCGACCCACATTTTCGGCCACAATCAATACGGCCAAAAAGATCAGGATAATGAAAACAGCAAATCTAATCATTTGGAATACCTATCGGTCCATTATTTAGGTGCAAACGACAACCTAAACTTTTCTGTCCACCTACCCAGTTCGCACGTTAGCAGCCAAAACCCCTCGAAAACGAGTGTTACTGAAAATAGTGGCGATCCCACGAGGACTCGAACCCCGAACCTACTGATTAGAAGTCAGTTGCTCTATCCAGTTGAGCTATGGGACCGCTTGTTTCACTCCTAACGGGAAACAAAGGGGATTTCAAAACGAAATTCCGCTACTCACGGAATTAGTTCGCAAGCACCTTTAAATAATTCGCGATTGTCACGCGGTCTTGGTCAGATAACTTTGATGTATTCTCGATTACTTCGGCCATCAGGCCGCCTGCGACGTCATAGTCGGGCGTTAACCCTGACTTCAAATATTCGGCGATATCCGCAGCATTCCAATCAAATGTAGTGCCTGCGATTGC
>JAFMKS010000003.1:86515-90887 GCA_017852835.1 Paracoccaceae bacterium
TCTTGACGAGTCAGACAGACTTCGAATTCGATACACCAAGGTTATGAGAGGAACGCCGAATGAGCAATATTTGCGACATCCATGAAATCGAAGATATGGAAATCATTTTGTCAGATGGCTGTCGGCTTTCGGCGCGCGTGTGGATGCCCATTGACGCAAACACAGATCCCGTTCCCGCGATTTTAGAATACCTGCCCTATCGCAAACGCGATGGCACATGTGCACGTGATGCACTGACCCATCCCTATTTCGCAAAACGTGGCTATGCCTGTGTTCGCGTCGATATGCGTGGAAACGGCGATAGTCAGGGTTTGATGGAGGATGAATATACCGAACAAGAGTTGAATGACGGCGTTGAGGTCATCAATTGGCTCGCTGCCCAAGATTGGTGTAGTGGCCGCGTTGGAATGATGGGGATTAGCTGGGGTGGCTTTAACTCGCTGCAGATTGCGGCACTTGATCCTGCACCGCTGAAAGCGATCATAACACTTTGCTCAACCGTTGATCGGTATGCCGATGACATTCACTACAAAGGTGGCTGTTTACTGAACGAAAATTTGGGATGGGGGTCAACAATGTGGGCCTATTCCTCACGTCCGCCTGATCCCGCGTTGGTTGGAGAGAGCTGGCGGGATATGTGGTTGGAACGGTTGAACGCGCAACCCTTTTTGCCTGCCACATGGCTGCATCATCAACAGCGCGATGCCTATTGGCAACATGGCTCTGTTTGCGAAGATTTCGGCGCGATTACGGCCGCAACATTGGCGGTTGGTGGCTGGGGCGATTCATACAAAAACGCGGTCCCACAGTTGGTTGAAAATCTATCCTCACCTGTCAAAGGCATTGTTGGGCCTTGGGTGCATAAATATCCACATTTTGCGGTACCAGAACCACGCATCGGTTTTTTGCAAGAAGCGTTGCGATGGTGGGACAAATGGCTAAAGGGCATAGAAACTGGAGTGGAAAATGACCCTGCATATTCCGTTTATCTTATGGATGGTGTTCGACCCAAAACATGGTATGAAAGCAGGGCGGGACGCTGGATCAACGAACACGATTGGCCACAAGGTCCGACACCGAAATCCATGTATTTAGGTCAGGGAAACACGCTGAATACGGACCCCGCACAGATCAATGACATCCTGTCATCGCCACAAACTTGTGGCATGTCTTCGGGTGAATATTGCGCAATCTGGTTAGGCCCTGAAATGCCGGGGGATCAGCGTGGGGATGATGCGCTATCGCTATGCTATGACAGTGAACCAATTGCAGAAGATTGCGACATCGTGGGCGCGGTCAAGGTAAAACTGCGCCTGACATCTGATACACCTGATGGACAAATCGCAGTGCGTTTAAACCACATCCACCCAGATGGCGCGTCAACACGGATCACCTACGGTGTTCTAAACCTTGCGCAGCGCGATGATCATGCAAATGCGAACGCACTGCCCATTGGTCAGGAAATAGAAGTCAGTCTTAATTTGGATCACATCGCATATCGCGTTCCCAAGGGGCACAAAATACGGATCGCACTTTCGAACGCTTATTGGCCGCTGTTATGGCCGATGCCTGACGCGTCAACACTACAAATTAGTCAGGGGGAAGTACAGCTGCCAATATCCCCACACGGCGCAGATGACGAACGCCATTTCCCGCCGCCAGACGCAGAAGAGCCATGGGACATCAGACAGATCAGAGCATCCGATAATCAACGTCAAATTACGACTGATATGAAAACGGGGATCACGACACTTAAAATCATTGATGATTTTGGCGCGGTTGAGGATCAACAACATGGAATGGTGTCAGGGAGTGTCGCGCGCGAATGGTGGAGCATACATCCCGATGATCCCCTAAGCGCGCGTGGAAAAACGCATTGGACAGAAGAGCGTAGCCGCGGCGATTGGATCACACGGACCGAGGCCTTTGCCGAAATGACAAGTGACGCAGATAACTTCTATGTGACAGCGCGCATGGAAGCCTATGAAAACGATACATTGATTTTCGAAAAGGATTTCAAAGAGACCATCAAACGTAAGCACCATTGATATGTATCGCATTGCAATCGCTGGGTTTCAGCACGAAACGAATACCTTTGTGTCAAAACCAACAACCTTGGCACAGTTTCAGGTTGCCGATAGTTGTGCAGCAATGTTTCAGGAATCTTCTATGATCAGCTGCACGCGAGCTATCAAACTGCCCGCGGCTGGCATCTTTGACGCCTGCAGGTCGGCCTCCATGTGATCTGGTACTCGTTACATATAGAAAGTTGCCAAAGTCGAAGAAGTTCTTATGAAAATGAAATTTACCCTTGATTTTGTTGCCTGCTATTTTGCAAGCTTTACACGCCGACAACAATACAACAGGGAAACAAAATGAACAAAAACGAATTCAGAGCTCTTCAAGAGTTAAGGTACAAGACGGGTCAAATCGACCGCCGTACGTTTGTGCGCTCTTTGCTTGCAACAAGCATCGCACTTCCAACAGCACTGTCCATCGCTAGCAGCGTTGAAGCCGCAACACCAAAGCGGGGTGGAACCTTTAGGTTAGGAATGCGCCACGGATCAACAACAGACAACTTAGATCCAGGCACGGCAGAAAATGGTATGGCGACCCATACAAATTATTGCTGGTCAAATCACTTGACTGAAGTGGGTAATGATGGAGTTTTGAGAGGAGAGTTAGCCGAGTCTTATGAATCATCCGATGCAAAAACTTGGGTTTTTAATCTTCGAAAGGGTGTTGAATTCCATAATGGTAAAACCTTAACAGCCGAAGACGTAATCGCTACATTAGACTACCATAGAGGCGAAGATTCAAAATCTGCAGCAAAGGGTCTTCTGTCTTCAATTTCTTCAATTAAAGGTGATGGAGCTAATCGCGTTATCATTGAGCTCTCAGGGGCAAATGCGGACTTCCCATTTATCATGAGTGATTATCACCTCTCCATCATGCCGGTTGTAGACGGTGCATTAGCCGTAAATACCGGGATTGGAACTGGTGGATACATACTTGAAAACTTTGATCCTGGTGTAAGGCAAAAATTTAAGCGAAATCCTAATTACTGGAAGGCAGATTCGGCTCATTTTGATGAAGTCGAATTGATATCACTGATTGATGTGACTGCTCGACAGAATGCTGTTATGAATGGCGACGTAGACTTGATCGATGGTGCTGATCCAAAGACCGTAAATTTGTTAGCCCGCTCGCCAAATTTAGACATCTTAGAAGTAACTGGAACGTTGCATTACACATTCCCTATGCGTTTGAATGTAGCTCCATTTGACAACTATGACCTACGGATGGCACTTAAATACTCGTTGAAAAGACAGGAATTAGTTGACAAAATTTTGTTGGGCCATGGAGCCCTTGGAAATGATCATCCAATTTCAACCGCTAACCGATATCACAATTCATCTATGCCACAACGTGATTTTGATGCCGATAAAGCTGCTTTCCATTACAAGAAATCAGGTCACACTGGCGCTATCCAGCTTAGTACATCTGAAGCAGCATTTGCTGGTGCAGTAGATGCCGCACAATTGATTGCTGCTTCAGCAGCAGAAGCCGGCATTAACATCGAAGTCGTTCGAGAACCAAAGGATGGTTACTGGTCAAACGTATGGAATAAAAAAGGCTGGAGTGCATGTTACTGGGGCGGACGTCCAACGGAAGACTGGATGTTCTCGGCCGCTTACACAAACGACACTGAGTGGAATGATACAGCGTGGAAAGGCACGGATGCTTCAGCAAAGTTTAACGATTTAGTCATCCAAGCAAGATCCGAACTCGATGAAGCCAAACGAGGTGAAATGTATGCTGAATGTCAACGCCTGATCAGCGATGACGGAGGAACAATCTGCCCAATGTTTGCGAACTACATCATGGCCCACAGCAAAAAAGTAACTCATGGCCCTGATGTCGCCTCTAATTGGGAGTTAGATGGGCATAAAGCATCAGAGCGCTGGTGGTTCGCGTAAAATAAATTGATGATTAGCACCGCACAGGCCACCTGTGCGGTGCTTACTTATGAGGATTTAACCTTGCACCCAATAATTTTGACAGTGTTGCAACGACTTTTTCTGGGCGTTGTCACGCTTATTATCGTGTCAGTTATTATATTTGCAGCTATTGAAATGTTACCGGGCGATTTTGGTGAAGCAGTGCTCGGGCAGGCTGCAACAAAAGAAACGGTAGCAGCGTTTAGACGCGAACTTGGATTAGATCAGCCTGCCTATGTTAGATACTTCGAATGGATCGCTGGAGTTTTTCAAGGAGATCTGGGCACTTCCTTTTCCGGCAGAGCAGCTTCAGGTGTGGATAGATCAAGAGAAGTCGCAGAGCTAATAGCCCCACGATTGTGGAACACACT
>JAFMKS010000033.1:0-22752 GCA_017852835.1 Paracoccaceae bacterium
TGACGGAAAATCTCTGGTGCGACCTCTTCTTCGCGATAGGCATTGATCACGCGAGGTTGCAGCTTTTCTTGGGCAAAGGCGCGTGCGCTATCACGGGTCAGGCGCTCATCCTCGGTCAATTGATCCTCTAACATAAAGGGATCGGCCCAATCATAGCTGGACAAATCAGGTGCGTCTTTGGCCTTTAACATGGGTTTATCTAACATTGGATGCTCCATCATATATGCGTTGCGCGTATATATACTTTATGTATTTTCCATTTTATATAGCATTTGTGACATAATTATATGAGTTTTTATCATGGCCCAACTGACGCATTCCGATTTACCCAGCATGGCGTCACTGCGCGCGATCGAAGCCCTAGATCGTTTAAAAACAGCATCCGCAGTGGCCAAAGAGCTGTCCCAAACCCAAAGTGCGGTTTCACGGCAACTTCAACTGCTGGAACAACAATTGGGGCAGGACATCATCACAAGGCGCAACAATCGGCTGGAATTAACACCAAAGGCTAAAGAGTTCGCCGAAACAATTCGCACAGCCTTGGGCATGATACAGTCTGCGACTCAAGATTTACAGTTTGAGGATCAGGCAAACACCCTGACGCTTGGCATATTACCCGCATTTGGCATGCGATGGTTGATGCCGAAATTAGGGGATTTTTCAAAACAACATCCTGACATCACAATCAATATGTTGACGCGCCTCGTCCCATTTAATTTTGACGCGGAACCCATTGATGCGGCACTCCATTTTGGCGATGCGAATTGGGCCAACACGTCCGCGATGCGATTAAAGTCCGAATATGTGGTTCCCGTATGTCGCCCCGATTATTTTGTTGAACCACCCACCCTAAGATTGCTTGCCGCGTCCGATTTGATGCAAATTATGTCGCGTCCTACGTCTTGGTCAGATTGGTTTGAACAACAGGGGTTTGATCAGGATATCAAACGTCCAGCGACCTCTTACGATCAGTTTTCAACCATACATCAAGCGGTTTTGGCAGGATTGGGTGTGGCATTGATGCCGAATTACTTGGTGGAAGAGGATTTGGCGCGCGGCATTTTAATCTGCCCTTATGAAGGCGACGGTCAGGTGGCGCAATCCTATCATTTGGTTTGGCCCAAACGTGACCGCATCAAACCCGCTGTACGTAAATTTCGGGATTGGTTGGCTGGTCAGGTTGAGGGTGAAGACCCCTACCCGCGTTAACCCAAGGCGTATCCTGCACCGCGCACCGTGCGCAGCGGATCATCGCCGCCATATTTGCACAATGCCTTGCGTAAGCGTCCAACATGGACATCCACCGTGCGCGTATCCACGTAAATGTCGCGCCCCCACACGCGATCCAACAATTGATCGCGCGACCATACGCGGCCCGGTTTTTCCATAAATGTCGACAGCAAACGAAACTCGGTTGGCCCCAGTTTCAATTCAGATTGCGAACGAAACACCTTATGTGTTTCGGGATCCAACATGATGTCCCCGTATTCCAAACGATTCCCAACCGCCGCGGCACGGATGCGGCGCAAATGCGCCTTAACCCGCGCCATCAACTCGATCACGGAATAGGGTTTTGCGACGTAATCATCGGCACCTGTTTCCAGCCCATGCACACGGTCCACCTCGTCCGCACGTGCAGACAGCATGATGACAGGGATTTGGCATGTTTTTGAATTGCTTTTCAGACGGCGACACACCTCGATCCCAGACAGCTGAGGCATCATCCAATCCAAAACGATCAGATCAGGATCATTTTCATCAACCAGTATTAGGCCATCTTCGCCGTTGTCCGCGGTGATAACATCAAACCCCTCGGCCTCTAGGTTGTAGGCAAGCATTTCGCGTTGCGCGGACTCATCTTCTACCAAAAGGACCGTTGGACGGATCATGACCTTACTCCAAATCTAACGAGATATTGGCATCTGCTGATGTTTTATCCTTTTTCTCGCGTTCTTCGGTCGGGCGATCGCCTGTCACGATATAGATCACTTGCTCAGCGATTGATGTCACATGATCGCCCATACGTTCGATATTTTTCGCGATGAAATGCAGGTGCATACAGGGTGTTATATTGCGCGGATCTTCCATCATATAGGTGAGGAATTCTCGAAACTGTCCGCTATACATTTGATCGACGTCGCGGTCACGTTGAATGACCTCTTCCGCTATTTTAACGTCACGCTGAACATAGGCGTCAAGCGCGTCTTTCAGCATCAATTCAACTTCGCGCGCCAAACGACGCAGACCTTGACCTTTGTCGAATACATGCGGCATTTCCATCAGGACAGTTGTGCGTTTCGCCATGTTTTTGGAATAATCGCCAATTCGTTCAAGGTTCGAGGCCACCTTGATCACTGACAATACCAGCCGCAAATCAATTGCCGTGGGTGAGCGCAGTGCCAATAGTTTCGCAGCCTCATCATTGATCAGGATTTCCAACTGATCAATGGCCTTGTCACGGGCACGGACATCCGCGGCCAATTCAACGTCACGGGTGTCAAATGATTTCGCCGCGTCCAAAATCGACGCCTCAACCATGCCGCCCATTTTCATGATGTGCGCTTGGATCGCCTCAAGGTCACGGTCAAATGCAGAGAGAATGTGTTGTTGTTCGTTCATGATCTTATCCAATCCGCCCTGTGATATAACTTTCGGTGCGCGGATCCTCTGGCTTGGTGAAGATGGTTGTTGTGTCTCCATATTCCACGAGGTTCCCCAAATGGAAAAACGCGGTTTTCTGACTAACCCGCGCGGCCTGCTGCATCGAGTGGGTGACAATCACAACGCAATAGCGTTTGCATAAATCATAAATCAATTCTTCAACCTGCGCAGTTGCGATGGGGTCCAGCGCAGAACAGGGTTCATCCATCAACAAAACCTCTGGCTCTGTCGCAACGGCCCGCGCAATACATAGGCGTTGTTGCTGACCCCCAGAAAGGCCTGTTGCCGCGTCATTCAGACGATCCTTCACCTCATCCCAAATCGCGCCGCGGCGCAGGGCTTTTTCCACGATTTCATCGAGCTCGACCTTATTTTTGGCCAACCCGTGAATACGCGGACCATAGGCCACATTGTCATAAATGGATTTTGGGAATGGATTTGGTTTTTGAAACACCATACCAACACGCGCACGCAGCTGCACGGGATCAATGCGGGGATCATAAATATCCTCACCATCCAGCAGGATGTCACCACTGACACGGCAGATATCAATGGTGTCGTTCATGCGATTGAGCGTGCGCAAAAACGTGGATTTACCGCACCCAGAGGGGCCAATAAACGCCGTGACGGTTTTGTCCAAAATTTCAACAGAAACATCCTTTATCGCATGCGTGTCACCATAGTGAACCTGCACGCCCGATGCGCTGATTTTTGTTTGTTGATCGGTTGATGTTTCTTGTGTCAGTCGCATATCATTCATTTCATCTAGCCGCTTGAATTTTTTTAAATTAAAACCGCGCAAACACACCCTTATTGCGCGTTTGGCACGGTTTTACGAAGGTTATGTAACAGAATTATGACGTCATGACACGTCGTTTCTTTGTGCTAGTATTGAGATATCATAGGGCAATACCACCCGAAAATTGGACCCCTGTCCCATGACGCTATCCACCATTAATCGACCACGGTGACGGCTAATGATATGTTTCACGATGGCAAGCCCCAACCCCGTGCCGCCCATTTGACGCGAACGGTGGCTATCGATGCGATAAAACCGTTCTGCCAATCGTGGCAGATGAACGGGATCAATGCCGGGCCCATCATCTGATACCGTTACTTCGATCCCTTCGCTGCGTAGGGCAGGCAGATAGGTGGGTTGCGACAACGTCACAGTCACATTTCCCTCTTTTGCCCCATATTTGATGGCGTTTTCGATTAAGTTGTTAAACACCTGATGCAATTGATCACTGTCACCTTTGACAGTGATGTCTGTGTTTGTCTGGTTCACAACATTCAACGTAACATCCCGCGCCGTTGCGGCGGGCAGCAATATATCGACCGTTTGTTCAATCAATCCATGCAGGTCGATGTTTTCGGTCGGACGCTGACGCTCGGTTGCTTCAACTTCCGAGAGGGAGAGCAGATCATTGACCAATCTATTCATACGCTGCGCCTCAGACTCCATAATACCCAAGAACCGTTCTTGGGCTTTTGGGTCATCTTTGGCAACTGTGCGCAGTGTTTCGATAAACCCCATCAATGCGGCCAGCGGGCTTTTGAGTTCGTGTGAAACATTGGCCACGAAATCCCGCCGCATCTGTTGGATTTGTTCCTGATCACTGCGGTCTTGGAATGTGACCAAACAATACTGACCTGCGATGTTGATGCAGGTGGCATCATAAAACGCATCACGCCGATTTTCCGAAATTGTGACACGTGCATTTTGACGCTCGCCCGATTTTATCGCGCCTTCGATCGCCTCGATCATGGTTGGTTGGCGAAACACCGTATAAAAATGCCGCCCCTCAATCCCATCCCCCAAAAACGCCTTGGCCTCGGGATTGGCACAGAGGATGCGTTCAAAATCCCGCATGGAAATGGCGACACAGGGGTATGGCAGCCCAGATACAATCGAAATTATCTGTTCGTTTTCCATAAGGTCCCTTTATCGTGTTGCGCCAGGTTGATCCAAAAAGATCACAGTTTTATGACATTGGGCGCAAGTGATCGCGGAAACGGCGTGCGTTTTCCTGATAGTGAAGCGCACTTTTTTCCAGTCCTGCGATTTGCGCCTCTCCCAACTCTTTGACAACGCGCCCGGGTGATCCAAGAACCATGGACCCATCTGGGATTTCCTTATTCTCTGTAATCAAGGCCCCTGCCCCAATCAGACAGTTTTTCCCAATCTTGGCCCCGTTCAAAATGGTGGCCCCCATCCCGATCAGGGAATTATTCCCAATCACACAGCTATGCAGCGTCACCATGTGACCGATGGTGCAGTTTTCACCGATCATCAGCGGGTATCCCATATCCGTGTGCAAAACACAGTTTTCCTGAATGTTGGATCCTGCCCCAAGGTGAATCAATTCATTGTCACCACGCAGTGTTGCACCAAACCAGATCGAGGCGTTTTCTGAAACCTCAACATGCCCGATGACATTTGCATCATGTGCGATCCATGCGCTTGGTGATACTTGTGGGGTTTTGTCCCCTAATGCGAAAATGCTCATGATCTTTCCTCAAACTCTTTGTTCAAACGGCGCACAACATTCACCAGATCAGGTTGTTGGCTAAGGCGCAGGCGTTCGGCGGCAACGATTGTTTTTAAACGGGCTTCGGTTTCATCCAAATCTTCGTTCACCAAAACATAGTCGTATTCGGGCCAATGGCTAATTTCATCACGTGATTTGGACATACGGCCATCAATCACCTCTTTGCTGTCTTGTGCGCGGGCATAAAGGCGGCGCTCCAATTCGGGGATAGACGGCGGAAGGATGAAAATCGACAACACGTGTTTCCCAAGAGTCGAGGCGCGCACCTGTTGTCCGCCCTGCCAATCAATGTCGAACAATACGTCGCGCCCTGCATTAATCGCCTCTTCTACGGGGCCTTTGGGGCTGCCATAGTAATTGCCGAAAACTTCTGCGTGTTCCAACATGTCACCCTTGGCCACCATATCCTGAAATTCTTCACGGGAATGGAAATAGTATTCGCGCCCATGTTCTTCTCCGGGACGCGGCGCGCGTGTGGTTGCAGACACCGAAAAGTTCAATGTCGGATCCCAAGCACGCAATCGCGCGGCCAAGGTCGATTTACCCGCACCAGAAGGCGACGACAGAATGATCAATAGCCCACGGCGGGCTGCATCGGGGTTATTCGACATTTTGAATTTGCTCTCTCATTTGATCTATCGTTGTCTTAAGCTCTAGGCCAAGGCGGGACAATTCGCTGTGCTGGGCCTTGGAACAAAGCGTATTGGCCTCGCGGTTAAATTCTTGGATCAGGAATTCAGCGCGCCGTCCAATGCTTGCATCCTCGGCAAATAGAGCGCGCGCGGCCTCGATATGGGCGTCCAGTCGATCCAGTTCTTCTGCCACATCCTGTTTGATGATGAACAGCGCAACTTCTTGGGCAACGCGCTCTGGCTCAACTTCGGAAAACTGCTCGCTTAGGGTTTTAAGATTATCTATGAACCCCTGCTCTAACTTGGCTTTACGCTCTGGCAGTAATGCACGCGCCGCCGAAACTAAATCTGCGATCGTATCAATTTGATCACCCAAAATACGACACAATGCCTCGCCCTCGCGTGCGCGATCCATGTCCCAATTTGCAATCATCTGCGACATCGCAGATTGCACCGCCTGTGACATATCAGGCGTGAGTTCGGCAACGCCCGTTTCATGTGCCATCACGCCCTTAATCGCCAAGATATCGCTGGCCTTTGAGGGGGCGAGTGACAAATGACGGGCCAAGGCCAAATCCTCGATCCGTTCGATGCCAGACAAGACCTGATCAATCATTTTTTCATTGATTGCGGGTGCCTCGGAAATATCGTCCTGTAGGCTATAGCGTATGTTCACCTGTAACGATCCACGTTTTGCAACCTTGGTAATGGTTTCGCGCAGTTTCGGTTCAAGTGCGGCAAACAAATCTGGGACGCGCAGTTTTAAATCAAGGCCTCGGTTGTTCACGCTGCGCACTTCTAATGTGGCGCTTCCTCCTGTGAATTCGCAGGTGTGGTTGGCAAAGCCGGTCATTGATTTCATGGCACTCTCCTTGGGCACCCATGTGCAATAAGATATTCTTGGACTTGGAACAAGGGCGGCTGCGTTAACCAATAATTAAGAATTTAGGATCACAACCACGATTAAATTCGTATTAACCATTTGATAACAATTTGTAAGAGTATGGTGTTGAACATGGGTCAAAACGTGATTGAGCTTTCGCAGTATCGGGATCGGGATCATTTCCCCGCATTGCGCACATTGGGAAATTACTGGAACAATTTGGCGGATGGTGCGGTTCCCTATCGTTCTGATCTTGATCCGCGTGGGCTGTCCAATGCGCTGCGCAGTATTGTGTTGATGGAACGTATTTCAACCGGAAATGCGCGTTTTCGGATTTCTGGGCGGTACCTATGCGATGTGCTGCAAGAGGACGGGCGCGGCCTGCCCTATTCCCTGTTGTTTGATGGTGACAGTAGATCGCTTGCGCTTGATATCTTGGGTCAAGTGTTCGACACGGAATGCCCGAAAACTCTGTGGCTCGGTTGCGCAGAAGGAACTTGGAGCGGAAAGATGACCTTATATCCCCTGCGCGATGCCTATGGCGTGACCAATATGGTGTTTGCGGGGATTGAGGGCAGCGCGCCCTTGGCGCACCCCATTAAATTTCATGCGCAACTGACACCCATTCCAGTGACCGTGCAAGAGCGCAAGGTGCCGTCAAATTTTGTCGATGCCGCCTATCGTGCTGCCATGGTTAAATCGCGTGCCTATCTGCGCCTATTGGATCAAACCGTATCTGACAAATAATCGTTCAATAGGGTCACGACATCCGCGCGCTCTACATCCGATGTCACGAATGCCTGTCCAATGCCACGGGCAAGGATGAAACGCAGTTGGCCATCCACCACCTTTTTGTCCTGCGCCATTAAATCAACCAATGCCTCGGCACTGGGCAGCGCTCCATCGATATCCGACAGCTGCGATTTCATGCCCATCGCGCTCAGGTGTTGGGCAACACGACTTGGGGCCTCTTGTGCACATAATCCCATGCGCGCAGAGAGATCAAAGGCCAGTGCGCAGCCAATGGCCACCCCTTCGCCATGCAATAGGCGATCAGAATATCCCGTTGCCGCCTCAAGCGCGTGACAAAAGGTATGCCCAAGGTTCAAAAGCGCACGATCCCCCTGTTCTGTTTCATCGCGTTCAACGATGTCTGCCTTCATCTGACAGGAAATGCGGACCGCTTCGGCGCGGGCCTCTTTATCGCCTTTGGCAAGTGCGGGGCCATGTTCCTCAAGCCATTCAAAAAACGCCTCATTGCCCAACAAGCCGTATTTAACAACCTCACCATAGCCTGCCAAAAAATCACGCGGTGTAAGAGTGTCCAACACATCAATATCCGCCAAAACCATGCTGGGTTGATGAAACGCCCCGATCAGGTTTTTGCCATGGGGCGCATTGATCCCTGTTTTGCCACCAACCGAGCTGTCAACCTGCGCCAAAAGCGATGTGGGCATCTGCACAAATCGAATGCCACGGCGCAGCACAGCGGCCGCAAACCCCACCAAATCCCCGATCACACCACCGCCAAGTGCAATAACAATATCACGGCGTTCAATCTTTTCGCTTAGCAACCATTCAACGGTCCGTTCGAAATGCGGCCAAGATTTCGTGCTTTCCCCCGCAGGTAGGGTCAAAGACGCCGTTGAAATTCCGGCGCCCTCTAGCCCCTCAACAAGCGTGTTAAGGTGAAGGGTTGCCACGTTTTCATCCGTCACAATTGCCACACGTTGTCGTTTTAACAGAGGCGCAATAAAGCCCGTCGCGTTCGCAATAAGACCCGATCCAATATGGATTTGATACGCGCGTTCCCCAAGGTTTACATCAACTGTTTTCATTGTTTGTCTAACCTTCAAATATTCCGTCGTGCTGTTCTAACACATCAATCACGCGATCCACCATTTCTGGAATTTCGGTTTCACCATCAGAGGACACCTGCACATCCGCCAAAGCATAAATAGGCGTGCGGGCAGTATAAATATCAACCAGCGTTTGATAGGGGTTTTCCGTCTGCAACAGCGGTCGGGTGGTTTTGTGTTTCACCCTGTTCCAAAGCACATCAGGTTCCGCATTCAGCCAAAGGGACACCCCCAATTCGCTCATGTTTTTGCGATTACCCTCTGCCAAAAACGCACCACCGCCCGTGGATAGGATACCAGGTTTTCCAACCAACAGACGTTCAATCACTTGTGACTCTTTCTCGCGGAAAAATGGCTCGCCATAGCGGGCAAAAATTTCAGCAATCGACAGATTTGAAGCGGCCTCGATTTCTTGGTCAGAATCCAGAAACGCCACATTCAAACGCTCGGCCAATGCCTTGCCCACGGCGGATTTTCCCGCCCCCATCATCCCCACAAGGGCCACTGTCTTTGTCAACGTCCGTGTCATGTGCGTCTTATTGGCGATCTGAAGCCAAATTACAATAACAGGAATAACTTTGCTTGGTTCTTCAGGGCATTCGTGATTATACTGTGGCAAAAGCCAACAAAATTGGATGTAAGCATGGGCAGATTGATCAAATGGGTTTTGATTTTATGCGTCTTTGGATTTGTGGCGCTGTCCGTCTATGCCTATGTTGGTCCATTTTTCGGCGTAAAGTTTGACCCCGTTCGCAGCCCCGTTAGTCAGTCGATTCAGTTGAATGAGATTTAGTGCGCATTCCCTTGCCGTAATCTTATGCCTATCCGCTCAGATCGGTGTGGCCCAAAATGCCCCCCTGTCGGCCATTGATTGGTTGGACGAAAAAAATGCCCCTGCGGAAGCATCAGAACCCACAGACCCAGATCCCATCGTTGAACCAGAAATCCAAGTTGTTCCGCTTGAGGATATTTCACGCAATTCTGTCGGACTTTTGCCCGCGCGCGTGACGGGACTGCCATCCCATCTGTGGCGGGAAAGTCAATCAAACGCCTTGGAAACCCTGCTAAACGAATTTCCAGCCGAACATAATCCTGTCATCCATTCCTTTTTGTATAATCTGCTTTTGACCGAGGCAGATGCCCCAGTTGAGGATCAGCGCACGCATGCATTCCTGAAGGCGCGTATTCGCAAATTGATCGACTTGGGCGCCGTTGATGCGGCGCACGCAATGCTGGAACGTGCAGCCCCCTTGCCGCCGTCCTTGGTGCCTTTGCTGTTTGAATTGTCGCTTTATGATGCTTCTATTGAACCGTCCTGTGATCCTGTTTTGGCACTGGGTCCAAATTATCCCGATGCGGCGGCGCGCATCTATTGTTTGGCGCGGCGTGGGGATTGGTTGACCGCAACGCTTGTTTTGGACGCAACCGAGGCGCTGGGTGAATTCACGGGGCGCACGGCAGCATTGCTTCATATCTATCTGGAAACCGAGACTGAGGACGAGATTGATGCCAATTTGCCCCCAAATTTGCGCGTCTCTGCCCTTGATTACCGATTATACGACGCAATTGGATTGCCCCTGACACCCGACCTGTTGCCACGTGCCTTTGCGGTGTCTGATCTGTCGGGAGACAATGGTTGGCGTGCCCAATTAATTGCAGCGGAAAGATTGGCGCAAACGGGCGCGATTGGGGATAACCGATTTTTGGGGATCTACAGCGCGAATACCCCTTCTGCGTCGGGTGGGATTTGGGACCGTGTCGCCGCGTTTCAGGCCTTTGAAACCGCACTGCAAACCGATGTGGATGTGACGGCCGCACTTGATCAAGCATGGTCCAAATTTTACGCAACCGATTTGGCGCGCACATTTGCAAATATCTTTGCCGAGGATGTTGCGAACGCTGCTCTGACGACACCCGCCGCGATGGATGTAATCCTGATGTCAAATCGATATGATGCGGCCCCTGAAACGAATGATTTTCGCACCTTTGTGGCACATGGCATCATGCCCGTGACACCGCCGCTCCCCCCAATGGAACGCGCAATTTATGATGCATTTTTGGAACCACGCATTCCGTTCGTTGTGGAACAAATGATTGCCCAAGGCCGCTTGGGCGAAGCAATCCTTGCCACATTGATCCAATTGGATAAGGGCAGCGCGGGGGATGTACGCGATCTGCACGAAAGCCTGTCCACCCTGCGCCTGATCGGGTTAGAGGATTTGGCACGTCGCGCGGCCATCTATGCCATATCAAAGGCTCCCTAATTCATGAATGATCTTAGGCGCATAGAGGCCTTTCTTGAGGCGAAATCTGCGGAAACAGGTGCGTCGCAAAATACTCTGTCCGCCTATGCCCGTGATCTGGCGGATTTTCACGAATTCCTAATCGACAAAAAACAGGATTTGATGCAGGTCGATATGGCAGGCGTCGAAGCCTATCTGGTGGATTTGGTCAATCGTGATCTGTCACAGTCAACACGTGCGCGCCGATTATCGGCGATCAAGCAATTCTTTCACTTTTGCCTTGAAGAAAACTGGCGCGCGGACCATCCAGCGTTGCAAATCACTGGTCCCGGGCGGGGAAAATCACTGCCCAAAACCATGACAGTGATTGATGTTGATCGTTTGATGGATTGCGCCATCACCACCGCAAAGGGTGCGGTTGAACGCGCCAGAAACGCCTGTTTGATGCAGGTTCTTTATGCAACTGGTATGCGTGTGAGTGAGTTGATGTCCCTGCCCATCGCCGCCTGCCGCGGTGAGCCAGAGTTTTTATTGATCAAGGGAAAGGGCGGCAAAGAACGCATTGTCCCCCTATCTCCACCCGCCTCTGCGGCCTTGACCCTATGGCTGTATCATCGCGATCAGGAGGAAGAACGTAAGGTGAATGAGGGGCATGATGCCTCCCCCTTTCTCTTTCCATCACGCGGGAAACTGGGTCATTTAACGCGCCATTGGTTTTACCAAAATATCAAAAACTGGGCTGTTCATGCGGGTATTGATGCAAGTGTTGTGACCCCGCACACCATCCGCCATGCCTTTGCCACGCATCTCTTGGCGAATGGCGCGGATTTGCGGGTGATCCAAACACTGTTGGGACATGCGGATGTATCCACCACGGAAATCTATACGCATGTGTTGGATGATCATTTGCGTGATTTGGTGATGGATCATCATCCATTATCGACGAAACGGCGCAAATCCATCGGCAACACCTCTTCCGAGGGCCAATAACCTGTTTCCAATGCTGTGTGGTATCCTTGATCCAAGCCTGCGGTGATCATGGCATTCTGTGCCGTTTGGTAATCATAAGACAGATGATGGATCGTAAATGACCCTGCGTCCAAGATGCCATAGGATGTTGTCGATAATCCATTATGCGTGGGCATTCCAATTACCCCGCTATTGAATCAAGTCACACCTGCGATGCATTTATGAAACGGTATTCCCGAATGGCCCGCGATCACGCCGTCATACGCGCCAAAGTCACGCTCTATCTCATTGATTACGTGAATAAAGTCTGGATCAGGCGTTGTGGGAAATAAAAACTGGGACACATGACTGTATCCGCCATGCAGAACGATATAACGCTTTCCATAATGCGTAAAAATCAAATGATCGGGCAGCGCACCCATAAATTGCCGTTGATTTGCACTGACCTGTTGATTTGCAAAAGCATACCAGCCTCGTGACAACAGATCACAGGTGCTGCCTGCCTCAAACCCGCACCCGCAGGTGTCGCTGCCTGCCGCCAATTCGATTTCACAATTGCCCTTAATCATCGGACAGCCAAAATCGCGCAGCAGGTTCTGGGTTTCGGATGGATTGCCGCAATAGGCGATGCGGTCCCCTGTGAAAATACATTGTTCTGCTAGGATGCGATTTGCATTTGCTGCGTCGATCAAGGCCTGCGTTGCCTCCAAATTGAAATAGGCCCCGCCAAAGATCAAAATTGGCCCCTGAATATCCCCCAAATCCACCTGTCGCATCGTCCCCCCCCTTGATCGGACGGGGTTTAATCCCCATAAGCTATGTTCAACGCTAACCCGAGAGAGCCTTAGATGGAACAAGAATTGATAAACCTAGACAGTGCATTTTGGATCACGACAGGTGCGATCCTATTGCTCTTGATTTTGTCTGGCTTTTTTTCGGGCTCTGAAACGGCACTGACCGCCGCATCGCGCGGAAAAATGCGCACGCAGGCCGACAAGGGGTCTCGTGGCGCGCAGCGCGCCTTGGATATTACCGAAGATAACGAACGCCTGATTGGGTCAGTATTGTTGGGCAACAACTTGGTCAACATTCTTGCCACATCCCTGACCACGGCGCTGTTTACGCGGATGTTTGGGGAAAGCGGCGTGGCGCTTGCCACATTGATCATGACCGTATTAGTTTTGATCTTTGCGGAAGTTTTGCCAAAAACATACGCCATCACCAATGCGGAAACGGCAGCGGCCCGCGTATCGTTACCAATCAGCATTGTGATCCGCATTTTCGCCCCCATCGTGTCCACCGTACGTTGGTTTGTGCGGGGCGTTTTGCGTGTCTTTGGCGTGCGCACAGATCCCGATACCCACATCCTTGCTGTGAGAGAAGAAATCGCAGGCGCCCTAAGTTTGGGCCATTCCGAAGGTGTTGTCGAGAAAGAGGATCGGGACCGCATTTTGGGCGCATTGGATTTATCCGACCGCACGGTCGAAGAAATCATGTTGCACCGTTCGGGCATCGAAATGATCAACTCGGATGATGATCCGCAGGCGATTTTGACCCAATGTTTGGAAAGCGCGCATACGCGCCTCCCAGTTTACAAAGATGATCCTGAAAACATCATCGGCGTCATTCATGCCAAGGATTTGGCACGTCAAATGTATCGTTTGGTCAGCGGCCCAAATGCCAAGCTTTCGGATCTGGCTAAGTTTGACATTAACGAAGTGGCGATGGAGCCGTATTTTATCCCCGACACCACATCGCTGGATGATCAGATGCGCCAATTCCTGCGTCGTCGCACGCATTTTGCGCTGGTGGTGGATGAATACGGATCGCTAGAAGGATTGATCACACTGGAAGACATCCTTGAGGAAATCGTTGGCGAGATTGCCGATGAATTCGACACACCCGAGGATCAGGCGATTAAACCAGATACACTGGGCTGCTACACGCTGGACGGGGCCATGACGATCCGCGATCTAAACCGCGCGCTGGATTGGTCGCTTCCTGATGATGAGGCGAATACACTTGCAGGCTTGGTCATTCATGAGGCTCAGATGATCCCAACAGTGGGTCAAATTTTCTATTTCCTTGGCTATCGGTTCGAGGTTGTCGAACGTCAGGCCAACCGCCTGACCCAATTGCGCGTCACGCCCATGTAAAAACCGTCCACACTTGTTGGACGGTTTTCAAAATTATCCGCGCAGGCGTTCGCCCTTGGGGTCAAAGGGCGGTTCGACCAGAATGGTACCGCCATGGGGTTTGCCAAGGATCATAACCTGAACCCGATCACCCGCAGATGCGTTTTTCACGTATCCAAGCGCCAGTGACATACCAACGGAATACCCATAGGCCCCCGATGTCACGCGGCCAATTCCAACCCCATCTTTGAAAATCGGCTCGCCCCCTGTGGCATCCGCGTTGGACGCGGTCACCGCGTCTTCATCAATATGGATCAAAACCAAATTTTCGCGTGGTTCATTTTGCATCACCTCTGCGGCGGCGGATTTGTTAAGGAAATCTTTATCCATTTTGCACAGGCGCTCTAGGCCCACTTCTTGTGGCCAGTATTCTGGGCTATATTCGCGTGACCAACTGCCATACCCTTTTTCAACACGCAGGGACATCAGCGCACGTGATCCAACAGGCCCACCGCCAAGTTCAGCTGCCGCATCAATCAATGCCGTGTAAACCGCCAATTGATCGTCCACGTCACAATAGATTTCCCAACCCAAATCGCCTGTGAAACTGACCCGCAGTGCCGCGCAGTCTACGCCTGCAATTGTCAAATGACCCGAGCGCATAAAGGGCCACGCCGCGTTAGAGAGATCCGCGTTGCTAAGCCGTTGTAACAATTCGCGCGATTTTGGCCCCGCCACGTTAAAGGCGCAGGTATCATTTGTTTTGCTTTCAAATGTGGTGCCCTCGGGCAGATCCACCATTTGATAGAAACGCTGCTGATAGCGTTCGGCCATACCCGAACTGACCACCCAATAGTCATCTTCGCCCAGTTTGGTCACGGTTGCATCACCCGCGATACCACCGCGTTTCCCAATCAAGGGCGTCAGGCAAGAACGGCCCACTACGCTGGGCATTTTATTGGCAAAAACGGCGTTTAACCAATCCTCTGCCCCGGCCCCTTTGACACTATATTTGCCAAAGTTTGAAATATCGATCACGCCAACGCTGTCACGCAACATCTGGGCCTCGCGCCCGACGCTGTGCCACCATCCTTGGCGCGTGAAACCCGCGGTTTCAGGGGTATCCACATCAAAATAAAGCGCGTGTTCCCAACCGTAGTTCAGGCCAAAGGTTGCGCCCAACTCTTTTTGTTTTTCAAAAATTGGACGGGTGCGCACGGGACGGCCCGCAAGGCGTTCTTCGTTCGGGAAATGGATTTTGAAACGGTGTGCGTATTGATCGCCCACCCGTGCCTTGGTGAATGCTGCATCTGCCCAATCGCCAAAACGCGCCATATCCCATGCGAACATATCGTATTTGGTTTCGCCCTGAATGATCCATTCGGCGGCCAATAACCCCATACCGCCCGATTGGCTAAAGCCTGGGATAATCCCATTACAGCAGAAATAATTTTTCAATTCGGGCACAGGGCCGAACAACACGTTGCTGTCGGGGGACCAAATCATCGGACCATTGATCACACGTTTGATGCCCGCTTCCCCAACCACAGGGACACGTTCAATGGCGCGCATCATGTTTTCTTCGATCCGTTCCAGATCATCGTCAAACAATTCGTGCCCGAAATCAGGAGGCGTGCCATTTTCGGCCCAGAATTTCAACGCGCGTTCATAGGCGCCTACGAGTAACCCCTTGCCCTCTTGGCGCAGGTAATATTCTCCGTCACGGTCCGCAACCGAGGGCAAACGACGATCCATGCCGTCAATTTCCGCAATGGTTTCTGTGACGAAATATTGGTGTTCTGTTGGTTGCAGGGGCAGTTTCAAACCTGCCAATGCCGCAACCTCGCGTCCCCAAAGGCCCGCGGCATTGATCACCCATTCGGTGTGAATGTCCCCCTTGGGCGTGCGCACAATCCATGATCCATTGGGTTGCTGTTCGGTGGCGGTCACGGGTGTAAAGCGGTAGATTTCCGCACCCCGCTGCCGCGCCCCTGTGGCATAGGCATTGGTCACACCCGATGGGTCCACATTGCCCCCGTCAGGTTCAAACATGATACAGCGGATGCCATCGAAATTCACCAATGGATGCAGCTGCTCTGCCTCTGCGCGCGATACTTCATGGAAATTCATGCCGTATAGCTTGGCCTTGGCTTCCTGAAGGCGCAATTGATGTTCGCGCGCCTCTGTCTGCGCCAGATAGAGCGAGCCCGGTTGGAACACGCCGCATCCCTGTCCCGTTTCTTGTTCCAATTCCTTATAGAGGTTCATGGTATAGTGCTGGATACGGCTGATATTGGTGCTGTCGTGCAGGCCGTGGATATTGGCCGCCGCATGCCATGTGGACCCAGATGTCAGCTCATCCCGCTCTAACATCACCACATCGGACCACCCCAGTTTGGTCAGGTGATAGAGGATTGAGCAACCAATAACGCCGCCCCCAATGACAACGGCCTGTGCATGCGATTTCATATCAATGTCCATCCAAGTTGTTTGCCCTTACCCTGATGCGGAAATTCAGGTACGGATTGTTTATTCCCGACATTTTCCGTCGCGCCTTTCCATTTCGGTGAAGTGATTATTTCGTTATCTAACACCACAAAGGGTTCGCAATCCAGTTGTGGGCCGCAGCAAAATCGGAAATGATTGTTTCCGGGAATTGGAGGCCAACCAAATGAAAATCAGTACACGTGTTGTCGTCATCGGTGGTGGCGTTGTTGGATGTAGTGTTTTGTATCACCTTACGAAATTGGGTTGGTCCGATGTTATGCTGCTGGAACGTTCGGAATTGACATCGGGGTCCACATGGCATGCGGCGGGTGGATTTCACACGTTGAACGGCGACACAAATATGGCCGCATTGCAAGGATATACCATCCGCCTTTATCGCGAGTTAGAGGAAATCACAGGCATGTCCTGCGGTTTACATCACGTGGGCGGCATCACATTGGCGGACAACCAGGAACGCTTTGACATGTTGTTGGCGGAACGGGCCAAGCATCGCTACATGGGGCTTGATACGCAAATCATTGGCCCAGATGAAATTCGCAATATTGCCCCCATTACGAACACCGATGGGATTATCGGCGCGCTTTATGATCCGCTGGATGGTCACCTTGATCCAAGTGGTACAACACACGCCTATGCCAAGGCCGCGCGGATGGGTGGCGCCACAATCGAAACCCATTGCAAGGTCATTGAAACCAATCAACGCGCTGATGGCACATGGAATGTTGTGACGGATAAAGACACTATTCACACCGAACATGTTGTGAACGCTGGCGGCCTATGGGCCCGCGAAGTGGGGGCCATGGCGGGTGTGTACCTACCCCTGCACCCGATGGAACACCAATACATCGTGACCGACGAAATCCCCATGATTTACGAACGAGACAGCGAACATCCCCATGTCATGGACCCATCAGGCGAAAGCTATCTGCGCCAAGAAGGGCGCGGTTTGTGCATCGGGTTTTATGAACAGCCCTGCAAACCTTGGGCGGTTGACGGAACCCCATGGGATTTTGGGCATGAACTTTTGGCGGATGATTTTGATAAAATCAACGACAGTATTGAATTTGCCTATAAACGCTTCCCCGTATTGGAAACCGCGGGTGTGAAGTCCGTGATCCACGGACCGTTTACATTTGCACCTGACGGCAACCCCTTGGTCGGTCCGATCCCCGGTTTGCGTAACTATTGGTCAGCCTGCGGCGTCATGGCAGGCTTTAGTCAGGGGGGCGGCGTTGGCCTGATGTTGGCCCAATGGATGATCGAGGGCGAAACAGAACGCGATACCATGGCGATGGATGTGGCCCGCTTTGGCGATTGGATTGGACCAGGATATACATTGCCCAAGGTAATCGAAAATTACCAAAAACGCTTTTCTGTATCTTATCCAAACGAGGAACTGCCCGCCGCACGCCCGATGCGCACAACACCCATGTACGACATATTCGACACTATGGGCGCAGTATGGGGCGCACAATTCGGATTAGAGGTGCCAAATTATTTCGCACAGGCGGATGAACCCCGTTATGAAACGCCATCGTTCCGACGGTCAAATGCGTGGGAGGCGACCAAGCGGGAGGTTATGGCCGTGCGCGACAATGTCGGAATTAATGAGGTGCACAATTTCGGCAAATACCACATCACAGGACGCGATGCACGCGCATGGTTGGATCGCATCATGGCAGGCCGTATACCCAAACCCGGCCGTCTAAGCCTGACCCCGATGTTATCGCATAAGGGCCGTTTGATTGGTGATTTCACTGTTTCTTGCCTGTCCGAAACCGACTTCCGCCTAACGGCGAGTTATGGCAGTCAGGCCTATCACATGCGGTGGTTCCTGCAGAACCAAATAGGTGATGTCCAGATCAAAAACATATCCGACACTGTAAACGGGTTCCAATTGGCAGGCCCCAATGCCGCAAAAGTGCTACAGGTCGTCACGCGCAGCGATGTGTCGGCCATGAAATTCATGGATGCGCATGAAATGGCCATCGGTATGGTGAATTGCGTGGTCCAACGCGTGAGCTACACAGGTGATTTGGGGTTTGAAATTTACTGTCATACAATGGATCAGCGCAGCTTGTGGCAGGCCCTGTGGTCTGCGGGTCAGGCCTTTGGTCTTAAACCCTTTGGCATGCGGGCGATGATGTCCTTGCGATTGGACAAATTCTTTGGCTCTTGGTTGCGTGAATTTTCACCCGATTACACCGCGGGTGAAACGGGGATAGATCGCTTTATCTCTTGGAAAAAAGACGCTGATTTCATTGGAAAATCCGCCGCAATGGCCGAACGCGAGGCAGGCAGTGTACGCGCCCTTGTTGCGTTTGAAGTCGAGGCAGAGGATGCCGATGTTGTCGCCTATGAACCCGTCTGGATTGATGGCTTAGTCAAGGGATTCTGCACATCAGGCGGCTATTCCCATTACGCTGATAAATCCATTGCGCTTGCGCTGGTCCCACGTGAACACGCGGTCGACGGACAAGAGGCAGAGATTGAAATTCTGGGACAGATGCGCAGGGCGCGCGTGATCACAACACCACTCTTTGATGCAGATGGTGCGCGGATGCGTGGGTAGTCCCAGTGTCACTGGCGATTGTCATATTGGCTGCTGGCGCCTCCTCTCGGATGCGGGGGCGTGATAAACTCTTTGAAGTGGTGGAGGACACGCCTATCCTGACGCGGTTGGTACATTTTGCCCAAGGGTGTGGCGCGGTCTATGTAACATTGCCAGAGCCAAACCACCCGCGGCATGACCTGCTGACAGATACGCGGGCCGTACCAATTTACGTACCCGATGCGGCCGATGGGATGAGCGCATCCATCAAACGCGCCTGCGCAGCAGTATCAGAAACATCCGCCAAGGGAATGATGATCCTGACAGGTGATTTACCCGACTTGACAGAGACGCATTTTGCACAGATCTGCGCAAAGTGGGCCGAGGACGAAACGCGCTATGTTCAGGCCAAGGATCGGGATGGAAAACCAGGGCATCCGGTGATCATCCCGAAATCGAGCTGGGATGATATTGAAACCCTGCAGGGGGATATCGGTTTGCGCAATATTTTGCGTAAAAGACGCATTGAATACGTTTCATTTAAGGATTACGGTCCAACGCTCGATCTGGATACGCCAGAGGCGTGGGATACATGGCGCGCTGCGCGTTAACGCACAATGCATAGTGATCCGCGCTGTCCACGATCCGCGGTTGGAATATGGGCCGTGCGACATAGGGAGCGGACTTTGTCGAATTCAAATCCAACCATTCGCGCCTTATGTGTCTGCGAAGTTACATCTCTTGAAAGTTACGTGGTTAGTCTATTAACAAACATATGCGCAGAATTTGGTGCCCAAGGTGAGATTCGAACTCACACGCCCGTGAAGGCGGGGGATTTTGAATCCCCTGCGTCTACCATTCCGCCACTTGGGCACTGGGTGGGTGATTAAACAAATGTTTCGCCAAGGTCCAGAGGGAAAACGCGCTTGACGGCAAAAGTTTTGCATGTTTTTTCAGCACCATAGATTTAAGAGGTTATGATGCTACGATCCCTATATGATTGGACCATGCGGATGTCCGAACATCCCCGTGCAATTTGGATCTTGGCCATGGTTGCCTTTATCGAATCTTCGTTCTTTCCGATCCCAGTAGATGTCATGTTGATCCCCATGGTTTTGGCAGCACGTCATCGCGCATGGCTTTATGCATTCGTGGCGATGACCTTTTCGGTTTTGGGGGGCTTGTTTGGCTATGCAATCGGCATGTTCGCCTACGAACAAATCGCAGAACCCGCATTGCTTGCTTTGGGTAAGGCGGATGCCATGGCCGAATATGCAACACGATTTAATGACATGGGGTTTTGGACCGTTCTAATGGCGGGCATCACTCCCTTTCCGTTCAAGGTGATCACAATCATGTCAGGTGCAACTGCGATGCCCCTGTGGTTATTTGTATCGACGGCAATCATTGCGCGTTCTGTTCGCTTCTTTTTGGTGTGTGGGTTGCTTTACTTTTTCGGCCCGCCCATCAAATCATTCATTGAACGCTATCTGGGTTGGGTCTTTGCCGCGGGCTTGGCCGTGCTATTTCTGGGATTTTTGGGGGTAAAATATCTATGACGGGACACAGATTGGGATTGATTGCCGCCCTTGGGTCACTGGGCATGATGATCGCGGCGCTTGGTTTTCAGTACATCGGCGAATTGCCCCCGTGTAAGATGTGCTATTGGCAACGTTATCCCCATATCGCCGCGATTGGGATTGGTGTTCTGTTTCTACTCCTTGCCTATCGCGGTTTGTTAGTGTTGGGCGCCTTATCCGCGCTGACCACAGGCGTCATTGGCGTTTATCATGTGGGGGTCGAGCAAAAATGGTGGCAAGGGCCAGACACATGTACTGCCTCATCCACAGCTGGGCTGAACGTTGATCAATTGCTTGTTCAGATCATGACAGCGCCGCTGGTGCGCTGTGATGAAATTGCCTGGTCGCTGATGGGAATATCCATGGCGGGTTGGAACGCCATCGTGTCATTTGCATTGGCATTCCTTTGGGTGACGGCGTTCGAACGCTCCAAAGTCTAGATATAATCGGCGCGCTGCAAACTGTATTTGGCCATCTTTTCGTTTAACGTGCGGCGCGGTAGGCGCAGTTCATCCATAACTTTGGCAATGGATCCTTTGTGACGGCGCATGGTGTTGTCGATTAACATGCGCTCAAACGCCTCGACATATTCCTTAAGCGGTTTGCCCTCGGTTGTGACCACGGTTGTCATTTCATCTTCACCCGTCATCAACAGGGATGAAATTGAACCCTCGCCCCGTCTGGACTGCAGCACGGCCTGTTCCGCCACATTCATCAACTGACGTACATTTCCAGGCCAAGGCGCCTGTAACAATTGCGCGGCATCTTGGGCTGAAATGGCAGGCGCGTCACAACCATAGTCATCAGTAAATTGTTCACATTGCCGATTGAACATCTCCAATATATCGTCCCCCCGCTTGCGCAGCGGCGGAACGGTAATTTGCAATGCGTTCAAACGATAAAGCAGATCGGGGCGCAATTTATCCGCAACCGTTTTCCCAACCTCTTGTCCATTGCTGACCGCAATGATGCGCGTTTCGGCAGGCGTGCCTTGGGTGTCGATTTCGGCCAATAGTTTGCCTTGGACCTGTTCGCCAAGCACCTCAATATCCTCAAGGACCAGCGTTCCGCCCCGCGCCTCTTCTATCGCGGGTAAAAAGCTATCGTCCGCGTAAACCGGACCAAACAGACGCCGCATCAAGGCGTCCTCTTGATATGCGGAACAGTTGAGGATCACGAATTTTTTGCCAGCCCGATTGCCAACCGCATGCAGCGCATGTGCCACCAGTGTTTTCCCCGTACCCGTTTCCCCATCGATCAGGATGTGGCCATCGGCCTGTGCGATATCCAAAATATCTTCGCGTAACCGCTGCATCGGGTTGGATTTGCCCATCAGCTTTTTCATCAATTGCGTAGCATCGGACAATTCGCGGCGCAACGCACGATTGTCCAAGGTTAGGCGGCGTTGTTGCGTGGCTTTTTTCGCCAGTTGGCTCATTGTGTCGGGATTAAATGGCTTTTCGAGGAAATTATAGGCCCCAACCCGCATCGCCTCGACCGCCATCGGGACATCCCCGTGACCTGTGATCATGATAACGGGTAACGCACTGTCACGCGCCATCAATTGACGCAAAAATTGCATGCCATCCATACCGGGCATTTTAATATCGGTAATGACGATCCCCGGATAATCAGGGCCGATTGCGGCCAAGGCATCCTCTGCCTTGGCAAAACTTTCTGTGTCATATCCCGACAGAGCAAGCCATTGAGTGATGGACAAACGCATGTCCTTTTCATCATCCACAATCGCAATTTTCATAGCCTTACCCATAGTTTACTCCGCAGCCTCATATGGTTCTTTTCCAGTGTTATATTCGTCAATTGGGGGCAGGATGACTTCGAATACGGCACCCCCTTCGTCAGAATTGCGCGCCATCAATCGCCCGCCCATGTCGTTGATAATCCCAGACGAAATAGCAAGGCCTAGCCCCGTCCCCTCGCCCGCCTGTTTGGTGGTGTAAAAGGGTTCAAACAAATCATCCAAATCGGCAATCCCAAACCCATTATCGCGCACCGTCAGGGAAATCATTTGCCCCGTGCTTAGAATGATCTCAATCTCGGGGTCTTTGACAGTTTTGATGGCGTCAATCGCGTTTCGGATCAGGTTGATCAAAACCTGTTCAATCCGCATCCGATCCCCCATGACCAATGCATCCTGATCACTGATCACTTTACTCAG
>JAFMKS010000033.1:23362-25006 GCA_017852835.1 Paracoccaceae bacterium
TGAAAATAACTGTCAAATTGTGAATCGCCCCCAGCCCAATCCGCCGTAAAGCGCAATGCACGATCAATCGCGCTTTCGGCGGGTTCGCGCGTCAAAGCCTCTTCCTCGGTCAATCCGCGCCAACGTGGTTCGGTGGACAGAACAATGATCCCACTGCTGTCAGAAACAAACACCGCATCGGCAATCCCCGCCCATGCGCGTTCAAATTGTAACAAATCCACCTCGACCAAAATCACACCCAATGGGGTATTTTGCGCCTCCAATCGTTTGGCATAGTAAAACCCGAAACCACCGCTTTCTTTTTCCACAACGCTGAACACCGTTTCGTTCGAGCGCATGGCGTCAACGAAATAGGCCTTTTCCCGATGGGCGGCTGCGATATTGTGCCGTTCGGTTGAAGCCACGGTGCGCCCATCCACATCCAGCAGGCTAAGTGAGGCCGCGTTGATTTCATCCAAAAAACTAATCAAACGCTGTGAGGTTTGCGAGAAATCTTTTAATTCCAATGCTATAATCAGCGATTGGTCACGCGCCAACAATTGGGGGACAATAGAATTTCGTTGCAATTCGCTTTTCAGGTTTCCGCCATACAGCGCCAACCGCAGCTCAGCACGGTTTGCCGTACTTTGCGAAAAGCGTTCCATCAAAATACTATTGGTCAGATAAAGCGTAACCGCCGCGATCACAAAAAGAATAGCAATAACCAAACGCAGACGCAGGGAACTGCGCACGTTTGGGACATTATCATCATCAGAATCACTATTTGTCAGCGTCATACCGTGAAACTATACCCAACAAACAATGGGCGTTACACCTTGGCGATTTGATCCATTAATCCGGCAAAAAATGGCTGACCGTCTGTGCCGCCCTGTGCTGAATCGGCCAAACGCTCTGGGTGGGGCATCATGCCCAATACGCGGCGATTTTCTGACAGGACACCTGCGATACTGCGCACAGATCCGTTGGGATTGTCAGAATAGGTAAAGGCCACGCGATCCTGATCAAACAGGGCCTGCGCATCCGCATCATCAAGGTTGTAGTTTCCGTCATGGTGCGCGATTGGAATTGTGATTGACTGATCCGCCTTATACGCCGAAGTATAGGCCGACTGTGTCGTTTCCACATTCAATTCCACGTGTTTACATATGTATTTCAAACCTGCATTGCGCAACAATGCCCCCGGCAACAGGCCCGTTTCGGTTAGTACCTGAAATCCGTTGCAGACGCCGAACACATATCCGCCGCGATTTGCGAAGGCCACAACCGACTGACAAATTGGAGAACGCGCGGCAATCGCACCAACGCGCAAATAATCGCCAAATGAAAATCCGCCGGGGATTGACACGAAATCCAAGCCATCGGGCAAATCAGTATTTTTGTGCCACACCATTGTGACATCTGCGCCAGCGGCCTTAAGCGCCATAGCCATGTCACGATCACAATTTGATCCGGGAAATTGAATAACGGCTGCGCGCATTAGCTTAACTCGATCTGATAGCTTTCGATGACGGTGTTGGCCAAAAGCTTTTCACACATCTCTTTGACTTCGGCCTCTGCTGCGGCCCTATCCGTTGCAGCAAGATCCAGTTCAATCACCTTGCCCTGACGCACCCCTTGGACACCGTCAAAACCCAAGGCACCAAG
>JAFMKS010000034.1:0-18474 GCA_017852835.1 Paracoccaceae bacterium
TGCCACCCGCCATAATCGCGCGTTTTGCCCATTCTGCGTCTAGGCCAAGCATTTCACCCAAGTTACCTTCTGTACCCAAAAGACGGTTAACTTCTGGGTTGTTTGTTGGTGCTGATGACAATTCTGCGATGTTTGCAGATGTCACGCCAAGCTCTTCTGCAGCGATCAATGCGTTCAAAGACCAACGTACAACATCACCCCAGTCGTTGTCACCGTGACGTACAAGTGGGCCTAGAGGCTCTTTTGATACGATTTCAGGAAGAACAACGTGCGCTGACGGATCTTCGAATGTTGCACGAGTCGCCGCCAAACCAGATGCGTCAGTTGTATAAACGTCGCATGCACCCGCTAGGTACTGCTGCTGAGCTTCTGCGTTTGTTTCGATTGGAACTGGCTCGTAAGAAATGTTGTTTGAACGGAAGAAGTCCGCCAAGTTCAACTCTGTTGTTGTACCAGTTTGGATACATACTGTTGCGCCGTCTAGGTCTTTTGCTGAACCAACACCTAGGTCTTTTGGAACCATGAAGCCCTGACCGTCATAGTAGTTGATGCCAGTAAATTCGAATTTTAGGTCCACGTCACGAGAGAATGTCCATGTTGTGTTACGTGCCAACATGTCGATTTCGCCTGATGCAAGCGCAGTAAAGCGTGTTTTACCCGTTGTTGGAACGAACTCTACAGCTTTTGGGTCACCCAAAACTGCCGCTGCAACCGCACGGCATACGCCTACGTCAAAACCTTGCCATTCGCCGTTTGCGTCAGGTGCCGCAAAGCCAACTAGGCCAGTTGTAACGCCACAGTTCAATTTGCCACGTGCTTTTACATCGTCCATTGTTCCAGCAACTGCAGCAGACGCCGCAAGACCAGCTACAGTCAATGCTCCTAAGATCACTGATTTTTTCATTTTTACCTCTTCCTGGTTTTGTTCCATTCAAACAAATTCATTATCGGGCACCCCCAAGCTTACGACTTTGGTAGACCATCACCGATTAGTGCATCAATTTGTTCAAATTCTGTAGGAAACGTCAAGAATTTCATTGCACTTACGTAAACAGAAAGGGGCAAGTTTACCCAAGGTCATCCTTTAGCGTTTGATTTTTCAACTAGAAATTGCAAAAAATCGCTCAGCATGACGCATGGAATTGGCCTTTATTTCTGCGACTTCAGTGGCTTCTTCATCTTCGCCCCACTGCTCGATCTGCCAAATTTCATCAATTCGCGACAAATCCCACGCCTCTTGTGCCGAAATCTTGCCCTTGCACACAGCCAGTCCAAGAATCAGTGATCCTGAAATGCTGATCAGGTCATAAGTCGCAGTCAACTGAAACGCGCTTTGGTCCAAAAGGACCGTTTTTAGGTGGTTCAGCGATCGCGCGGGTTGTTCGACGAACATCACACCGTTTGCTGGGGACAAATCCGCTCCAAGCGTATCCTTGGCCCAACTCAATAGCGGGTCCCACGCCTGGGCTTGTCTTTGGGTCAATTCAATTGGGGAATCTGCGCGATAGCACAGCAAATCGGTTTCGCCATATTCCGCGAGTAAATTCACAACCTCATCAAACTGATGAGTCACCTTGTCGATCGCAGCATTGGCAGAGCGTGTAAATGGCATCGAGGTTGGATCAATTGTGCCCTCTTGGGCGTCCCATTCATCTGCGATGGCGCGCGCCAATTCGACCGTTGGCACGACAAGGCTGGTTTTTGCGGGTGTTTTCACACCGCGACCATCCAATAGAACCGCATAGCCCCCCTCAGTTTCACTTACAGAGGCCTCTGTCCAAAATCGCTTGAGTTTCCATTCGGTCATGTTTCACGCTCCAACCAATCTGTGATCGCCTGATATACGGATTGCGGTGTCTCTGCCACCCTGAAGGCCGCGTCAAATCGATCAATGGGGTGATACCCCCACGAAACCCCGACAAACCCAACCCCTGCTGCCACGGCCATCTGCATGTCATGGGTTGTATCCCCGATGAACAGACATCGCTGCGCGGATAGACCCGTTTCCGCCAGTGCGGCCTGCAACATCGCTGGATTGGGCTTTGATGGATGCGTGTCGGCAGTCTGAACGGTTTGAAATACCCCGCCCCAATCATAATACGCGACCAACGCATTCACCCCGCGGCGCGACTTTCCCGTGGCAAGCCCAAGCAACAAATTTTCATGCGATCTGCATTTGCGCAATAGATCCGCAATTCCGGGATAGAGTACGGACATTGCCCCCACCTCTCGAGATTTACGGTAACTATGTTTATATGCACTGACGGCTGCGGAAATGGTATGGGCGTCACACTCTGAGGGCAACAGATGCAGCATGGCCTGTTCTAGCGACAATCCGACTGTGGACAGGATTGCATCACGATTTGGAACTGGCTGTGCTATGGCGGCAAAGGCATCATGCATCGCCGCCAAAATTTCGGACTGGCTGTCAACCAACGTCCCATCCACATCAAAGAGGATCAGCGCCAGATCATCCAAGCCCTAAAGCTCCTCAAACGGATCATCGGGCACATCATTCACGTCCCATTGAAACGTTTCCCATGTGCGCTGCATGTGGTGCGATAGGTCTGCCGTGATTTCGAATGTCTTTTTCGTCACAGGATGTTCAAATCGCAAATAGCGGGCATGTAGATGCAATTTTTTGCTGATGTCCCCGCCAAATTGCGCACCCCAACCATCGCCCAAGTTTTCCTGACCTGACCCACCATATTTCCCGTCACCGATGATCGGATGTCCAATTTCCGCCATATGCGCGCGCAACTGATGTGTACGCCCTGTGACAGGAACCAATGCGACCCACGCTCCGCGTGACGCAAGACGCGACAACATGAAATAATCACTTTGCGCCCGTTTTGCGCCATCGGTTTTTTGAACATCCCGCGGGTGAATGCAGATCATTTTTTCACCCTCGCCTCCACGACCATGTCCCGGCGCTTTCACCAAGCCGTATTTGATGGTTCCGATTTGGGGCACTGGGACACCTGCAACAGCAGCCCAATAAATCTTGCGTGTTTCGCGGTGGCGCAGCGCGTCACTTAGGGTTGCTGCGACCGAACGGGACCGCGCCAGAAGCAACAAACCAGATGTGTCCTTGTCAAGGCGATGCACTAAACGTGGTTTTTCATCACGATCATATTTTAAGGCCTCGGCCAATCCATCAACATGGCGCACCTGTTTGCTGCCCCCTTGGGATGGAAGGCCCGCGGGTTTATTCAAAACGATCAAATGATCGTCCATGTATATCACCGCATCTTGGATCATCTGACGATTTTGGTCCGAAATGCGGGATTGCTTGGGCCGCTCTTCCCTATGTTCGGGGGCGGGGATGGGTGGAATGCGCACCTCTTGACCTGCCTCGATCCGCGTTGCGGGTTTGCAGCGTGCGCCATCAACCCGCAGCTCGCCTTTGCGACACATCTTTTCAATGCGAATTTGACTGAGGTGTGGAAACAACCGCTTGAGCCAACGGTCCAAACGTTGATCCGCGTCCTCCGCAGAAATCGTGATACGTTGAACACCGCTCATGACAATACTCCTTTGGCTAAAAATACGCCGATGAAGAGTGCCACAACCGTCCCAATCACCGAGACCGCAACATAGCCTATGGCGTCTGCCATGCGCTCTGCCTCGATCAATTTAAAGACGTCTAATGAAAAAGCTGAAAAGGTTGTGAATGCGCCAAGGAACCCTGCCATTGCAAAAAACATCACACGGTCCAATCCACGGCTGGTAAGAAATACAAACGCCAATCCCATCACGAATGATCCCACCAGATTGACCGCCAACGTGCCAAGCGGAAAGACAAACCATCCCGAAACAAGAAAACGCGCCAATGCGCCAAGTGCACCCCCAAGGGCAATCATTAGATACATCATGGCGCGTCCATGTGCGCTTTACCCTCAATTGTCAAGCGTCGCACCTAGGTATTGCTTGCGCTCCGCTTGGCCCGCAGTTTTTCAAAATATTCGATGCGTTTGCGCAAGTCGCGTTCAAATCCGCGCTCGACAGGATCGTAAATCTTGGGTCGCTCCATTGTTTCAGGGAAATAGTTTTGCCCCGAAAACCCATCCTCTGCATTGTGATCATAGGCGTAATCGGCCCCATACCCCTGATCCGCCATAAACTGCGTTGGGGCGTTTAGAATATGCTTGGGCGGCATTTCGGAGCCATGACAGCGCGCCAAATACCGCGCGGCCTTGTATGCGGCATAACCCGCGTTTGATTTCGGGGCCAGTGCCAGATAGGTGACAGCCTGTGACAATGCCAATTCGCCCTCGGGACTACCAAGGCGTTCATATGTTTCCCAGGCCCCAATACAAATTGTCTGAGCCTGCGGGTCGGCCAAACCGATATCCTCAACCGCCATGCGTAAAATGCGGCGGGCCAGATATCGCGGATCCTCACCCCCCTCTAACATACGCGCAAACCAATAAAGTGCAGCATCGGGATCCGATCCGCGCACGGATTTGTGCAGCGCCGAGATTAGGTTGTAATGGGAATCCCCGCTTTTGTCATACTTGGCGGCACGACGGGTCAGGCGTTTGCGCAAATCCGCGTCGGTGATCGTGGCGTCCACGCGCCACGAATGAACCTGTTCCACCAGATTGATCAGGGCGCGTCCATCGCCATCCGCCATGGCGATCAGGGTTTCGCGCGCCGACCCGTGCAGTGGCAGGGTCAGTCCCAATTCCCCCTCAGCACGTTCCAACAGTTGGGTCAATTCATCTGATCCAAGACGCTCCAACACCAAAACCTGCGCCCGTGATAAAAGTGCTGCGTTCAATTCAAATGATGGATTTTCCGTGGTCGCCCCAACAAGGATGATCGTACCATCCTCCATATGGGGCAAAAATCCGTCTTGCTGTGCCTTATTAAAACGATGGATTTCATCAACAAACAGCAATGTCCCCCGCCCATTCGCATGACGTAATTTCGCAGCCTCAAACACCTTTTTCAAATCGGGGATACCCGTGAAAATCGCACTGATCTGGACAAAGTGCAGATCCGTGTGATCCGCAAGCAGGCGCGCCAATGTCGTTTTCCCAACACCGGGCGGCCCCCAAAAAATGAGTGAGCTAAGTTGTTTGTTCCCGAGCATCGCCCCCAAGGGCGCATCCGCGGCCAAAATCTGCGCCTGACCAATCACTTGGTCAATCGCACGCGGACGCAATCGTTCGGCCAAAGGTTGGGGACCCTTTGGTGTATCGGCTGCGTTAGGGGCAAACAAATCGTTCATCCCTAAAACCTAACCCAGTTTCATCAGGCCGAACATAGCGAAAATCTGATTGGATCAATCAAGCGGCGCATGCAGGCGTGTTGCCGAGGTGATAATGCCACCACGATCGCCCACGATAATCGATCCGTAACGCTGTTTGAAACATTCGGGCAATTCGCGATCCCCCGCCATCGACAGCCACAAACGGAATAAATGGCGGCGATTTTCGGGTTCGGGCCAATCCACGTATCCTGTGCGATCATGCAATTGTGCGTGATTGTAAACGAATTGCATATCGCCTGGGATGAGGCGCATTTTGATGTGTAAATCTGGATCATTTGCCAATTCGTCAAAATAATCCAACGCCTCAACATGCTCTGGTGTCAGCCGCATCGCATCAGGAAAGCGTTGAGCGCTGTCGATGTATTGGCGTTGATAGAACACCGTCAATCGTCCATCATACCAGCTAAACGGCGGGATGGTCATGTATGGCTTCATACCCTCTGGCACCTCGCCACGGCGATCTGTTGCAATCGGATCAAACAGCAATGCCAATAGGTCAGGCCGCGTAGCACGCATTTCATTGTAAATCGTCTCTACACTGACCAAAAGGCTATCGCCCCCCTCTTTGGCATCCTGCAAACACATAAGCGCGACGACATCTGCACTGTCTGTATGGAAACTTTGCCGAGCGCTGGTTTGATAAATGCGGGCGTTTGGATCATTCGGATCCGCACCAATATCGCGCACATGGCCCAAAATATGCCCCGCGGCATTCTGTGATCGCGCGGGACCCAAATGTGCGCCGATGCCACAAAAAATGGCGGCTGCCATTTCCTGCGAATAGGATTTGATGGGCAATCCGCGGATCACCTCGACCCCGATACCGCGCAGCAGTTTTTCTGACATGTTCTGCAAGTGATCGGTGAATTGTGGCAATGGGAAATCTTGGGCCGTGATTTCCCCCACATCGCGCCCAAGTGACAGAAAATGCTGCGCCGCATGTTCAATTTCAGAAATGTCGGCGGCAGTTAGGGTATATAACCATTGGCTTTGGCGCGTTTGTAAATCCACTCCTACCCACGCTGAGGGGCCGTCAAATTTTTCGGGTATGGTATTCAATATCTTCATGTCGCTCTCAGTCACCGAAACTATCAGCCCAGAGCGGTCACAACATCATGCCCAAAAACGACAAAACCCCGACAGATTGCCGGGGTATTGGTAGATTAGATCGCAGATCCGCTTATTAGTCTGCGGCTTCTTCTGCTGCGACGCGTGCTTTGTCTGCGGCACCTTTTGCGTCAACGTCACGATCAACGAATTCGATGATCGCCATTGGCGCCATGTCACCATAACGGAAGCCCGCTTTCATGATGCGGATATAGCCACCCTGGCGCTCCGCGTAGCGTGGGCCAAGAATGTCAAAAAGTTTTGTGACATATTGGTCTTCTTTCAACTGTGCGCGTGCTTGGCGGCGTGCGTGTAGGTCGCCGCGCTTGCCCAATGTGATCAGTTTTTCAACGATCGGACGAAGCTCTTTTGCTTTTGGCAAAGTTGTTTTGATTTGTTCGTGTTCGATAAGTGAGCCAGCCATGTTCGCCCACAATGCTTTGCGGTGTTCATGTGTACGGTTTAGGCGGCGGTAACCACGTGCGTGACGCATAATTTAGTCTCCTAACTTTCTTTTACTTTGTCTGGCGGTCAATGCGTGTCAGCCGCTCTCCTTGGGGCACGTGCCCAGTTTTTCCCCGACCTTTCGGGCATTGGTCGCGCCGCGTTGCCGCGGCGCACAGGACTTAGAAGTTGTCTTCGAACTTCTTCGCCAAATCTTCGATGTTGTCTGGCGGCCAATCCTCGACGTCCATGCCAAGGTGAAGCCCCATGCCAGAAAGCACCTCTTTGATCTCGTTCAATGACTTGCGGCCAAAGTTTGGTGTGCGAAGCATTTCTGCCTCTGTTTTCTGGATCAAATCGCCGATGTAAACAATGTTGTCGTTCTTTAGGCAGTTTGCAGAGCGCACTGACAATTCCAACTCGTCTACTTTCTTCAGCAGCAGCGGGTTAAACTCAAGACCATCATCATCGTCCTGACGGTTTGCAGATTCTGGTTCATCAAAGTTCACAAAGATTGACAACTGATCCTGAAGGATGCGCGCCGCGAATGCGATGGCGTCATCAGGTGTAATTGATCCGTCTGTTTCAACCTTCATCGTCAGTTTGTCATAATCCAAAACCTGACCTTCACGTGTTTTTTGAACGTCGTATGAGACCTTCTTTACAGGTGAGTAGATCGCGTCGATTGGGATCAACCCGATTGGCGCGTCTTCTGGTTTGTTTTTGTCTGCAGGAACATAGCCTTTGCCAGTGTTCACAGTCAGTTCCATGTACACATCTGCGCCATCATCTAGGTGACAGATCACATGTTCTTTGTTCAGGATTTCAATACCTGCGCTGTCCGAGATGTCTCCAGCTGTGACCACGCCAGGGCCTTTTGCATTGATTGAAAGGCGCTTTGGGCCTTCCACTTCCATGCGCAATGAAACACCTTTCAGGTTCAATACGATGTCTGTGACGTCCTCACGAACGCCTGCGACTGATGAAAACTCGTGCAGAACATTGTCAATTTGCACTGATGTAATGGCGGCACCCTGAAGGCTGCTCATCAAGACACGGCGTAGAGCGTTTCCAAGTGTAAGGCCGAAACCACGCTCAAGCGGCTCTGCAACCACTGTGCCTTGGCGCAATGGGTCATTGCCTGGCTTTACGTCAAGTTGTGCAGGCTTAATCAATTCTGCCCAGTTTTTATGGATCATACGTCCCTCCATTCTAGCGGTATCCTATGTCCAAAAGACACACGCACCCGAGGATTAAAAATGACGGAAATGGGGCGGCAGGATCTGCAGCCCCATTCACAAACTTATTATACGCGGCGACGCTTTGGTGGGCGGCAGCCGTTGTGCGCGATTGGTGTTACGTCACGGATTGATGTGATGTTGAAACCAACTGCGGCCAATGCGCGTAGCGCACTTTCGCGACCTGAACCTGGGCCCTGCACTTCAACCTCAAGCGTTTTTACGCCGTGCTCTTGTGCTTTTTTGCCTGCGTCTTCTGCGGCGATCTGTGCGGCATATGGTGTAGACTTACGAGAGCCTTTGAAACCCATTGTGCCCGCAGATGACCATGCGATTGCGTTTCCTTGAACGTCAGAGATCAAGATTTTGGTGTTGTTGAACGATGAATTTACGTGTGCAACACCAGCTGCGATATTTTTGGAGACCTTTTTCTTGCCACCACGACGTGTATCACGTGCCATATTCCTAGCCCTCCTTACTTTTTCTTACCAGCGATTGGTTTTGCTGGACCTTTACGTGTGCGCGCATTTGTATGCGTACGCTGACCACGAACAGGAAGGTTACGACGATGGCGCAGACCACGATAGCAGCCAAGATCCATCAAACGCTTGATGTTCATTTGAACTTCACGGCGCAAATCACCTTCTACTGAGAAGTTTGCGTCGATGTATTCACGAATTGACAACACCTCTGCGTCTGACAATTCATTGATACGACGTGTCATATCAATGTTCACTGCTTCGCAGATTTGTTTCGCTGAGGTATGTCCGATACCTGTGATATATGTCAAAGCGATTGGGACACGCTTTGCTGTTGGGATGTTTACGCCGGCAATACGAGCCACGTTCTGTTCCTTTCGTTGCGGTTCCGTCGTTCCAGAACCTTTTTTCACAACAAAGCCCTTGGTCTACCAAGGGCTAAAGCTGATACGGTGATCGCGCATCATGCGCATATTGATTCTCGTACGAGAACCCGCAGTTAAGAAGAATTTCACAATTCGTCAAGGGATAACTAGGATAATTCCGCCAATACGAAGATTTATCGCAAGCGCCACATCTATAATCGGGAAACACTCAGGCGATGCGTGAGAAATTACCAAGATAGAAATCCTGTAACTCGTTGGGGTAAACGCCAAAGATTTCGGCGACCTTTTTGCCATCGGCATAGACATTAGTTTCGTCTGCTCTGCTGTCATATGTCATGGTCACACGATCTGGGTTGGCATCCTGCTCGCTGGGTTCATCAAAGCGGATCTTAGATATTTGCTTCAATCACAAAAGTATCGCTTCCAGTGCCACAGGTGGCGTTGTCTCCATCATCAATCCAGAGCAAGTCGTTCCCTTTACCACCATTAACAGTATCCGTTCCATCGTACTGCTGAAGATCATAATCAGGTGTAAAAATAAAGTCACTGCCTGCGCCACCCATCAGTGAATCAGCGCCCGGGTAATCTATGATCAAGTCTTTCTCCGAACCGCCTATGATCGTATCGTAACCACGCATATCGGCATAATTTTCGGTTTCGCTTGCATCGTAACCAACGACATTATTTTTGTCGCCTAGCTGAAGATAATTATCGGTACTGTCCAATTCTTCGTCAGCAGTAAGTTATTCAGATGCGGTCTCCTCATCTGACGAAACTGATTTTTCATCGGACGACAACATATCAATCTTCGCCCAATCGCCAAGCGATGTAGATAGTAAGATTAAAAATAGCATTGTGAATTTCTATCAGGTTGTTGAAAATTTTTAGGTAACAAGCACGCAAAGAAACTGATTAAGTGTTGCTTATTGTTTTCAGTCTGTGGTTGATTGTCAGGATTTTGTGCCAACCCTTTTCACATAATTCAAAAGCGCATTCATAATTGTGGGAGAATAGTTTTCCCCAACACCCTTCTATAACAAAGGGCGCATAAAAGCGCCCTTGATTGAAACAATTTATGTTTCGACTTATCCGTCTAGCGCATTCGCTAGGCTGGCTTGCACCTCACCAATTGATGCAAGGCCATCAATGGCCTTTAGCGCACCTTTTGCGTGGTAATAGCCGATCAACGGTGATGTCTTTTTGTAGTACTCCATCAATCGTGTACGCATGCTTTCCTCGTTGTCATCCGCGCGCGCCTCTTTGCCCGCGACAATCGCCTCTCTCGCGCGATTTACAACGCGTTGGACCAAGATTTCGTCTTCGACTTCCAATGAGACCACCGCATCCAACGCAAAACCGTTTTCAGCCAAAAGTTCGCCCAATGCATCTGCCTGTGCAAGTGTGCGTGGAAAACCGTCAAAGATAAAGCCGCCCTCTGATCCCTCTTGCAGCTTCTCACGGATCAGTCCAATCACAATCTCGTCGGTGACCAATTCACCACGGTCCATAACATCCGCAACGATTTTACCCATCTCGGTGCCAGAGGTGCGCGCAGCGCGCAGCATGTCACCCGTCGACAGTTGCATCATGTTGCGGGTTTCGACCAAGTGCTGTGCCTGCGTTCCTTTGCCTGCACCTGGCGGTCCTAACAGAATAATATTCATCGACGAGCGGGTCCTTTTTTCTTACGTGTCTTTCCCTTACCACGCAGCTGCGATTTCTGAATCAGACTCTCGTACTGATGCGCCAAGAGATGCGATTGCACCTGCTGAATGGTATCCATTGTTACCGAAACCACGATCAACAACGAGGTTCCACCGAAGTAAAACGGAATTCCAAGCTGTCCTCTTAGGATTTCGGGCAATAAACATACGGCCGCAAGGTATGCAGACCCCAAAACAAGCACGCGGTTCACCACATATTCTAGGTGTTGTGCGGTCTTTTTGCCTGGGCGAATACCGGGGATAAAGCCGTTTTGATTTTTTAAATTGTCGGCAACGTCGTCCACTTTGAACGATACGTTGTGCGTATAGAAAAACGCGAAAAACACGATCATCAATGTAAAGAAGGCTAAGTAGGCAGGTTGCCCAGGGCCAAAATACGCCAAAATCGTTGACATTGCGGCACTGCCGTCGTCACCAGAGAAGGTGCTGATTGTTGTTGGCAACAAAAGCAGGGATGATGCAAAAATCGCAGGAATAACGCCTGCTGGGTTAACCTTGATTGGAAGGTGTGAATTCTGTCCTTCCATCACCTTCATGCCAACTTGACGACGTGGGTATTGGATAAGAACCTTGCGCAGTGCACGTTCCATGAACACAACAAAGGCGATCACAGCAACAACCATCACAATCACGCCAACTATAACGGCGGGGCTGATTGCGCCAGAGCGACCAGATGCAAAGAACTGCGCTAATGCCGCGGGCAGTTCCGCGATGATCCCAACAAAGATGATCAATGAAATGCCGTTACCAATGCCGCGGGCCGTGATTTGTTCACCCAACCACATCAGGAACATGGTGCCGCCAACCAATGTGATCATGCAGGAAAGACGGAAAAATAGACCAGGATCAGTTACCAAATCGCCTGCTTCCAAGCTTGAGGCAAGGCCATAGGCCTGGAATGTTGCCAACAATACGGTGCCATAACGGGTGTATTGGTTGATTTTGCGACGTCCTTGTTCGCCCTCTTTCTTTAATTGTTCAAGCGATGGGACCATAGATGTCAGCAACTGAACAATAATAGACGCGGAAATATAGGGCATGATCCCAAGGGCAAAGATGCCCATACGGCCCAATGCACCCCCTGTGAACATTGACAGCATACCGCCGATACCGCTTTGCGCGCTTTCCATAAATTCACGCAGCGCTGTGGCATCAATGCCTGGAACAGGGATAAACGTACCTAGGCGATAAACGAGCAACAAACCCAATGTGAACAGAATACGTTTGCGCAACTCTGTCGCTTTGCCAAGGGCCGACCAGCTTGTGTTTGCGGCCATTTGTTCAACTGCAGAAACCATTTGGATCTCTCTTATTAAAAACGCCGCCAAGAGCGTTTTCCAGGCTCTGGCGGCGTTAAATTGGAAAACTATTGCTTATGTAAGCAGGCATATAGCCGCATACAAGCAATTATTCAGCAGCTGCAGCCGCTGTTGTCAAAGTACCGCCTACCTTTTCGACAGCTTCGATCGCCGCTTTGGATGCGCCTGTGACTGAAATGGTGACTTTGCTTGTGATTTCGCCTTTGGCAAGAACGCGCACACCGTCCAACTTGCGACGCACCAAACCAGACGCGACCAATGCGTCTTCAGTGATTTCCGCTTTTGCGTCCAACTTGCCTTCACCGATGAATTTTTCAATTAGACCAAGGTTGATCACGGCAAACGATTTACGGTTTGGCTTGTTGAAACCACGCTTTGGCAAGCGTTGGTACAATGGCATTTGGCCGCCTTCGTAACCAGCAATCGCTACACCAGAACGAGATTTTTGACCTTTGATACCACGGCCACCCATCTTACCTTTGCCAGAACCTGGACCACGGCCAATGCGTTTTTTGGATTTTACGGCGCCTTCATTATCGCGCAATTCATTCAATTTCATGTCGCTTCTCCTTCTGCCGGAACTACCCTCTCAAGCGACCGATTGGGCAAACACGGCGTCATTCATGAACGTGGGAATACTCCCACGCGTGCGCAGATATATGCCCACCCAATGAAATGCAAGCTGATTCCCAAAAAATACGTTTTCCGCGGGCGTCACACGTGGATCTGAGACCAAGGCATTTGTCTTTGCCGCTGTGCGTTGATAACGTGTAGATGCGCCCTGAAGGGTGACGATGAACGATGATCTATGTGTCACGATGAGCAGCGCACCAAAGAACAGCAGTGCAAACGCACTTTGACCAATGACATACCACAAAAATTGCGACACGGTGATTGGAACCGCTGTCATTGGTAGCACCAGCGTCGCCGCAAGCGGGTTGGTCACATTCTGCTGCGTGCGATTAAAGTAGCTTAATCCAAGACCGCGCATTATCAACTGATGAAAATGCAACCGATCAGGTGCGCCAATCGGTTCACGTTTCAAAACGCGTCTGAAAATCGCAAATAACATGTCCATGATCGGCTAGAAAAAGATCAATAGAATAGCATAGGGTGAAATTTCAGAGTTCCGAACAACAAGCAGGATCGACAACCAAATCAATACGTGCCCCAAGGTGTATGCCCCTGCATCCCCAAGGAAAATTTTTCCAAATGGGAAATTGAACGCAAACAATCCCATAATTGAACACATAAGCAGAATACTGATATTCAGGATTATTGTGTCACCAACGGCATTGGCCAAAAAGGCAAGCCTGCCCGCAATCAGCATACACACACCCATTGCTAATCCGTTCAGGCCATAAATCAGATTTGTCGCATGCGCCACCCCACCCAAGATCAGCACAGTGAATACAATCGCCCCAAGAAGGATTGAGGTAATCCAATTTAGATAATGAGATCCCAGGGGTCCGATCCAAACCCGAAAAATTGCAATCGCTCAGAGCGCGGATATAAAAGACAGGATCAAACGCGTTTTTGGACTGACGTCTCGACCGATGTCTTCGCCAAGACCGCCTACAAATAAAGCGATACAGCTTAGCAATAGTGGCACTGTGTATGCGGCCACATCAGACGGCAACATCGCTGTTCCCGCGATAAAGCCAGAAAATATAGAAACTCCACCAATACGAGGCATTGGTGTACGATGAGCCGCTTGACGCGCAGCACCTGAATGGCCCTATGCGGTGTATGTTAAATGATAATATTTGGTTGCGAATATCACACACGCCACGAAGGCGGAAACCAATCCCGCAAACAGAAATTCCATAACTCACTCAACAAAAAAAATATTAATATCACTGTGAGTTCGTAGTTGGATGTGTCACGAGGTCCAACCAATTTATAAAATTGTCATGCAATCGTTACCTAAAAGCAAAAAGCGCCCCAATGAGGCGCTTTTCACACTAAATATTGTAAATGAACCTTAGTCGCGTTCTTCGATGATTTCCACCAAATGTGGGATCTTGGCAACCATTCCACGAACCGAAGGTGTATCTTCTAGCTCGCGGGTTTTGTTCATTTTGTTCAACCCAAGTCCAACAAGCGTTTGACGCTGAACCGCTGGACGGCGAATGGGTGAACCGATTTGTTTTACAACAATTTTCTTAGCCATTTTGCGTGTTCCTTATGCTTCTGCAGGCTCTGCTGCGTCTGCGGCGTTCACTTCAGCGGCTGGTGCTTCGTCCTTGCGTAGGATGTCAGCAACCTTTTTGCCGCGACGTTGTGCAACCATGCGTGGGCTCATTTCTTTTTGCAAACCATTCAGTGTTGCACGGATCATGTTGTATGGGTTTTGTGACCCGATTGATTTCGCAACAACGTCTTGAATGCCAAGCATTTCGAAAACGGCACGCATTGGACCACCTGCGATGATACCAGTACCTGTTGGCGCAGTGCGCATCACAACTTTACCAGCGCCGTGACGGCCCTCGATATCGTGGTGCAATGTGCGACCTTCACGCAATGGAACGCGGATCATCTGACGTTTTGCTTGTTCAGTTGCCTTACGGATCGCTTCAGGTACTTCCTTCGCTTTACCTTTGCCGAAACCGACGCGACCTTTTTGGTCACCTACAACAACCAAAGCAGCAAAGCCGAAACGCTTACCACCTTTTACGGTCTTTGAAACACGGTTGATCGCAACGAGACGATCGGCGAACTCAGGTGCCGCCTCTTCGCGATCACGGCGTCCTCTTTGATTTGGTTCTTTAGCCATTTCTTCGTCTCCTTAGAACTTCAGACCGCCTTCACGTGCTGCATCGGCCAAAGCCTTTACACCACCGTGAAAGAGGAAACCGCCACGATCAAAGTAACACTCTTCAACACCCGCCTTTTTGGCGCGTTCTGCAAGTGCTGCTCCAACCTTTGCTGATGCTTCGATGTTGTTCTTGCCAACAACGCCTAAGCTTGACTCGAGTGAGGAAGCTGAGGCCAATGTTACGCCTTGGGCATCGTCGATCAACTGAGCGCTGATGTTTTTGTTGCTGCGGTGTACAGACAAGCGCACGCGGCCTGCATTTACACTGCGGAGTTTGTTCCGAACGCGCAAGCGGCGCTTCAAGAACAGTTGTCTTTTGCTGTTTGCCATCTCTAACGTCCTTACTTCTTCTTGCCTTCTTTGCGGAAGATATACTCGCCTTTGTACATAATACCTTTGCCTTTGTATGGCTCAGGCTTACGCCATTCACGAATATTCGCCGCAACTTGGCCAACACGTTGTGAGTCGATACCTTCAATCGTGATCTCAGTCTGCTTAGGAGACTGCACAGTCACGTCTGATGGGATATCAAAGTTCACGTCATGTGACAGACCCAGGTTCAACTTCAATACGTTGCCCTGCAACTGAGCACGATAACCAACGCCGTTGATCTCAAGCTCTTTTTTGAAGCCGTCAGTAACGCCTTTGACGCAGTTTGCCACCATTGTGCGGCTCATGCCCCACTGTTGACGCGCGCGCTTGGACTTACCACGAGGTGTCACAGTCACAACATTGTCTTCCAATGTGATTGTCACATCGTCAGTCGCTGTAAAGCTGCGTGTTCCCTTTGGGCCTTTGATTTCGATGGTCTGACCGGACACAGATGCGCTAACACCTGAGGGCAGCTCGACCGGTTTTTTACCAATGCGAGACATTTCCAGTCCTCCTTAGAATACGGTGCAAAGCACTTCGCCACCAACATTGTTGGCACGAGCGTTTGCATCCGACATGACGCCTTTTGGTGTAGATACGATAGAAACGCCAAGGCCCTGACGGACAGATGGGATTTCTTTCACACCTAGGTAAACACGACGGCCAGGCTTTGAAACGCGCTTTAGTTCGCGGATCACAGGCTCACCATCAAAATACTTCAGGCTGATTACGATTTCTGGGTGACCATTGCCACCAGTTTGCTTGTCATAGCCACGGATGTAACCTTCGTCCTGAAGAACATCCAAAACCCATGCGCGCAACTTTGATGCAGGTGTTGCAACAGTTGATTTACCACGCATTTGAGCGTTGCGGATACGTGTCAGCATATCGCCGATAGGATCGTTCATAATTTCTCTCCCTTACCAGCTTGACTTGACAACGCCAGGCAACTGGCCCGCAGATCCAAGTTCGCGTAGCGCGATACGAGAAATCTTTAGCTTACGGTAGTAAGCGTGCGGACGACCTGTCAGCTGACAACGGTTGTGCATACGGTTCGCCGCAGAGTTGCGCGGCAATTTCGCCAATTGAAGACGCGCTTTGAAACGCTCTTCCATTGGACGGCTCTCATCATTTGCGATCTCTTTAAGCTCGGCGCGTTTTGCGGCGTATTTTTCCACCAAACGTGCGCGCTTTTTTTCGCGTTCGATCATTGCTTTTTTAGCCATGTCTTATTCCTTCCCGCGGATCAGCTGTTAAAAGGCATGTTGAATAGCTTCAACAGCGATTTTGCTTCCGCGTCGGTTTTCGCGGTTGTGGCGATTACGATATCCAAGCCCCATGCCTCATCGATTTTATCGAAATCGATTTCTGGGAAAACGATGTGCTCTTTGATGCCCATGGCATAGTTGCCGCGGCCGTCAAAAGATTTACCAGATACACCGCGGAAATCGCGGATACGTGGCATCGCAATCGTAATCAAACGATCAAGGAAGTCATACATGCGGTCACCACGAAGAGTAACCTTTGCACCTAGTGGCATATCTTCACGTACACGGAAACCCGCAATGGATTTTTTCGCTTTGGTGATTACCGCCAATTGACCTGCGATCTGTGTTAGATCCGCTTGTGCTGATTTCGCTTTCTTACTGTCTTTTACAGCTTCGCGGCCGCAACCGATGTTCAAAACGATTTTATCCAAACGTGGGATCATCATATCGTTTTTGTAAGAAAACTCTTCTTTCATCGCCGGACGAATTGTTTCGGCGTATGCTTGCTTAAGACGTGGTGTGTAGTTTGCATTATCAAGCATCGATCACGTCTCCTGTTGTTTTCGCAACGCGAACTTTTTTGCCGTCTTCAACTTTGAAGCCAACGCGTGTCGCTTTGCCATTTGCATCTAGAAGTGCCAAGTTTGACAAATCCATTGGCATCGCCTTTGGCAGACGACCACCCTGAGATGTTTGTGATTGACGTGTGTGGCGGATCGCCATGTTCACACCATCAACAACCGCTTTGTTTGCCTTAGGATCGAGAGAAGAGATAGTTCCCTTCTTGCCTTTGTCCTTACCGGCCAAAACGATCACTTCATCCCCTTTACGAAGTTTTGCAGCCATTACAGAACCTCCGGTGCCAATGAAATGATTTTCATGAAATTTTTGCCGCGCAGTTCACGAACAACTGGGCCAAAAATACGTGTTCCGACTGGCTCGCCTGCGTTGTTCAAGATAACAGCTGCGTTTGAGTCAAAGCGGATTGCAGTGCCGTCCTCACGACGGACTTCTTTGGCTGTGCGAACAACAACGGCCTTACGGACGTCGCCTTTCTTCACACGACCGCGCGGGATGGCTTCCTTAACCGAAACGACGATGATGTCGCCAACGGATGCGTATTTACGCTTGGAACCACCCAACACTTTGATGCACTGAACTCGGCGTGCGCCAGAGTTGTCAGCAACATCCAGATTTGTTTGCATCTGGATCATGTTGTGTCTCCCGACCTATGGGGCGTCCTGATCTCTCAGGGGTTGGTCCCCAGGGTTTCGTTAATGCCAAAAGGCCTAGCGGCTTAAGCCTCTAGGACCTCCCAACGTTTCGTTTTCGATTTTGGTGCGCATTCGATAATACGAACTGTGTCACCAACCTTGAAAGCGTTCTTTTCATCGTGCGCCCGGTACTTCTTGGACTTACGAATTGTTTTTTGCAGAACAGGGTGCTTGAAGCGACGCTCTACCGATACAGTAACGGTTTGTGCGTTTGCATCAGAAGTGACAACACCTTGAAGAATTCGTTTAGGCATATCTCAGGCTCCTTATTCTGCCGCTGCAGCGGCTTTTTCGTTCAAAATTGTGTTCACACGGGCCACGTCACGCTTGACTGTGCGCATACGTGCTGTGCTTTCCAATTGACCTGTCGCTTGTTGAAAGCGAAGGTTGAACGCTTCTTTTTTCAAGGATGCCAGCTCTTCACGAAGCTGATCAGGCGTTTTATCACGCAAATCTTGGGCTTTCATAGCCATTTTCCTTTTTCAGACACCAGAAGGCCCCTTGTGACTGGGTGACCTATAACCCGGTGGAGTGAGTTGCTTTCGCAACAATAACTTAGCCGATTCTGTCGAACCGGCTTTAGTGATGGGGGTCATTAACCCATGAGGCTCCATGGTGCAAGGGCGATTATGCGAAAAAGAGTCTTATCCACCTGCTTAATTCTAACTGGCAATAAGCGCCCCCATTGGCTATCAAACGGATATGACACAGATCAAATCACTCTTCGCGACCCGTCTTTATCATTCGAACCTGTCGAAATTTGGGGA
>JAFMKS010000034.1:18769-24849 GCA_017852835.1 Paracoccaceae bacterium
CATTCTGTGATATCAGGCACGACCTATGTTGCGATGCCCGAGGGGGCCAGCGCGATCAAATTCGAAGACCCCCGTCACGCCATGATGATGGCCGCCCCTGCCCGCATCAAAGGGGCCCGCGAAGAAATGCGCAATTTCATCTATGTCGCCCCTGCGGTTGGGGATTTGTTGTTATGGGAAAGTTGGCTACGCCACGAGGTCCCTATGAACATGTCCGAGGATGATAGGATTTCGGTAAGTTTCAATTACAGTTGGGGATGACGCGCAGTTCGGCTCCGCACAAACGGACATGTGGTCACAGCAGAAATCATTATGGCTTTAAAAACAAAACGCCCCGCTGAAACCAGCGGGGCGTTTTAATCAATACGGAAGATTGATCTTACCAGTCTTCGCGCACAACAACGCGTGTTTTTACTGGAAGTTTCATGGCGGCTAGGCGAAGTGCCTCGCGCGCGATTTCGTCGTTTACGCCATCGATTTCGAACATGATGCGGCCTGGTTTGACCTTGCATGCCCAATAATCAACAGACCCCTTACCTTTACCCATACGAACTTCGACAGGTTTCGAAGTTACGGGAGTATCTGGGAAGATACGGATCCATACGCGACCTTGACGTTTCATGTGACGCGTCATGGCACGACGGGCTGCTTCGATCTGGCGGGCTGTCACACGCTCTGGTGTCGTTGCCTTAAGACCGTATGAGCCGAAGTTTAGATCAGAACCGCCTTTTGCAAGACCGTGGATCCGGCCTTTGTGCATTTTGCGGAATTTGGTACGCTTTGGTTGAAGCATCTCTTACTCTCCTCCTTAGCGACGTGGCGCCGCACCGCGTGGTGCTGGCCCATCTTGGAGTTCTTGTGCTTTACGATCACGCGCCTGAGGGTCATGCTCCATGATTTCACCTTTGAAGATCCATACTTTGATCCCGATGATACCATAGGGTGTCATGGCCTCGACGTTTGAATAGTCGATATCTGCACGCAATGTATGTAGAGGCACACGGCCTTCACGATACCATTCAGTCCGCGCGATTTCTGCACCACCCAAACGGCCAGCAACGTTCACACGAATACCCAAGGCACCCATGCGCATCGCGTTTTGAACCGCGCGCTTCATTGCGCGGCGGAAAGAAACACGGCGTTCCAGCTGTTGTGCAATGCTTTCGCCAACCAACTGTGCGTCCAATTCAGGTTTGCGAACCTCAACAATGTTTAGGTGCAATTCTGATGTTGTCATCGCAGCAAGTTTTTTACGCAAAACTTCGATGTCCGCGCCTTTCTTACCAATGATGACGCCAGGGCGTGCAGTGTGGATTGTCACACGGCATTTTTTGTGAGGACGTTCAATGATGACACGTGCCACACCTGCCTGTGCGCATTCTTTTTTGATGAACTCGCGCATGCGAAGATCTTCTAGTAGCAAATCACCATAATCTTTGGTGTCTGCATACCAGCGGCTGTCCCAGGTACGGTTGACCTGCAGGCGCATGCCGATTGGATTTACCTTCTGACCCATTAGGCTTGCTCCTCTACTTGACGAACCTTGATCGTTAGTTCTGAGAATGGTTTCATGATACGACCGAAACGACCACGTGCGCGTGGACGACCACGTTTCATTGTCATGTTTTTACCAACATACGCTTCTGCAACAACCAATTCATCAACGTCTAGGTTGTGGTTGTTTTCAGCATTCGCAATTGCGGATTGCAGACATTTTTTAACGTCGATTGCGATACGCTTTTTGCTGAATGTGAGATCGCTTAGGGCTTTATCAACCTTTTTACCGCGGATCATCGCAGCAACAAGGTTAAGCTTTTGCGGGCTTGTGCGAAGCATGCGCAATTTTGCCATTGCTTCGTTATCGGCCACGCGGCGGGGATTTTTCGCTTTAGACATGGCTATTACTTCCGCTTGGCTTTCTTGTCGACGCCGTGACCATAATAGGTCCGTGTTGGTGAATACTCACCGAACTTCTGGCCGATCATATCTTCTGACACAAGCACTGGTATGTGCTTTTGGCCGTTGTACACACCAAATGTCAAACCAACGAATTGTGGTAGGATGGTGGAACGACGAGACCAAATTTTGATAACTTCATTACGGCCGCTTTCGCGTGCTGCTTCGGCTTTTTTAAGCACATAAGCATCCACAAATGGACCTTTCCATACTGAACGAGGCATAAATTAACGTCCCCCCTTCTTGGCGTGACGCGAGCGAATGATAAGCTTTTGTGACGCCTTGTTCGTGTTACGGGTGCGTTTACCTTTGGTAGGCTTACCCCATGGTGTCACTGGGTGACGACCACCTGATGTACGGCCTTCACCACCACCGTGTGGGTGGTCGATCGGGTTCATAACCACACCACGAACAGATGGACGGATGCCTTTGTGGCGCATACGACCCGCTTTACCGTAGTTTTGGTTTGAATTGTCTGGGTTTGACACAGCACCAATTGTCGCCATGCATTCCTGACGTACCATGCGAAGTTCACCTGAGGATAGGCGGATCTGCGCATAGCCACCATCGCGGCCAACAAATTGTGCGTATGTACCCGCCGCGCGTGCAATCTGACCGCCCTTACCAGGCTTAAGTTCGATATTGTGAACGATTGTCCCGATTGGCATGCCAGAGAATGGCATTGCGTTACCTGGTTTAATGTCTGCTTTTGCAGCTGAGATCACTTGATCACCGACTGCCAAACGTTGTGGTGCAAGGATATAGGCCTGTTCGCCATCCTCATACTTCACCAATGCGATGAATGCTGTACGGTTCGGGTCATATTCGATCCGTTCCACTGTTGCTGCGACGTCAAACTTGTTGCGTTTGAAATCGACGATCCGGTAAAGGCGTTTTGCCCCACCACCGCGGCGACGTGATGTGATCCGTCCAGTGTTGTTCCGGCCGCCCGATTTTGTCAAACCCTCTGTTAGGGATTTGACAGGACGTCCTTTCCACAGCTCCGAACGGTCGATCAGTACCAGCCCGCGCTGGCCCGGCGTCGTTGGTTTATACGACTTAAGTGCCATGCTTTCTGACTTCCGTTTGTGTGTTCGACGGGTTTCCCCGCCCATGGTAAAGCCCCCCGAAGGTGGCCAGTTCATAAACATCACGAGGCCCTAGACGAATCTAGGGCCATACAAGATTGCTGTCGTATAGTGGTGAATGGCGTGGGTGTCCAGTACATTGCATGAAACAATGCTTACAACTGACGATTTCTCAGCCCGAGTTGCGTTAGAAACGCTTACTCCAAACACGCTGCCTATATTTCATCAACCTTTGTGCTATTCTCAATTGGGTAGAATGTCGCGTTCGTAAGCAACCATGGGAATGGCTGAATTTGAATTGTGACTTTTTCGGCATTGGTAATTGCGTTGACAATGCGAACGGCATCCTTGGCATCTGATGGCCCGAGCGCGTTTCCATCGTATAGGGCAGTAGCGACGAATTTTTGCCGTCTCTTTTCAGCAATCTTTATATTCAAACGACCAAACCGTGCATGATCTGCAAATCAGCATGTGCCAGTCACAAAAACAATTGGAGCACGTTCAGAGCAGACAAAGACAAGCTCTAACTGTCCAGACTTTTCCCCACAGACTATATGATCATGAATTTCCAATCTCGCTTCCAGAAAGTCGGCAGCTTCAGTGTTTGTGGTCTTATTAAGGACCCATAAATTTGAATTTGTTAAATTCCCAGTCAAACAGTCTTTGAACTGATCGGTATCTATCGCATCTTCACAGTGCTTCACGTCAGATTGACGTGCCTGTACACCGACCACACCCCACAACCACGCTACTAAAATAAGCGCAAGTAATCGCATTCCTAAAACCCGCAAAGTAAATACTTTAAATATGTGATTGCTCTATCACAAAGTATTGCGCGAGGAAAACAAAAAACCCCCGCAACTGCGGGGGTTTAGTTTTTTAAACACTTTAGTTTGTGACCTTAGAGACCAGTTGACACGTCAATTGTATTACCGTCTTCCAGTGTCACATAGGCTTTTTTGACGTCCCTACGACGACCCATCATACCACGGAAACGCTTGGTTTTACCTTTGGTGATGGTTGTGTTGACCGCTTTGACCTTTACACCAAAGAGCGCTTCTACCGCTTCTTTGATCTGTGGTTTGTTGCTGTCGATTGCCACTTCAAAAACGACTGCACCTGCTTCTGATGCAATTGTTGCTTTCTCTGTGATGATCGGCTTGCGGATCACATCGTAATGTTCAGCTTTTACAGTCATTTCAAACGTGCCTCCAATGCTTCGACGCCCGCTTTCGTGATGACAAGTGTATCACGCTTTAGGATGTCATAAACGTTTGCACCCATTGTTGGCAGGATGTCCACGCCCTCAACGTTACGTGCGGCCATTGCAAAGCTTTCGCTTACTTCTGAACCGTCGATGATCAATGCACGTTTCCAACCTAGGTTTTTCACTTGCTTTGCCAAAACAGCAGATTTGCCTTCTGAGGCGGCTGCTTCGATGATCACCAATGCACCTGATTTCGCCTTAGCTGATAGCGCGTGCTTAAGGCCAAGCTGACGCACTTTCTTTGGCAATTCATGCGCGTGGCTGCGCGGTGTTGGGCCCTTATAGATGCCACCTTTGCGGAAAATCGGCGCTTTACGCGAACCGTGACGTGCGCCACCTGTTCCTTTTTGACGATAGATTTTCTTGGTTGAGTAGCTCACTTCAGACCGTGTCTTAACCTTGTGTGTGCCAGCTTGCGCTTTATTACGCTGCCAACGCACAACACGGTGCAAGATGTCTGCACGTGGTTCTAGACCAAAGATGTCATCGCCAAGCTCAACAGAGCCCGCTTTGCCACCATCAAGTGTGATTACGTCAAGTTTCATGATTCACCTCCCTCTGCCGGCGCTTCTTCTGCAACGGCCGGAGCTTCTGCGGAACGCAATGCTGCTGGGAATGGTACATTTTCAGGAAGTGGTTTTTTAACCGCGTCCTTCACTGTCACCCAACCGCCTTTTGAACCAGGAACGGCGCCTTTGATCATGATCAAACCGCGATCTGCGTCTGTTTTAACAACCTGTAGGTTTTGTGTTGTGACACGCACGGCACCCATGTGGCCTGCCATTTTCTTGCCTTTGAACACTTTACCTGGGCCTTGACATTGACCAGTTGAACCATGCGAACGGTGGCTGATTGAAACACCGTGTGATGCACGCAAACCGCCAAAGTTGTGGCGTTTCATAGCGCCGGCAAAACCTTTACCGATAGAAGTGCCAGAAACGTCAACAAATTGGCCTTCAACATAGTGTTCGGCTGTTAGTTCAGAACCAACATCCAACATGTTTTCAGGATCAACGCGGAATTCTGCAACTTTACGCTTAGGCTCAACCTTAGCGACTGCAAAGTGGCCACGCATCGCTTTGGATGTGTTTTTCGCTTTTGCAGAACCTGCGCCAAGTTGAACAGCAGTATAGCCGTGCTGGTCGCTGCTGCGTTGTGCAACAACTTGCAAGTTTTCCATTTGAAGCACAGTAACAGGGATCTGTTTGCCGTCTTCCATAAATAGTCGGGTCATGCCGACTTTTTTCGCGATAATACCAGAGCGCATCTGTTTGCCCCCTTATACCGAGATTTGAACGTCAACACCTGCCGCAAGATCCAGCTTCATAAGCGCATCTACGGTTTGTGGTGTTGGGTCAACGATGTCCAAAAGACGCTTGTGTGTGCGAATTTCGAACTGGTCACGCGATTTTTTGTTCACGTGTGGACCACGTAGAACGGTGAACTTTTCGATCTTGTTCGGCAGCGGGATAGGACCGCGGACCGAAGCTCCAGTGCGTTTGGCAGTGTTCACGATTTCCTGTGTGCTGGCATCCAGTACACGGTAATCGAATGCCTTTAGCCGGATACGAATGTTTTGGCTTTGCATTGTCTTATTGCCTTATGTTTCGGCGTTAGAGTTGAGAGGAAGACCCAAGAGCATCTTTTGCCTTCATCGAACCCGGGCGATCGGTTGCCCGATCTCGTAAAGAGCAAAGGTGCGCGTTGCCGCGCACCCTAACCGTTTCAAGTAAGATTATTACTTGATGATTTTAGAAACGACGCCTGAG
>JAFMKS010000035.1 GCA_017852835.1 Paracoccaceae bacterium
GCGTGGGCAGGGCGGCTTTGTAATTTGCCGCGCATATCGGGGATGATGCAGAATTTGCATTTGTGATTACAGCCCTCTGAGATCTTCAGATAGCTGTAGTGGCGCGGGGTTAATTTCACGCCGCTTGCGGGCAACAAATCGACAAAGGGGTCTGGATTTGGCGGCACCGCGGCATGGACCGCATCCAGTACCTGTTCATATTGATGGGGGCCAGTGACGGCCAGAACCTTGGGGTGGTGGCCCGTGATATATTCGGGCTCTGCCCCCAAACATCCCGTCACAATCACCCGTCCGTTTTCATTTAATGCCTCGCCAATGGCCTCAAGGCTTTCGGCTTTGGCGCTGTCCAAAAAACCGCATGTGTTCACGATGACCGCATCCGCGCCTGAATAGTCGGGGGATACGCCGTATCCTTCTGCACGCAGTCGGGTCAAAATACGTTCGCTGTCCACCAATGCCTTGGGGCAGCCCAATGACACCATCCCGATGGTGGGTTGGTTTGCGCTGCGGCTTTTGGCAACTTTTGCGTTTGCCAGATCGGGGCGGAGGTTTGGTGGATTTGTGCTCATGGCTTCTCTTACCCTGCGCAAGACTAACTGGAAAGAGCACATTCCAGCAGAATTTGGCCGAAAACGGGTGGCTCGTTTGGTTTTGGTACCAATTTTCCAGCGCTGGGTTTACCTGATCTACAAGGATGAGGGAAATGGATGCGTATTGTTAAATGGGGTTTTGGCGGCTTAGCCGCGGTTGTTGTGATGCTGGGATTGGCATGGTTCATGGTGCCCAAGGATCGGATCATCAACTTTGCACTGGATCAGGTTGAGGCGAAAACAGGGCGTGACATAAGCGTTGGAGGTGACGCAGAGCTGAAAATTTTCCCGAATTTGGTTGTGGTTGCCAATCAGGTTAGTGTTGCGAATGCCGATTGGTCCGATCGCGGGGCAATGATGTCCGCGGACCGTTTGGATGTTTCGGTATCTATGGCGTCGCTTTTTGGCGGGGACATTGTGATTTCCCGTTTGTCATTGATCCGCCCTGACATCCTGTTGGAACGCAATGAAAGCGGGCAGGTGAACTGGGTTTTTGAATCGGATCAACCCCAGATGCGCGATGCGAGACAGACAGATACCGACGCAGATCAAACGGCAGCTACGGATGGTGCGGATGTCCCACTGATCAAAATCCCGATTGCCGAGATTGTTGACGGGCAAGTCCGCTATAGTGATCGCGTGACTGGCCAGGACATCACTGTGCGTGAAATTTCAGCTGAATTACGCATGCCATCGCTGGATCAACCCGTGACCTTTGCAGGGGCGCTGACCTATGGTGCGCGGCCCATTACGCTGGCGGCCAGCGCTGAGTTGCGAGAGGGTTTTGGAAATACCACGCCCATCCCATTTGGTGCAGAGGTTACCGTGTCCGATGGCGGTGCATTGTCGATCAATGGAACCGCGACCACGCTGGGCAATGTCGCGGGCGATTTGTTTCTGGACCTATCAAGCACGCAGTATTTTTTGTCTGCCTTTGATGTGTCTGTTTCTGGCCTGACCAAAAACCTTGGGGCTGCGGTGCAAGCGTCGACAAAGCTTACTTTGGATGGTGATGCGTTGTCCTTGAGCGATATGGTTGCGCAATTGGGGGCCAATCGTCTGTCTGGGCGTGTGTCAGCTGAATTCTCTGATATCCCCTACGTGTCCGGTGCGCTGAATGTTGGAACACTTGATCTGCGCCGCGTGGATAGGGCTTCGTCAAAATCGGGTGGCGGGAATGGCACATCAACGGCTGCGGCAACGGGTTGGTCGCAAGACCCACTGGACCTTAGGACCTTGGGATTGGTGAATGCTGATCTGGGCGTGACTGGGGATGCCTTGATCACAGATACACTGCGGATTGATGGGTTTTCAGGACAAATGCGGATAGAAAATGCGCGTGCTGTCTTTACGCTAAATGAACTCAACGCCTATCGCGGAGCGGGGGCGGGCGAATTCGTTTTGGACGCACGAAATGGTCTATCCACCGCAATCAGGTTCCAAGGCAATGCCGTGGACCTCAGCCCGCTGATGTCTGATATGCTGGACGTAAATAGTATTGAGGGACGCGCAAATGTGATCCTTGATCTATTGGGCGTTGGATCCTCTGTCGATGGGATCATGAAATCGCTTAGCGGAACGGCTGGGTTCAATGTGGACAGCGGGCGTTGGACGGGCATGGATTTGGACCGTCTTTTGCGATCAAGCGATACAACACCCGGAACAACCCTGTTTGACAATTTATCTGCCTCATCCACACTGAAAAATGGGGTGGCGTCGAACGATGACCTGATCTTTAGCCTTCCGTCTTTTGAAACGCGCGGTGCGGGACAGATTGATATTGGCAATCGCAATTTGGACTATACGCTGACGCCGAACGCAAAATCTGCACGTGCGGGCGAAGGACTGGCAATCCCTTTGCGCATTCATGGATCGTGGGAGGCCCCGAAATTCCAACCCGATTTGAACGCCGCTGTGAGTCTAAACTTTGCCGAAGAAAAAGAAGCACTTGAAGCCAAGGCGAAAGAGCGGATCGAGGAGGAAAAGCAAAAGCTGGAAGAGCGCGCAAAAGAGGCGCTGGGGGATGCCCTGCCTGATGCGAAAAACGTGGAAGATGCCCTGAAAAAAGAATTGGAAAAGGGCGCTGCGGGTGGTTTGTTAAAACTGCTGGGGAACAATTAAACCCCCGTTCAATTCCGCTGAATTGCCGCACCGCCATCACATTTTGGTCCCAATCCACCCCTAGCTTATCTGTCAATGGACGAAAAGTTAGGACGATTCTATGGTTAGATGGGCAAAAAAGGATTGAGCGTCTTACGCGGCGCAATGATGGCAGTATGACAATTGAATTTTTCATCTTGTTCCCCGTTTTGATGATTATTTTCGTCTCCTTCCTTGGATGTTCGATGGCCTTTGTGCGTCAATCCATGATTTTGAACCACGTTAATCAGGTTGCGCGCGCCTATTCGGTTGGGTTTTTCGCTGAGGAGGCCGCAGCCGAACAAGAGATCGTTCAATATTCAGGATATTTCGTCGATGAAGGACGTTCCTGAAAGCACGTTGGGATATGGGTCGGCGGATGTAGAAGATCGTCTGGGATATGTCGTAAACCGTTCATTCTTGTCGTCGCTAAGTATTGATTTTCTGATGTTAAGTTGATTGTCTCTGCGTCAATGGACAAAGGAGACGGCTATGCGCTTTTCCGCGCTTCGCATTCTGAAAGAGGGTTTGACTGGCAACAAGGGGTGGAGTGCGCATTGGCGTGATCCTGATCCCAAGGATGAATATGATGTTGTCATTGTGGGCGGTGGGGGCCATGGCCTGTCCACGGCGTTTTATCTGGCCAAGGAACACGGCGTCATAAATGTGGCCGTTCTAGAGCGCGGATATATCGGCGGCGGGAACGTTGGGCGCAATACCACGATTGTGCGGGCAAACTATGGCCTGCCTGGGAATTCCGAATTTTATTCACATTCATTGAAACTCTGGGAACAGTTAGAGGGTGAGTTGAACTACAACGTGATGCATTCGCAACGCGGTATCATCAACCTGTTCCATTCCGATGGTCAACGCGATGCCTTTGCCCGTCGTGGCAACGCTATGGTGAACCAAGGGGATGATGCGATCCTGATGAACCGCGATCAGGTGCGCGACATGATCCCCTATCTGAATTTTGACAGCCTGCGTTTCCCTATTTACGGCGGTCTATATCACCCACGCGGGGGGACGGCACGACATGATGCAGTGGCCTGGGGATTTGCACGCGGTGCCGATCAGCGCGGTGTTGATTTGATCCAAAATTGCGAGGTCACAGGCATCAACATTGAAAACGGCAAGGTGCGCGGTGTAGAAACCAGCCGTGGCACAATTCGCGCGAAAAAAATCGCCCTGGCCACCGCAGGCCGTTCAAGCCAGACAGCGGCGATGGCGGGCATGCGCCTGCCGATTGAAAGCCATGTTTTGCAGGCCTTTGTGACCGAGGGGATCAAGCCCGTCATCGATCACGTCATTTCATTCGGGATGGGCCATTTTTACATCAGCCAATCGGATAAGGGCGGTTTGGTTTTTGGTGGTGACATTGATTTCTATGCCTCCTACGCATCGCGCGGCAACCTACCCATGATGGAACACGTCATGGAGGCGGGGATGAGTCTGATGCCTATGATCGGCAAGGCGAAGGTTTTGCGCTCTTGGGGCGGTATCATGGATATGTCACCCGATGGATCGCCGATCATTGATAAAACAGATATTGATGGGCTCTATCTAAACTGCGGCTGGTGTTATGGCGGGTTTAAGGCCGTGCCTGGTTCGGGCTTTAGCTATGCGCATTTGATTGCAACAGATCGTCATCATGAACCTGCGGCGCGCTTCCGTTTGGATCGGTTCCAAACGGGATATGGTTTGATGGACGAAGAGGCCACTGGGTCTCAGCACAACTTACACTAGGAGCGGATAATGCGTATTCCTTGTCCCATTTGTGGGGAACGTGACAGACGTGAGTTTTATTATCAGGGCGATGCACTGGCCCTGCATCGCCCTGATCCTGATGCAGGGGATGCGGCGTGGAATGATTATATTCACAACCGTGACAACCCCGCGGGCGTCATACGCGATTTGTGGCATCACGAAGCAGGCTGTTCACATTGGTTGGTCGTGACACGCAATACCGTCACCCACGAAGTTTTGGGCGCAGAGCTTGCATGCAAAGTAAAAGGAGAGCAGGGATGAGGCTTTCTGATTATGGACAAATTGATCGCGGCAATGCCGTCAGCTTTCGCTTTGATGGGAAAACCTATGGTGGTTTTCAGGGCGATACACTGGCCTCAGCGCTTTTGGCCAATGACGTGCGCCTGGTGGCGCGGTCTTTCAAATATCACCGTCCCCGCGGTATCCTAAGCGCGGGGAGTGAAGAGCCAAATGCAATTGTTACCGTTGGTTCAGGCGTGTATCAGGACCCCAATGTGCGCGCAACGGTTCAGGAAATCTACAATGGTTTTGAGGCCAATTCCCAAAACCGTTGGCCCAGCCTGAAACATGACCTGCTCTCGGTAAATGACCTGATAGCGCCGTTCTTGTCAGCGGGTTTTTATTATAAAACATTCATGTGGCCGCGGGCGTTTTGGGAAAAGCTATACGAACCCGTCATTCGCCGCGCCGCAGGTTTGGGTGCGCTCAGTGAAAAACCGAATGAGGATACGTATGAACGCGCATTCGCACATTGCGATGTTTTGGCGATTGGTGCGGGTCCGGCGGGATTATGGGCCGCCTATCAATTGGCGCAAACGGGATTGGACGTGATCCTTGCGGATGAAGATTTCCACATGGGTGGCCGCCTGAATAGCGAAGCGGATCATATCGGCGCCAAACCAGCCGCGGATTGGGCAGCCGATATGGTTGCGCAATTGGATCAAATGGAAAATGTGCGCCTGATGACACGCACAACTGTGACTGGTGCCTATGACGGCGGTACCTATGGCGCGGTTGAACGTGTGTCCCATCACATGAATGATCGCGGCGGGGATCGTCCATTGGAAACCTTTTGGCGTATTCATGCGAAACGCGCGGTATTGGCGGCGGGTGCGCTGGAACGCACCATTGGTTTTTCAAACAACGACCGCCCTGGGATTATGCAGGCAGGTGCGGTGCGCAGCTATTTGCACCGCTATGGTGTTGCGACTGGGAAACGTGTTGTGGTCTTTGGCAATAACGACAACGCCTTTCGCACGGCACATGATTTGTCTGCTGCGGGGGTTGAGGTTGCGGCCTATGTGGATCCGCGTACAGATGCGGCGATTGACGGGGATTTCCCAATTTATCGTGGGGCGTATGTGAGGGACACCAAAGGGCGGCTGGGCCTTTCATCGGTTCAGATCACGGATGGTGGACGCACCCATAATATTGCCGCGGATTGCTTAGCGGTTTCTGGCGGATGGAACCCAACGGTTCACATGACATGTCACATGAACGGTCGCCCAACATGGGATGAAACTATTGCCAGCTTTGTCCCGACTGCGGGGTCTATTCCCGGGATGTCCGTGGTGGGGTCGGCAGCGGGCCATATGTCGACGTCCGCCTGTTTTGAAAGCGCGCAGGATATTGCCGCGCGTGTTGCAAGTGATTTGGGTAAAACCACACCTGCAGATCCGCTACCAACTGCGGAACATGCGGCATATGCGATTGAACCGCTATGGGCCGTTCCGGGCAAGGCGCGGGCGTGGTTGGATTATCAAAACGATGTCACTGTGAAGGATATCAAACAGGCGGCCCAAGAAAACTTCCGCTCTGTCGAACATATGAAACGCTACACCACCCAAGGGATGGCGACAGATCAGGGCAAAAATTCCAACGTGGCGGCGCTGGCCCTGCTGGCAGATGCGACGGGGCGGGGTATTCCCGAAACGGGAACCACCACATTCCGTCCCCCCTATTCCCCCGTTGCAATTGCCGCCATGGGGGGCGAGGCACGCGGCACAGGCTTTGCGCCCGAACGCCTTACCACATCGCACGCCGTTGCCAAACATATGGCGGCCCCGATGATCGAAGCGGGCCTGTGGTATCGCCCAAGCTATTTCCCAGAACATGGGGAAACCACATGGCGTCAATCCTGTGATCGTGAGGTCATTATGGTGCGTGAAAATGTTGGTGTCTGTGATGTATCGACCTTGGGCAAAATCGACATCCAGGGCAAGGATGCGGCCAAACTTTTAGATTTCATCTATACCAATATGTTCAGCACGTTAAAGGTTGGGCGCGTACGTTATGGCCTGATGCTGCGCGAAGATGGGCATGTGATGGATGATGGCACAACTGCAAGGTTGGGCGAAAACCACTATGTCATGACAACCACAACTGCCGCTTCAGGATTGGTGATGCGGCATTTGGAGTTCGTCACCCAATGTTTGCACCCCGATTGGGACGTAAGTTTCATTTCCGTCACCGAACAGTGGGCTCAATTCGCCGTTGCAGGTCCCAAGGCGCGTGATTTGCTGAGCAATTTTGTTGAGGATGACATCAGCAATGATGCCTTTGGATTTATGCAATGCGGGGCAATGGACGTTATGGGTGTTCCGGGGCGTTTGTTCCGCATCTCCTTCAGCGGTGAAATGGGTTACGAGGTTGCCGTTCCTGCGCGTTATGGCGAAAGCCTGTTTAGATTGCTGGTGGCCAAGGCCAAGGAATTGGGCGGTGGTGCCTATGGGATGGAGGCATTGAACGTGCTGCGCATCGAAAAGGGGTTCATCACGCACGCCGAAATTCATGGGCGCACCACAGCATTTGACATTGGGATGGAACGCATGATCAGCGCGAAAAAGGACTGTATCGGAAAAACCGCGGCGGCCCGTCCGGGAATGGTTGATCCAGATCGTGAACGTTTGGTTGGATTAAAACCTGTTGGTACAGTCAAACAACTGACCGCTGGGGCGCATTTGTTTAATGAGGGCGACGCTGCCACACGTGTGAACGATCAGGGCTATATCACATCGGTTGGATATTCCCCCACATTGGGGCATTTCATGGGGCTTGCGTTCCTGCGCAATGGTCCAAATCGTATTGGCGAACTTGTGAAAATGGTCGATCACCTGCGCGGTGTTGAGGCCGTATGCGAGGTGATTGATCCCGTCGCCTTTGATCCAGTGGGAGGACGCCTTCGTGCTTAAACTCGTTGCAAAATCTCCGGCCGAGGGCCTGGTTCCAATCTCTGTCGGAACAATGGAGCTGAGTGAAGTTGTTCCTGCTGCAATCACATCCATCGCCTGTTATAAGGGCCAAGCGGATACTCTTTCTGCAGCACTGAAAGAGCATTACGGCATGGCGCTGCCCAAAACGGGGCAGGCGACAGGGCGCGCGGGTGCACGAGCGATGTGGGCGGGGCCGTCGGTGTTTTTGGTGGGTCCAGAACCACATGCAGACCTATCAAACCACGCCGCAATCGTCGACCAAAGCGACAGTTGGTGTGTTTTGAACCTGAAAGGCGCTGATGTCGAAGCGGTCCTTGCCCGCCTAAGCAGTGTGGACATGCGTTCAAAGGCGATGAAAAAGGGACAGGTGGTGCGTTCCCAACTGCAACATATGAATGCGATTTACCACCGCGTGAGTGACGATAGTTTTGACATCTATGCGTTCCGCTCCATGGCAAAAACCATGGTGCATGATATTGATCGCGCCATGCGATATATTGCGACGCGGGCATAGGTTCCCCTCAACAAAAATGATCGCGCGCTGACGCGCGATCGGCGCAATGGTGAAAAATCCGTTTATCCCCCTAGACTTCGCACCGCGCGCCCCTCATATTTTCGCAATGAGCCTGCCACCCGGATTCCTTGATGAACTGCGCACACGTGTGCCTATATCCCAAGTTGTTGGGCGCAAGGTGTCATGGGACATGCGCAAATCCAATCAGGGCAAGGGCGATTATTGGGCACCCTGTCCGTTTCATCAGGAAAAAACCGCCTCATTCCACGTGCAGGACGCCAAGGGGTTTTATTATTGCTTTGGCTGTCAGGCCAAAGGAGATGCCATTGGGTTTATCAAAGAAACCGAAAACGTTGGGTTCATGGAGGCGGTTGAAATCCTAGCCGCCGAAGCGGGAATGTGTGTTCCAAAACCCGATCCCAAAATGGTGGAAAAGGCGGATCGGCGCAAAGAACTATCCGATGTCATGGATGAAGCGGTGCGTTGGTTTCAGATGTCCCTGAAAACGGGCGCTGCAGCAGATGCGCGGGCCTATCTGGATCGTCGTGGATTAAATGGCGAGGCGTTGCAGCAATTTGAAATTGGCTTTGCCCCGAATGATCGTGCGGGCGTGAAATCTGCGCTGATGGGGCGCGGAATTTCCGAACAGCAGTTGGTGGATACGGGACTGATCATCAAACCCGATGATGGTGGGACCAGTTATGATCGGTTCCGTGGTCGCATTATGTTTCCCATTCGCGATGCACGCGGACGCTGCGTGGCCTTTGGCGGTCGCGCGATGGATCCAAATGCACGGGCAAAATATCTGAACTCACCCGAAACCATTTTGTTTGATAAGGGGCGCAGCCTTTATAATCACGGGCCTGCACGTTCGGCCGTGGGGCGGGGTCAGCCCCTGATTGTTGCCGAAGGGTACATGGACGTGATCGCGTTGGTGCGCGCTGGGTTTGAAGGGGCGGTTGCGCCATTGGGCACCGCGATTACCGAAAATCAACTGGCGATGATGTGGCAAATTACACCGGAACCGATCATCGCGCTGGATGGGGATAAGGCGGGATTGCGGGCGGCCTATCGTTTGATTGATTTGGCGATGCCGCTGCTACAAACGGGCCGCGCATTGCGGTTTGCCCTGATGCCAGAAGGGCAGGACCCCGATGATCTGTTGCGCGCCAAAGGGGCAGGTGCCGTGCAATCCATCTTGGACAACGCGATGCCATTGGTTGAATTGCTGTGGCGGCGTGAAACCGAGGGCCAAACCTTTGACAGCCCCGATCGCAAGGCCGCGTTGGATAAACGGTTGCGCGGGTCGACCAGCCAAATTCAGGATCAAAACCTGCGTTCGCACTATGACCAAGCGATCAAAGATTTGCGTTGGGATTTTTTCCGTGCTGCGCGATCCTTTAAATCTGGGAGCACACGCAATGTTCTCCAAACAGCGGGTGCATCGACCAAGGGGTCTGTCTTGGCCGCAGGCGAAGGGGACGTGGCACAATACCTGCGCGAGGCGGTGATTTTGGCCACCCTTATTCGGTTTCCAGAATTGGTCTACGAATATTTGGATGAACTGGCGATGTTGGATTTTGAACATGGGGATCATCCCTCGATGTTGCGGATTTTGATGCGCCACTGTCAGGATATGGACTTTGATCCATCTGTGGTCCTGTCTGAAAATTTGGGGGCCGATCCACTTGAAAAATTCATGACCCTTGGCCACCTACAGGTGGTGCCATGCTTGCGTCGGTCGGGCGATATTGAAATGGCGCGTCTGACATTGAAAGAGGAATTGGGTAAATTGGGCGCCCATCGCGGGTTGGAAGCAGAACTTCAGGAAAGTTCGCAAATCCCCGAAGATGGCCTAGATCTGTGGGTACTGCACCGTCTGGCACAGGCGGCAGACGCCGCAAATCGCGCACAACGCGCGGACCAAGACGATCAAACGCAATATGACGTCGCGGACAATGGTGCACGAATCAGCCGTGATGAACGCAACAGATTGGACGACCTGATCGGAGCAATCCGATTTCAAAAAACAAAAAAATGATGAATTGGTAAAGATTCGTCAAAGAAATAGGGCTAAGAGGGTGTCCGAATCATGACAAATCGTTAATGATTCTATAAACCGAATCGCTCTGCCCAAGTTAGGAGACCTATATGGCCGCTTCTGAGAACGAAGATCGCAAAACGGATGATCAGGAAACAGAAGTTTCCCTTGATATGAGCCAAGCGCAAATTAAGCGTATGATCGCCGAGGCGCGTGAACGGGGTTACATCACATACGATCAGCTGAACACTGTTTTGCCACCGGATCAGGTGTCTTCTGAACAGATCGAGGATGTGATGTCGATGCTGTCAGAAATGGGCATCAACATTATCGAAGACGATGAAGTCGAGGACGAAGACCGCGGCCCAACTGATTTGGTCGCAACAGGCACCAAGGATGTTGCTGTTTCCACGGGCGAAACAGAAAAGCTGGATCGCACCGATGACCCCGTGCGCATGTACTTGCGCGAAATGGGATCTGTTGAACTGCTCAGCCGTGAGGGCGAGATTGCCATTGCCAAGCGGATCGAGGCCGGGCGCAATACAATGATCCTGGGCCTGTGCGAAAGCCCATTGACCTTCCAAGCGATCACCATCTGGCGCGAAGAATTGTTGAACGAAGACATTTTGTTGCGCGACGTGATCGACCTTGAAGCGACATTTGGCGATCAAATGGACGAAGATGGCGTTGAACGAGTGATTGGCAGCACAGGTGCAGCACCCGCCGCGGCCAACAAAACAGATGAACCCGAATACGACGCAGACGGCAATCCGATTGCAAAAGACGATGATGATGATGACGATGAACAGTCAAACATGTCACTGGCCGCAATGGAAGCAGCGCTAAAACCCAAGGTTTTGGAAACGCTGGAACGCATCGCCATTGATTATGAGCGTTTGTCTGAAATGCAAGACATCCGGATTTCCGCGACCTTGAATGAAGGTGCTGCGATGACGGATAAAGAAGAAGAGACATATCAAGCACTGCGCTCTGAAATTGTAGATTTGGTGAATGAATTGCACCTGCACAACAATCGGATCGAGGCGTTGATTGATCAGCTTTACGGTATCAACCGTCGGATCATGCAAATCGACAGTGCCATGGTGAAATTGGCCGACCAAGCGCGCATCAACCGCCGCGAGTTTATCGAAGAATACCGTGGACGCGAATTGGACCCCAGCTGGCTGGATGATATGGCTGAGAAATCTGGTCGTGGCTGGCAGATGTTTATCGAACGCTCGCGCGAAAAGGCCGAGGATTTACGCTCTGACATGGCGCAAGTGGGTCAGTATGTGGGTTTGGACATTTCTGAATTCCGCCGTATCGTATCTCAAGTGCAAAAGGGTGAAAAAGAAGCGCGTCAGGCCAAGAAAGAAATGGTCGAGGCGAACCTGCGTCTTGTTATCTCGATTGCCAAAAAATACACCAACCGCGGTCTACAGTTCTTGGATTTGATCCAAGAGGGGAACATCGGTCTGATGAAGGCGGTCGATAAATTTGAATATCGCCGCGGCTATAAATTCTCGACCTATGCGACATGGTGGATCCGTCAGGCAATCACACGTTCGATCGCGGATCAGGCGCGCACAATTCGTATTCCTGTGCATATGATCGAAACGATCAACAAATTGGTCCGCACAGGGCGTCAGATGTTGCACGAAATTGGTCGTGAGCCGACACCAGAGGAGTTGGCAGAAAAGCTGCAAATGCCGCTGGAAAAAGTGCGCAAGGTTATGAAAATCGCGAAAGAGCCAATTTCGCTGGAAACACCGATTGGCGACGAAGAAGATAGCCAATTGGGTGATTTCATCGAGGATAAGAATGCAATCCTGCCATTGGATAGCGCCATCCAAGAAAACCTGAAAGAAACCACGACGCGGGTTTTGTCATCGCTGACTCCGCGCGAAGAACGCGTTTTGCGTATGCGTTTCGGGATTGGCATGAACACCGACCACACATTGGAAGAGGTGGGTCAACAGTTCAGCGTGACACGCGAACGTATCCGCCAGATCGAGGCGAAAGCGCTGCGCAAGCTGAAACACCCCAGCAGGTCGCGCAAATTGCGATCCTTCCTGGACCAATAAATTTATACGGGGCATCCAAGTTTGGGTGCCCTTTTTTCATGATTGCAAACAATTATGCAGACCACCTTTACAATCCAAACCATTGGTCAGGGTCTCTGTGAATTTACGGATCAGGTGGCGTCGTGGGTGCGGGGTTCTGGGGTCCTGACCCTTTTCATCCAGCACACGTCAGCCAGCATTCTGGTTCAGGAAAACGCAGACACCCAAGGTGCGTACCGATTTACCGAACGACTTTAGCAGGCTGGTTCCACCTGCAAATGATCCCACGATCCGCTACCTCACCCACCGCTATTAAGGGGATGATGATATGCCTGCGCATATTAAGTCAGCGATGTTACCCGTCTCCATTCAGATTCCTGTGATTGAGGGGCGGTTGGCATTGGGGACATAGCAGGGAATATATTTATTTGAACACCGTGATGCACGGCAACACCGTCGCGTGATCGCAACCCTTGGCTAGGTTGTCAGTCTGAACCTGTTTCTAAATCTAGCGGCTGAAATTCGGGTCTACCCAAACCCTAGCGGATATCCTATAGTGCCTGTGGATAAGGTTATCTAATGACCCCTCTTTGGTGTCAAAACGTATATAGATTACGAAAGGTGCAGGCATGCGTTGTCCGTTTTGTGGGAATATCGACACTCAGGTCAAGGATTCACGTCCAGCTGAGGATCACGTTTCAATTCGGCGTCGTCGATTTTGTTCTGCTTGCGGGGGGCGTTTCACCACCTATGAACGCGTGCAATTGCGCGACTTGGTCGTTATCAAATCCAATGGCCGTCGCGAAGATTTTGAACGCGAGAAATTAGAGCGCTCTATTCGCATTGCGCTCCAAAAACGTCCTGTTGAACATGAACGCATGGAACAGATGATTTCCGGGATTGTGCGCCGTTTGGAAAGCATGGGTGACACCGATATTCAGTCCAAAATGATCGGCGAAATCGTGATGGAGGCCTTGGCCCGAATTGATACGGTCGCCTATGTGCGCTTTGCCTCTGTGTATAAAAATTTCCAAGAGGCGGATGATTTCGACAAATTCGTTTCGGAACTTCGTCCAAAAACAGCAGAAGAAGAATAGTTGATGTCCCACGAACGGTTTATGGCGCACGCGCTTGCCCTTGGGCGGCGTGGGCTTGGGCGCGTGTGGCCCAATCCCGCTGTGGGATGCGTGATTGTTCAAGACGGTCGAATTGTTGGGCGCGGGTTTACGCGACCGGGCGGGCGCCCCCATGCGGAAACAATGGCACTGGCGCAGGCGGGGGATGCGGCACGCGGTGCAACGGTTTACGTCACATTGGAACCCTGTTCGCATCATGGGCACACCCCGCCTTGTGCGCAGGCCCTTATCGATGCGGGTGTCGCACATGTGGTCGGCGCCATTCAGGACAGTGATCCACGTGTGAATGGCGCAGGGTTTGACATGCTACACTCCGCAGGGATCAAGGTGACAACGGGTGTTTGTGCCGAAATGGCGACAGAGGATCACGCGGGATTTTTCGCAAAAACCACCCTTGGGCGTCCATTCCTGACGCTAAAGCTTGCCAATAGTTTTGATGGACGGATCGCCACGGCCAGCGGAGATAGCCAGTGGATCACAGGCCCACAGGCGCGGCGATTGGTGCACGGCATGCGGGCCAATCATGACGCGGTTTTGGTTGGGGCAGGCACAGCGCGTGCGGATGATCCCATGTTGACCGTGCGTGGAATGGGCGTATCACATCAACCCGTTCGCATTATCATGTCCCGCAAGTTGGATTTGCCAACCGACAGCGCCCTTGCAAATTCGACTCAAGACGCGCCGCTGTGGCTGTGCCACAGTGATGAGGCGCCCGTTGATCGCATCTACGCATGGCAAGATCGCGGGGCAACCTTGATCGAATGCGCCGTTGAAAACGGGCGGATTGCGATATTTGATTTGATGAAGAAAATGGCCGAGCGCGGTTTGACAAGGATCTTTTGTGAAGGGGGCGGAACACTGGCAGCATCCCTTTTGTTAGCTGACGTCGTGGACCATTTGGTTGGGTTTCAGTCAGGTGTCGTCATCGGCGCCGAAGGGCAACCCGCGATTGGTGCACTGGGATTTGGCAAGCTGTCCGAGGCGCCTGAATACGAGCTCAAATCATTACAAACTGTTGGGGGTGATATCCTTCATACGTGGTCGAAAGTGCACAAATAAATCAAATGCTAACAGCGGATATCAATGTCTGTCCTCTTGATCGAAGGTTTTCTTTGATGCAAATCTCTATTACATATACGTGATCTTTATGTTGTGTATACATAATTAAATTTTGGCGGCTTTTCGAAAAGATCGGGTTGTGAATTTGGCTAGCATTGCGTTGAACGAAGATGATCAAGGAAAATTATATCCACTATTTGTTTTAATAATTTTACAAGGCGTGATTTCTGCTTCTAGCATGGTGGTAGAAATCGTGGCTGGTAGAATGATTGCTCCATATGTGGGAATGAGTTTGTATACATGGACCGCAATCATCGCAGTAGTTCTTGCCGGGTTTTCAATTGGAAATTGGATTGGCGGTAAAATAGCTACGTCAAAAATTACGACTGCACTTAGAGTTTCGGGCGGAGTTATGATGTTCGCCGCGATGTCCACCGCGTGCGCAGGATTGATGCTTAGACTTTTGGCTACTCCCATTATTTCAAATACATCCGAACCTTTGGTAGCAATTTCACTCATAACCATGGGCGCTTTCTTTCTTCCATCTGTTTTTGCTGGAATACCTGCACCAATTTTGACAGTAGCTGCTATGCGCGGTCGCGATAATTCAGAATATGCGCTGGGTTCAATGTATGCTGTGGGTGCATTTGGTGCGATAATTGGAACTGTAGCCGCTGGTTTTCTACTTATTCCACATTTTGGCTCAACCTCTACACTGATTTTAGTATCAGTTGTTTACATCGCCTCTAGTAGTCTGTGTTTTTGGCTGGGTAAGGGGCAAATGCATCAATTAGTCGTAACTTTGCCGAGTGCTGCTATATTGTTTTTGACTAGTCTGTATGTACTTGATCAACCCCAGATTTGTGATCATGAAAGTGAGTACTTTTGTATTCGTGTAGTAGATTTGGACCCCTTACGACCAAGTGAAACAAAATTGATGGTGATTGATCATCTTGCACATGGGATAAGCAATTTGAAAAACCCACGTGTCATGTACACACCTCACGCGGCGTTGTTAGATGGTTTGGCGAGGGAAAGAATGAAAGCAAAAAGCACCTTCAATTCTTTTCACATTGGTGGAGGAACTTACTCTATACCAAGAGCGTGGTATGATCGAGGGTTTAGTGACATCACTGTCGCTGAAATTGATCCCGTAGTCACCGAAGTTGCAACAGAAAATTTTTGGCTGAATAGGGAAGCGATACGTATCGAGCATGAAGATGCGCGTTTGTTGCTTCAGCGGGAAAACATAAAATATGATGTGATAATTGGTGATGCGTTCACTGATATAGCGGTGCCTGAACACCTTATAACCGTCGAATTTTTTGACTTAGTAAGTCAAAGATTGACGACAGATGGTGTTTTCTTGATGAATTTCATGGATAATGTCGAGCGATTAGATGCGTTTTCTGCTGTCGTTGTTAGTCTTCAATCGGTCTTTAAAAATGTTGAAGTTTGGACAGAGGCGAGTTCACCGCAAAAAGGCGAACGTAGAGTCTTTGTATTTTTGGCATCCAACAAAAAAAGTGATTTCAATTCAATCCGATTAAGAGTTCCGCAAGACACTCGATTTAGTGTATTGGATGACACATTCATAACTTCAATAATTGAGCGCAAAAGCCCAAAGCTATTAACAGATGATCATGCGCCACTTGCTTATCTGATGGGATTTGATCCTATCTTGAATTAAGCGAAGATGTATGTCTATCGTCTGGTCAGCATTCGGTTTCATCACCTACAGAATCTACGTATCGACAATATTATATTTACGAAAACAGAACTGCTTGATTTTACCTTAGTTACACTAGGTGATCTAGACATTGGCCACTGATGATGGCACACATTTAGTTATTTACCGCGTAGGTCGACTAATTACCAAAGGAGAGTTGGGTAAACATGTTTACTGGTATTATCACAGATGTTGGCGTTGTCGTCGAAACCGAACAACGCGGTGATTTGCGCGCGCGGATCAAAACGGCCTATGACACATCTGGAATTGATATTGGTGCATCGATTGCCTGCGATGGTGTGTGTCTGACGGCCATTGATTTGGGTCCAGATTGGTTTGATGTTGACATCAGTGCCGAAACGCTATCAAAAACCAACATTGGTGATGCAGATGGCTGGCCTGTTGGGAAACGTGTGAATCTAGAACGCGCGTTAAAAGTGGGCGACGAATTGGGCGGACATATCGTTTCAGGTCACGTCGATGGGGTCGCGGAACTGATTGAAATGCGCGACGAAGGCGACAGCACCCGTTTGGTGATTAATGCACCAGATGCCCTTGCACGTTTTATCGCGCCCAAAGGGTCAGTTGCCTTAAATGGCACATCATTGACAGTAAATGATGTGGATACACAGACATTTGGGATTAACCTGGTTCCGCACACAAAAACGGTTACCACATGGGGCGACGTGCAGGTTGGCGATGCGATTAACCTAGAGATTGATACGCTAGCTCGATATGTTGCACGTTTGGCAGATTATCAGGGTTAAGCGTGCACAAAACCTTCGATCAACTGTTTTAGGCCAATGCGTGCCCCCAAAAAGATCGCCGCAAAAGTCACAGGTCCAGAATAGGCAAGAAGACTAAAGGCGGTGATGCCTTGGCCGACAGAACAGCCAAAGGCCAAAATTGCGCCAACGCCCATGATGGCCGCGCCGATTATCTGACGGCGCAATTCTCGGGGGTCTTCACAGGCCTCCCAACGGAAATGGCCCTTTACCATTGATCCCAAAAATGCACCTGCCAGCACGCCTGCAACCGATCCAATAGCGAAATTTAATCCCAACGCGCTGCCATTCATGGCATAGATGATGGTGTCGCCCACAGGGGCAACAAAGGTATGCGAGCGGATGTCGGGGCTGGCAAAGCCATTGTCGGCAATCCATTGCGTTCCTGCCCAGCCGCTGGCGATTGCAATGCCAACGACGATTGACCAAAAAATGGCCTTGTGTTCACGGTGAAAATCATCGCCCACGAAAGTGATAACCGTGATAATGACAGCAATCGTCATGCCAATTACAGGCGCGCTGACGGGCAGGCTATCCGCCAATAAATACGCAATGCTCGGCACCGCCTGATCCGTGATTTCGTTGACGGGAAAGATCATGACGCGAACCGTGGCAAGGGGGCCTGACATCACTATGAAGGCAGAGATACCCGCCACCAAAACAATGACAAAGGAACGCAAATCGCCCCCACCCAAACGTGCAAGCGCGCCGTAACCGCAATTTCCACTCAGGGCCATGCCATATCCAAACATGACACCACCGATGATCGAATAAAGGGGATTCCAGTACATTGTCAGATAACCAGTGCGTGTTGGATCAAACAAATCCGTACCCATCATTGCAAAGACCGCGAACATCGCAACACCGATGCTCAGACCCCACATCCGTAGACGCGTCTGACTGTTGGCATATAGATAATCTTCGATTGCACCCAATGTGCAAAAGCGACCCATGCGCGCGGCGAGTCCCAGAAGTATTCCTCCCGTTCCGCCGATTAGCGCAGCCATTTGACCTTCGTTTAGAAGTTCAAACATGACCAATATCCCTATTTTTTTTATTTAGCCTATGATGATCAGAATCGCTGAGTCAACAAATACGGGTTGTATTAGGTGTTTACGTCTTTGCAGAATAGGTCGTAAACCACTTCCAAAACACGTTTTGGTTTATCGTCAGCAAGGCGATAGTAGATCGTTTTGCCATCGCGACGTGGAATCACCAGTCCTTCTAGGCGCAGACGTGAAAGCTGCTGGGACACCGCCGCCTGACGCGCTGCGATTAAATCCTCAAGCTCGGTCACAGATTTTTCGCCCGAGACAAGGTGACACAAAATCATCAATCGACCTTCATGACTGATCGCTTTTAGGAAACCAGATGCCGTTGTGGCCTTGTTCACAATAGCGTCAATTTCGTCATCGGACATATCGTCCGTTAGAACTGGTAGTGTCATCACAACGGCCCTTTCTACTGCAAATATACGAATATTTGCAAAAAAAGCAATTCATGCTTTTGCGGTATAGAAATTAAAACGCGATGTCATCCCCGATTGCGTCGATGCCATTTTGGGCGCAAACCTCGTCCAACTTTGGGCCAGGGGCGCCCGAAACACCGATCCCTGCAACGATGCTTCCTTCGCCAGAATAAACCACCAAGCCCCCGCCAAGGGGGAGTGCGCGATCCAATAGGCGTATGGCAGATGCATCGCTTCCCGCTTTGGTTTGTTCTGCAAGCGCGCTTGTTGATGTGCGAAAACTAACCGCGGTCCATGCCTTGCGGCGGGATGTGTCATAAACGTGCAAACCCGCGTAGCGGTTTTTCAAATAGGCCTGTGGCTGACCAAAACGGTCAACAACCGTGACACCAACTTGATATCCACGTTCTTCGCAAGACACCATCGCCTGCTGCGCCATCGTCAATGCCAATTCTGGTGTTAATGTTTGAAAATCAACATATGTGTCCTCTGCCGCAGCGGTTGATGCAGCGATTGCAAAAATTGTCAGAAGTTTCTTCATCGACCTGTCACCTTAAATTCGGTTTCGCGTTCCAAAATCATTTCTAACACGCCCCAAAAAAAATCTTCGCTCATGTATCCTTCCATGCGCGTGATTTCACGCTCTCCGTTCGTAATGATGAAAGTGGGCGTGAATACCACAGCGGTGGCAATTTCAGGGGTACTATCAACGTTCGTGATGTCCACCATGCGAATCGGGGCGAACATCCCCACATCCGTTTTGGGGTAGATCGGACCAATTTCCTCTTTCCAGCGCTCGCAGTAATGGCATCCCTGCTGTTCGACCATGATTAATTCATACGCAGCGCTTGCCTGCGCTGTGGCGATCATGATCACGGCCATAGTAATTTGAATCAGTTTGCGCATCGGTTTTGCCTAATTGACGAAAGTATATTCATGAAACATAATATGTTCATACCACCTTTACAAGGAATCGAACTATGTTGGACGTATCATTTTGGAGTGCGTTTGTCGGCGGTCTGGTTGTTTTTTTCTCGCCCTGCATTCTGCCCATCGTCCCATTTTACCTAAGTTACATGGCGGGAACGGGTATAAATGTTCTGTCAGAAGATGGTGAATTGCCCCCCGGAATTCAGAGCAAAGCAATTTTATCATCCGTGATGTTTTCACTGGGTATTATTACGGTTTTTGTCTTGTTGGGGGCTGCTGCATTTTCTATTTCGCAGAGTTTCCGCACCTATCAGGATGAATTCAGATACGTCGCGGCTGCGATTATCTTGTTAATCGGTTTGCATTTCCTTGGCGTGATCCGCATCGGATTTCTGAACCGTCAATTTCAGGTGCAGGCAGGGGACACTAACAACATGTCCGTGATGGGATCCTATGTTGTTGGGCTTGCCTTCGCTGCGGGGTGGACGCCCTGTGTTGGTGGCGTTTTGACGGCCGTTGTAATGACCGCATCGTTTGAAGACACGGCCTATCAGGGCATCGGTTTGTTGTTCGTGTTTGGGTTGGGTTTGACGCTGCCATTCGTCATGGCCGCGTTCTTTATCAAACCGTTCCTAAGATTTGCGGGCAAGTTCCGGAGGTATCTCGGAGCCGTTGAAAAATTGATGGGACTGCTATTGGTGGGGTTTGCAATTTTGCTCATCACCAATTCGATCAATGGGATCGCCAACTGGATGATCGAAACATTTCCAGTTTTTTTAAACATTTAGGGAGGATTAAAATATGCGCTTTTTATTCACACTACTGACCGCTGTGTTTTTGGGCAACACGGCTGCGGCGGTGACTGTCGGGGATGATGGATTGCACATTCAACCTTGGATTCGTGACACCTTCAAAGATCTTCAAGAAGATTTGGATGAGGCGAACGCCGAGGGTAAGCGTCTTGCTATTATGTTTGAACAGCGTGGCTGCATTTATTGCAAAAAAATGCATGAAACAGTCTACACAGACCCTGAATTGGCTGGATACATAGATGACAATTTTTTCGTAGTTCGGCTGAACTTGCATGGCGACTTGGAAGTTGTCGACTTTGACGGCGATACCCTTAGTGAAAAAAAGACATCACGTAAGTGGGGGATTCTCTTCACCCCAAGCATAATATTCATGCCTGAGAGTGTGGAAGATGGACAATCTGCTATTCAAGCGTCCGTTGCCATGATGCCAGGGGCATTCTCCCGTGGTATGACCCTAGACATGTTCACATGGGTCAATGAAAAACTCTATGAGCTTGATTCTGATGAGGATTTTCAGCGTTATCACGCGCGCCGTATCAACGAACGACGGGCCGCGAAAGAATAAATCCATCTATAAAATTCAGAAATGTGAATTTGTTGTTGCATTGTGATGTATTTGTGAACTACGGTATACATCAACTATCGTAGTCGACAATATGATGGTCATGGGAGGAAATATGAAGCTAACAACGATAACATTCGTAGCAGGCGCAGCGATCGCGTCCATCGCTACAGGAGATACGGTCGCTCCAGGAGACGTTAAGTTTGACGATTATGGGGCTGTTGCTGCCTCGCTAACGGGCGTCGCAGGAGACCCGGCGAACGGGCGTAAGGTGTTCATGAACCGTAAAAAGGGTAACTGCCTTGCGTGTCATGTGAATGACGACATGAGTGAGCAGTCATTTCATGGTGAAGTAGGACCGGAACTTAATGGCGTCGGAGATCGCTGGGAAACAGCGGAATTGCGTGGGATTGTCGCCAACGCAAAGATGATGTTCGATGGAACGATTATGCCCGGGTTCTACAAAGATGCGGGCTTCAACCGAACACTGAAAAGTTTTGCTGGCAAGTCAATCTTGACGGCGCAAGAAGTGGAAGATGTCGTTGCGTACATCTCCACACTAAAAGAGTAATACGAGCTTCGTCTCGGGAGTAGGAGAGAAAGATGACTTTCACAAGACGTGAAACACTGGCAATCGGTGGGGCAACGCTAGCGGTCGCAACTTTGCCAGGAAAACTAATGGCTTCTACCTCTGACTTGATTGCAGGGGTGACTGGCGGCGCAGCGGCGTCGGCAGATGGTATCGAACTGACGGCACCAGAAATTGCGGAAAATGGGAACACAGTGCCCGTTGCGGTGAGCGCCCCAGGTGCTGTTGCTATTACAATGCTTGCTGGCGGAAATCCGACGCCTGGTGTTGCGAAGTTCACATTTGGACCTGGCTCAGCTGAGCAAAGCGCATCTACGCGCATCCGTCTAGCCGGGACACAAGATGTGATTGCGATCGCGGAAATGGCTGATGGTTCGTTTGCGGCAGTGCACAAAACAGTAAAAGTAACAATTGGCGGCTGTGGCGGCTAAGGTCTAGGAGATATAGAATGGCAAAAGGTGTAAAACCCCGCGTAAAAGTGCCCAAAAGCGCATCAGCTGGTGAGGCGATCACGATTAAGACCCTAATCAGTCACAAAATGGAAAGCGGCCGTCGTAAAGACGGAGATGGCAATACGATCCCTCGCTCCATTATCAACCGTTTCACATGCGCATTTAATGGTACGTCGATTTTAGATGTTACTCTTGAACCTGCGATCTCTACCAATCCTTACTTTCAGTTTGAGGCGGTAGTACCAGAGGCGGGAGAGTTCCATTTCACTTGGTACGATGATGATGGATCAGTGTACGAAACAAAAAAGGCTGTAAAGGTCGCATAAAAAGTCATTGCCCCTGCTCTAATGAGTAGGGGACGACTTTAGGGAGGAAAAAGAATGAAACTAAATTCTATTACTGCGATTGTTGCGGGACTTGTTGTTGCGTCAACAAGCGCGTTCGCTGGCGAAGATTCAGTGCTTTCGATTGATGGACAGGAGTTCATCACTCAGGCTGCTGCACCTGCACACATGGAGAACGTGGATACAATCTACTCAGGTTGGGTATTCCGCACAGATGAAACGCAAGCGCTAGAAATGGACGACTTTGACAATCCATCCTTCGTTTTCGTTGAGCAAGCTGAGGAATTGTTCGAGACAGTTGATGGTAGCGCTGGAAAAGCTTGTGTTTCATGCCATGAGTCGCCTGAAGTGTTTGCGGGTCTGCGTGCGAAGATGCCACGCGTGAACGATGCCGGAGAACTGGAGACTCTCCCAGAGCTTATCAATGGCTGTCGTACAGAACGCATGGGAGCTGAGGCTTGGAAATGGTCCGGTGGCCAAATGTCAGGAATGTTGGCATTGGTCGGTCTTCAATCGAGAGGTGACATAGTCGATGTCGCGATTGATGGTGCTGCTGCGCCATTTTTCGAGAAGGGCAAAGAGCTTTACTACACTCGCGTTGGACAGCTTGATATGTCGTGCGCGAATTGCCACGAAGATAACTACGGCAATATGATCCGAGCGGACCACTTGTCACAAGGCCAAATTAATGGGTTCCCGACATACCGCTTGAAGAATACTAAGCTCAACACGATCCACGGTCGTTTCAAGGGCTGCATGAAGAATATTCGTGCAACACCGTTCAAAGAAGGTGGTGAAGAGTTCAAAGCGCTTGAACTTTACGTCGCATCTCGTGCGAACGGTTTGATGGTCGAGACACCGTCAGTACGTAACTAATTGGATGACCCCGTGGCCTTGTGCTACGGGGTTTTCTTTAATCTAATTCATTCAAATATGCGCATATGTCGCATCGGATAGGAAAAACAACATGATCTCTCGTCGCGATTTTCTACAAGTCAGCATGGCTGCTTCTGCCCTTTATGGGGCGTCAGGATTTGGAAATTGGGGCCGTTTGGCCGCGCAGCAGCGTCTGACGCAGGATGATTTGTTGAATTTTGACACGTTTGGAAACGTGACACTTATCCATGTGACTGACATCCACGCGCAGATGAAGCCAATCTATTTCCGTGAACCCGAAATCAACCTTGGCGTTGGTGGTGCACGGGGGCAGATGCCGCACATCACAGGTGCAGATTTCCGTCGTGCCTATGGAATTTCTGATGGGTCTCCCTCTCATTATGCACTGACATATAACGACTTTTCTGCACTTGCAGGCACCTATGGCCGTGTCGGTGGCCTAGATCGTGTCGCAACAGTCATAGATGCGATCCGTGCGGATCGCCCTGATGCATTGTTGCTAGATGGCGGTGACACATGGCACGGGTCCTATACATGTTATCACACAGAAGGCCAAGATATGGTTAATGTGATGAATGCATTGAACCCCGATGCCATGACGTTCCACTGGGAATTCACATTGGGATCAGAACGCGTTCAAGAGATTGTTGAAAACCTCCCTTTTGCGGCTCTTGGACAAAACATTTTTGATGCTGAGTGGGACGAGCCAACTGATTTGTTCCCGCCCTATAAAATGTTTGAACGTGGCGGCACAAAGATTGCTGTGATTGGTCAGGCCTTCCCATACATGCCAATTGCAAACCCAGGTTGGATGTTCCCTGAATATAGCTTTGGTATCCGTGATGAACGGATGCAAGAAATGGTGGACGAAGTCCGCGATATGGGCGCAGAAGTTGTTGTTGTTTTGTCGCACAACGGATTTGACGTAGACAAAAAAATGGCAAGCCGTGTGTCAGGCATTGACGTGATTTTGTCAGGTCACACGCATGATGCGTTGCCAGAACCTGTTTTGGTGAACGAAACGATCATCGTTGCATCGGGTTCAAATGGTAAATTCGTCAGCCGCGTTGATTTGGATGTCCGTGATGGGCGTATGATGGGGTTCAAGCATAAACTGATCCCAATTTTCTCTGATGTCATCACACCAGACGCACAAGTTGCAGCCTTGATTGATGAACAGCGCGCGCCCTACATCAATGAATTGACAGAGGTAATTGGCAAATCCGAAAGCCTGCTTTACCGCCGCGGAAACTTTAACGGCTCATGGGATGACCTGATCTGTCAGGCGCTGATCGAAGAACGTGAGGCGGATATTTCAATGTCGCCGGGCGTGCGCTGGGGACCATCGATCCTTCCAGGTCAGGATATCACTCGTGAAGATATCTGGAACGTCACATCCATGACATATGGCAAGGCGTATCGCACCGAGATGACAGGTGAATTTATTCACGTCATCCTAGAGGACGTGGCGGATAACTTGTTTAATGTTGATCCTTATTACCAACAGGGCGGCGATATGGTCCGTATTGGTGGCATGGGATATCGTATCGATATCAATCAGCCACAGGGCAGCCGCATTTCTGAACTCACCCTGCTGAAGACAGGGGAACGAATTGATCCTGCGAAAACCTATGTTGTTGCGGGATGGGCGTCTGTTAACGAAGGCACAGAAGGTCCACAAATCTGGGATGTTGT
>JAFMKS010000036.1:0-6919 GCA_017852835.1 Paracoccaceae bacterium
GGTCTTATCGAGCTTGGCGGAAACGAGTCGCCACATTTGGTCGTCGGCGCGAACATTATAAATAAGATGCTGAGTTGCGATCTGGTCTTCGATGATCAGATGTAGCAATAAATTGGCTGAGTATCTCTACAAAATTTTAGATCATATCATTTGAATTGATAAATTAATTTAACATATTGTCCCATTTGAACGATCCATAATTCCCAATTTGGTAAAAAAAGAACGATTGAACTAAGATTATGGTAAAATTGTTTAATGAGTTTCATAGACAAAATAGCCATCTACCAGCGAGACCTCGCAAGTTAAAAAACATTTTACTTAATTTTTTGCTTATGCAACGCTCTCGCCATAGTCATAATAAAATCACAACAGGGAGTTACTAATGAAATTTCTTAATATTCGAGGGCTGACTGCAGCGATCGCGACATTTTGTGTCACTGCGACTTCATCATTGGCTGCAGATGTAACCATGAATGTAGGTTTTGGTGCGCCAGAAGCTTCAATATATGGACGATTTGGAAAACATTTCGAAAATTTTGTTGAAGAATACAGCGGTGGCTCGATTGATGTGAAGCTCCGTTGTTGTAACCAAATTGCGACTGAAGACGAGGCATTCAAAGCAATGCAGCTTGGTACAGTGGACGGTTTTTTCATTACCGCAAATAACGTATCGCCGCACTGGTCGTTAATGGATGTAACCGTTCTACCTTATATCTTCCAGAACACGGCACACCTTGATCGAGTTCTAAATGGAGAAGTTGGGCAGTTTATGAAAGATAAGCTTCAAGAAGACACAAGTGTTCATCTTTTAGCTTTTGGCCCAGCATTGTATCGTGATTTTTACAATTCTGTCCGGCCAATTAATGAAATGGCAGATATGCAGGGCTTGAAAATACGTGTTCCCAAGAACGAAGTAATGATTGCGACGTTTGAGGCCTTTGGAGCTAATCCAGTACCCCTCGCTTGGTCAGAAACGCCAACTGCACTACAAACAGGAACCGTGGATGGTGGCGATAACGGAACATCTTTCATTCGTGATATGAAGTTTTACGAATTTGAACCCCATCTCGTGATCTTAGAGCATTTTGTCGCTTTTGCTCCCTTGTTTGCTTCTGACGCATTCATGAAACGTTTAAATGATGACCAAATCGCCATAATACAAAAGGCAGCGACAGCTGCAGGAGCAGCGCTGGCAAAAGAAGTCGCCACTGAGACGGAAGAAATTCGTAATTGGTTAGCGACTGAAGGCGGAATGGCTATGACAACGCCTGACAAAACAGATTTTGTTGAAGCTGCTAAGACTGTACAAAATGCCTTTGCACAGAAGCGTGACGCGGAATTTGTTGAATTAGTCCAAAAAATTCAAGCCGCAGCAAATTAACACCATTTAATGCGGCGCTTTGATCTGTGATATGATAGGGCGCCGCTTCAATTGCTTTGATGTTAATGCTTATGAGATGGTTTTTTAAACACTTGGAAGAGGTGGTTTGTTGTACCGCTTTGGTAGTAATTTCTATAAGCGTTTTTGCGCAAGTTATTGCAAGATACCTACTGGAAATTGCTTTACATTGGACTGAGGAGGTTGCTGCCATTGCAATGGTCTGGGCGGTCTATACTGGGGCTTCGCTTTGCGTCAGAGAAAGATATCACATCCGAATAATGGTATTTGTACAGAATCTGCCGTTAAAATTTTCGAAAAGCATCATTTTTGCAGCAGATTTTATTTGGATCACCTTTAGCCTGTTCATGGTGAAAATTAGTTGGGAGTACTTGGCCGTGATGTGGAAATTTCCATCAGTGAGTCCAAGCCTTGGCATTAATCAATTTTATCCACAGACAATATTAGTCCTTGGTTATGCCCTGATGTCGATCAGGCTGGTCGAAACCTATTACCATTGGATTCGAGGGGGTGCAGCTGGTTTGCCGGGAATTCTTGAGGAAGACCTTGATAAATAATATAAAAATTAAAGGTTAACATGAGTCCATTACTACTAATTGCTATTGTCTTTGTTTTATTGACAATAATTGGAGTGCCACTCTTTGTATCAGTAGGCGCAAGCACTTTGCTTGCACTATATCTAATCGACATCCCATATACATTAATGGCTCAGACAGGTTATTCTAGCTTAACACCATTTCCACTTCTAACAATTCCGTTGTTCGTCTTATCAGGACGTCTCATGGAAGTCGGCGGGATGGCGAACAGGATGATATCGATTGCAACCAAGTTAGTAGGTGCATATCGAGGATCAATGGGTTTGGTAACAGTTTTTGCCTGTATGTTATTTGCAGCATTATCTGGATCTGGTCCAGCTACTACTGCAGCGATTGGCTCAGTGACTGTACCAGCGATGAAGCGTGACGGTTATGATATCCCTTTTGCAGCCTCTATAACTGCCAGTGCAGGTGCGCTGGGTAGTCTGATCCCTCCATCTAACTTAATGATAATTTATGGTTTGGTCTCAGAAACCTCGATCCCACGCCTTTTTTTGGCCGGTTTAATACCGGGCCTGTTGATCACGATATTTTTAATGTTCACTACATATATAATTGCGAGACGCAGGAATTATGGTGGCAGTGGTGCCCCATTTACATGGGGGCCTTTTCTTCGAGCCCTGTGGGAGGGGAAGTGGTCATTAGGTGCTCCCATCTTAATTCTGGGCGGTATTTATGGTGGAGCATTTACACCCACGGAGGCTGCTGGAGTGGCGGTCTTCTATTCATTATTTGTGGGATTGTTCATCTACAAAGAACTCACTTTAGAAAAGCTGTTGGATGCGTTGCGTTTCACAGCGCTGTTGACTGGGATCTTGATCCTTATCACACCCACATTAGCATTTGGGCAATTGACGGCCTTTTATGATGTGCCTTCTGCAGTGCAGACGGGGATCACATCACTTACCACAAATCCATTTTTAGTGCTTATGCTAATTGGAATTTTTTATATTTTTATTGGAACTTTTATGGAATCTTTAGCACAAATTGTGCTCTTCACTGCCGTGTTCTTACCGCTTGTGACGTCATTGGGAATTGATCCTGTTTTCTTTGGAATATTTACGGTCATTACTTGTGAGATTGGCTTTTTAACACCGCCATTAGGCGCAAATTTGACAGTTGCTGCAAGGATATCTGGAATTTCCATAGAAAGAATATCGGTGGCAGTAATACCTTTTATATTTGCTTATGTATTGGGTATGATTGTTTTAGCACTTTTCCCTGATTTAACTTTGTTTCTCCCAAATTGGGCCTACGGACCACCAAAGTAAGTTTAAGATGGATGTTTGATTTACTACTGAAAAATGGCGATGTGTATGATGGTTCAGGTCGCGTTGTTTGTGGACAAGATATTGCGATCCAGGACGGCATGATTGTTGATATTGGAAAGAATCTAACGGGGATAGCGCAACAAACTATTGACGCTAGTGGTCTTATTGTTTCGCCCGGTTTTATTGATATGCATACACACTCTGATTTTACATTAATTGCAGATGGAAGGGCGGAAAGCCAAGTGCATCAGGGTGTAACCACTGAGGTAATTGGTCAGTGTGGAATAAGTTGTGCGCCAGTTGTTTCAAAAGACAGTATTAAGCATGTATCTCCATGGTTTACCTCGAAAGCAAAGTATAAAGGATGGTTAAGCTTCTCAGAATATCTGGACGCATTAGATGAAACAACGCTTGGCGTTAATGTGATGGCATTCGTTGGGCACGGAACCATTCATAGAGCTGTTATGGGCGATACGCTGGAACCTGGTAATCCAGACGATATTAAAAAAATGTCCAGACTAACTGATCAATGTTTTGAAGAAGGCGCCGGCGGGCTGTCTTCCGGCCTGGAATACTTCCCTGGGATATTATCTACTCCGGCACATTTAACCCCAATATGCGAAATTGCCGCAAAAAAAGGCAGATTATATTCCACACACGTCAGAAATAGAGATACAGACTATGCAGAAGGCTTCATGGAGGCGATTACAACTGCAGAAAAATCAGGTGCAAAACTTCAAATTAGCCACATCCAACCAAAATTTGGCGCTCCAACACATGCAATGCACCACACACTTGAAATGATCGACTTAGCTAGGCGTAATGATGTTGATGTTTCATTTGATGTCATACCTCATGATTGGAATCATACCCTAATGGCTGCGATTTTACCGAAGTGGGCGCAGGCAGGAACAATTGATGATGTAATGTTGAGGCTATCGGATCCCGAGACCAGAGAATTAATAAAATCTAATCCTAAACCCATGTGGCTTCTGGTAAAGCAAAAAAAATGGGACGACATTATTTTGTTAAGTGCGAGCGTCAACCGAGATCTCATAGGTGCAACCTTTGAAGAGATTGGTCGGATCAGAAAGTGTGATCCATACGATGCCGTATTGGATATACTGTTAGAAGAAGGCGACGAGATGATGGGTTGTATGTGGTCTTCTAAAAGTTTCAAAGATACTGATGTTGATTTGTGTTTGCAACAAAACGAATGTGCCGTCATTTCCGACACGGTTGCAATTGCGACTGACGGCATTCTCAAGGATCACGTTGGATCACTCTCTGGATACGGCTGGGCTGCTCGCTTCTTGGCGTATTATGTGCGAGATCGGAACATTCTGAGTTTACGTGAAGCACTGTTAAAAATAACTTCTATCCCAGCAAAGCGCCTTGGTTTGATTAAGCGTGGTGAGATTAAAATAGGCTATCACGCGGATCTTTGTGTATTCGACGCTGAGCAAATTGTAAGCAATGCAACCGCGAAAAATCCCAGGCGCTACGCCAGTGGCATAGCACATGTCATTGTAAACGGTAAGTTGTCTATGCTGAATGGTAAACGTACCAAAGTTAATGCCGGCAAAGTGTTACGAGATTTTCACTAAACACTGATTTTAGCTTCATAAATTTTGATAAAGACAGCAGCATATCAACAGGGGAATTTATTTTGAGTGACATAATCCTATTTGAAGCGAAAAAAGTAATCACAATGGACCCAAATCGCCCCACTGCGACCCATATAGCGGTTAAGGGTGATCGCATCTTGGCCGTTGGCGGTGCTGATTGTGCGGATCAGTGGGGAGATGTGACCAATGACCTTTCGCTTTCAGATTTCATTCTGACACCTGGATTTGTCGAAGGACACGCGCACATGATGGCAGGTGCGATTTGGGATTTTGCCTATGCGGGTTACCATGATCGTATTGACCCAGATGGAAAGCTGTGGAGCGGTAAAGGTGATCTGAACAGCGTGATAGGGGATTTATCAGAATACGAAAAAACCCTGCCTGAGGATCAACCATTGGTGGGTTGGGGGTTGGATCCAATCTTTTTGCAAGATGAACGCCTAAGCCGTAAACATTTGGATCAAATAAGCGAAACACGCCCGATTGCAGTTTTGTTTTCAAACTTCCATTTGATGTGTGTGAATTCCAAGACGTTGGAAGTGGTGGGCTATTCAAACGAAACCAACGCCGAAGGTGTGATCAAGGATGATGCGGGCCATCCCACCGGCGAATTGCAGGAAATGGCAGCAATGTTCCCGGTGATGCGTCGATTGGGCATTGATTTTAGGTCATTGTCGCAAACGGAACCTGCGATCCGCAGCTACGCCAAGGTATGTCAGCGCGCAGGTGTGACAACGGTCACTGATTTGTTCTCGACTTTGACAGATGACGATGTGACAACCCTAACCCGAATCACGGGCGAGGCGCAGTTTCCCGTTCGCATTGTGCCCGCATTGGCAGCGGTTGGGGCAGCCCCCCCTGAAATCGCGCAATTCGCGTTAAAGCTGCGATCAATGTCTACTGATAAATTGCGTTTGGGCGCGGTGAAATTAATGACTGATGGATCAATCCAGGGTTGGACCGCGCGTGTCAAATGGCCGGGTTATGTGGGCGGGCAACCAAACGGTTTGTGGAACACGCCACCTGAATTGATTTATGAATTGGTCGAGGAAATGCAGCGCGCAGGCATTCAAATGCATATTCACGTCAATGGGGATGAAGCATCGGATGTATCGATCGGTGCGATCGAAGCAGCCAGTCGCAAACACCCTTGGACAGAGGCACGCCATGTTTTGCAGCATTGTCAGATGATGGGAGTAGATCAGTTCAAGCGATGCGCAAATATGGGCATTTGCACCAACATCTTTGCCAATCACATTTGGTATTTTGGGGATCAGCATGCTGCACTGACCATCGGGAATGATCGCGCTGAACGTATGGATGCGGTACGCGCTGCATTGGATGCGGGCGTGAATGTTGCAATCCATTCTGATGCACCCGTGACGCCCATGGGACCACTGTTCACTGCATGGTGTGCGGTGACCCGTCAAACGATGTCGGGGCGTGTGCTGGGCGCGGAACAATGCATCTCGGTTGAGGAGGCATTGCACGCTATTACACTTGGGGCGGCTTATACATTAAAGCTGGATCACGATATTGGCAGCATCGAAGCAGGAAAAATTGCAGATTTTGCTATTTTGGCCCAAGATCCCACAGAAGGCGATGGAAGTGCACTTAAGGATATTGACGTGAAAGGCACCGTAAGCTCCGGGGTAGTACACCTTATATGACGGGCATACCACTTACCGTAATTGGCGGATATTTAGGTGCGGGTAAAACCACACTGATCAATCAAATTTTGCGCGAACCGCAGGGTAAGCGGTACTTGGTCATGGTCAATGACTTTGGCGCGATTAATGTGGATGCCTCGCTCTTGGTTTCAGCAGATGAGGATACGATTCAGCTTTCAAATGGTTGTGTGTGTTGCACGATGGGTGCGGACCTTTTTTTGGCGATTGGAGATGTGCTGGATGGGGATATGCGCCCAGACCATATTGTCATCGAGGCCAGCGGTATCGCTGATCCCGCAAAAATCGCGAATGTCGCTGTGGCGGAACCCGATCTGGTGTATCAGGGAATTATCAC
>JAFMKS010000036.1:7147-24576 GCA_017852835.1 Paracoccaceae bacterium
AGCGGCGCCACACGCGGCCTATACCAAATGGTTTGCAGAGGCGGATGTCGAATTCAACCGAAACACCCTGATCTATGCGCTACAGGATCGTCCAAAAGGTGTGTTTCGGATGAAGGGATTTGTGCGCGCCGAAACCCGTATGTTGTCCGTGCATGTGGTTGGGGCGCATATCGATGTGACCACCTTTCCCAATGATGTTGAAACGGGATTGGTTGCCATTGGGCTTGCCTCAGAAATGAACGCGCAGGATTTGGATGCATGGTGGGCCAAGGCCAAGGAAAATGCCCGGACGCCCTATTCAATGCTATAGTTTGGAATGATATTGTCGTCACACATTGTAGGGTGGCCAAAAACATAATCTATAGTGTGAGCTGTATATAGTTTTTTGCTTTTCATAGTAGAGAGCTAAACAGGATCATAACCGGCAATTAAGGGATATCGGGGGTGGTTGAGGATAGTATATTGGCTAACGTCAGGATGTACCCATGTGTTTGAAGAGAGCCTTATCCGCTTCAGATTGTTTTAATTTGACAATATCTACATAATTGTAATCATACCTTCAGGGGTCGCATGATAAGCTATGCCCCGTGGCATAATATGCTTGTGCTTCTGCACTAGGTTGGTCGCCTTCTATGAGTTCTCATACAGAGTATTGTGGTACTCAATGTGCAAATGCAGATCAGGTGACGTGCTCAGGAAGAAGTATAGAGCGATAAATAGGGAGAAAATAATGAAGAGATTGCTACTTTCCACAGCGATTGTGTTAACAGCAAATGCTGTCTGTGCAAAAACTACCGATGTCATAGTTGGCCTGCAACTAGAGCCGCCTCATCTTGATCCTACATCGGCAGCGGCTGGGGCTATAGACCAGGTCTTATACTCGAACGTTTTTGAAGGACTAACACGATTTGGGCCAGATGGGTCCGTGAATGCAGGCCTGGCTGAAAGTTGGAATATTTCTGACGATGGTCTGACATACACATTCAAACTTAGATCTGGTGTAATTTTCCATGACGGTTCAAGTTTTGGATCCGAAGATGTTGTCTTTTCACTAAATCGTGCGCGCGCTGAAGATTCCACTAACGCGCAGAAAGCATTGTTTGCAGGAATTGACAATGTTGAGGCAGTGGATGCTACCACCGTCAAAGTCACGTTGAAGGCGCCACAGGGTAACTTTTTATTTAATATGGCCTGGGGTGATGCTGTTATTGTAGCAGAAGAAAGTATTGCTGATATCAAATCTAGTCCAATAGGAACTGGCGCATTCCGTTTCGGCGAATGGAAGCAAGGTGATAGTATTTCTTTAGAGCGAAATATGGACTACTGGGGAAATGCGGCTGCGCTGGAGTCAGCAACGTTCAAGTTCATTTCTGAACCCACGGCTGCGTTCGCTGCAATGATGGCGGGAGATATCGACGCCTTCTACGGCTATCCAGCTCCTGAAAACCTTGCTCAATTCGAAGCAGACCCACGTTTCCAGGTGCTTGCTGGTAATACCGAAGGAGAAACAATCCTCGCCATTAATAATAAGATGGAGCCTTTTGATGATGTGCGCGTTCGAAAGGCTGTGAGTATGGCCATTGATCGTCAATCAATTATCGATGGGGCTATGTTCGGGTATGGAACGCCAATCGGTTCACACTTCGCACCGCACCATCCAGACTATATTGATCTGACGGGTAATGCGCCATTTGACCCAGGCGCGGCTAAAGCCTTGCTGGCAGAGGCAGGCTATCCAGAAGGATTTACAACAACGTTGAAGCTGCCGCCACCTTCTTACGCACGTCGCGGCGGCGAAATCATTGCCGCGCAGCTTCGTGATATTGGAATTGAAACTGAGATTAGCAATCTTGAATGGGCACAGTGGCTGGAGCAGGCATTTAGGGGGTATGATTATGGTCTCACGATAGTCAGTCATACTGAACCAATGGATATTGGAATCTATGCGCGACCAGAATACTATTTCCAGTATGATAACGCTGATTTCCAGGCGCTTATAAAGGAGCTGAGCATCGAAAGTGACCCAGCGAAGCGTTCGCAAATGTTGCAAAAAGCACAGACCATTATCTCTGAAGATTATGTGAACGGGTACCTTTTTCAATTGGCTCTGACATCGGTTGTTAATGCGAAACTCAGTGGGTTTTGGAAAGACGCACCAACGCAGGCCGTTGATCTTACTGCGGTATCTTGGTCGCAATGATCACTATTAGATGCTGCCGTATCTCATAAAAAGACTTGGCTCGCTCATTGTCTCATTATTTGTAGCGAGCCTTGTTATATTTGCATGCATTGAGATTGTGCCGGGCGATCCAGCGTCCTTTATGCTGGGTGTCAATGCTCAGCCAGATACAGTCAATGCTTTGCGAGAAGAATTGGGGCTCAACACATCCCACACGCAACGCTATGTTTCTTGGATATCTGGATTACTCAAAGGTGATTTGGGGACGTCATATACCTACCGTTCGCCGGTCTCAGATATTGTTGCAGATCGATTGCAAGTATCTGTGCCGCTTGCGCTCTATGCTTTAACTCTGACTATCTTAATAGCTTTCCCGGTAGGCGTTTTAGCTGCTGCTTGGCGTGGATCAGCAGTGGACCTTTTTGTCATGGGTGCGACGCAGCTTGGTATTGCTGTTCCTAATTTTTGGTTCGCGATATTGATGGTAATCGTATTTGCCATAAATTTGGGCTGGTTTTCAGCAGGTGGTTTCCCGGGATGGGATGCAGGCATCTTAGCTGTGATAAAGGCCCTGACACTGCCCGCGGTGGCGTTGGCATTACCTCAGGCTTCCATACTTGCACGTGTGATGCGATCATCACTATTGGACACACTTTCAGAAGATTATATCAGGAGTGCGCGTGCGAAAGGACTTTCGCGACGACAGGTTATGTGGCGACACGCTTTGCGTAATGCAATGATCCCTGTACTTACTATTATTGGCCTTCAATTTTCTTTTTTGTTGGCGGGTGCTATCATCATCGAAAATGTATTTTTCCTGCCAGGTCTTGGACGATTAGTTTTTCAGGCAATTACCCAGCGTGATCTCATCGTTGTTGAGAGCGTTGTCATGCTCCTGGTCTTTGCCGTTGTTCTTGTCAATTTTTTAGTAGACCTGGCCTATGCTTGGGTCGATCCGCGTTTGAGAGAGCGTTCGTAATGATGAGTGAGACAAGATCAAGTCGAACAGCATTAAAATCACGCAACTTGTTTATTGGGGTCGCTTTGACGTCAATTTTTGCGCTTGCGGCGTTACTATCGCTCATATGGACACCCTATGATGTTACTCAGTTGGATATTTCGTCAAAGCTAAAAAGTCCTTCTTGGGAACATCTGTTTGGAACAGATCATTTTGGTAGAGATACATTTTCAATGGTTATGGTGGGCGCGCAAACATCAATCTCAGTGGCCTTCATAGCTGTCGGTATTGGTATGGGCTTGGGTGTACCTCTTGGACTTTCTGCAGCTGCTTATCGTGGTGGATTGCTCGATGAATTCATCATGCGTGGAAACGATCTCATCTTTGCTTTCCCATCGCTGTTAATTGCTATCATGATTACTGCGGTTTTCGGTCCTTCGGCAGTGAATGCGATCATTGCCATTGGGATTTTTAACATTCCAGTATTTGCACGCCTCAGTCGGGGAGCGGCTCTTCCTCTCTGGACCCGCGATTTTATTTTGTCTGCGCGTGTCGCTGGTAAGGGTTCTGCGCGTATTTCCGTTGAACACATATTACCCAACATTACAAATTTGCTGGTTGTCCAAGGTACCATTCAGTTTTCGCTGGGTATACTTGCTGAAGCTGGTTTAAGCTATGTTGGTCTTGGCGTGCAACCTCCGATCCCCAGTTGGGGTCGTATGCTTGCCGAAAGCCAAACACTTATCTCAATTGCACCACATCTCGCTCTTTTTCCAGGGTTTGCGATACTCTTAACGGTCTTGGGGTTGAATCTCGCAGGAGATGGTTTGCGCGACCTTTTGGACCCACGCATTCGGAGGACCAGAAGATGAGTCTTCTGAGTATCCAAGACTTGAGTTTGTCCATTCATGGTCAATCTATACTGGATTGTGTATCAATGGATATTGGGCCTGGTGAAATATGTGGCGTGATTGGAGAAAGTGGGTCCGGTAAATCGCTGACTGCGCTCTCAGTGATGCAATTATTGCCTGAAGGCGCAACGTGTTCGGGTTCAATAGCTTTATCAGATATTGAAATCTTACAAGCTGATGAACAAACACTCTGCAATATACGAGGGCGGGCTGTGGGCATGGTGTTTCAAGAACCCATGACGGCACTAAATCCTGTACAGACTATTGGGCAGCAAGTGGCTGAAACCATACGTATTCATCAACGTGTTTCGCGATCGGATGCTATGGTGCAAGCAGCAAAGACCCTTAGAAAATGCGAACTTCCACTAGAGCGCTTTCCTTTGAGCCGATATCCGCACGAACTTTCGGGTGGTCAACGTCAGCGTGTAGTCATAGCGATGGCAATTGCCTTGCAACCAAAATTATTGATTGCTGACGAACCTACAACAGCACTTGATGTAACTACACAGGCGGAGATTCTTCGGCTGCTTCAGCGTCTGGTAGCCGAAGACGGCATGGGACTGATGCTTATAACGCACGATCTTGCCGTTGTGACAGACATAGCAGATCACATCATTATTATGAATAATGGCAAAGTGGTTGAGCGGGGTCAGGCTAAAGCGCTCTACAGCAATATGAATCATCCCTACACAAAGTCGCTCTTTAAAGCTTCAACCCATCAACCTGAAAGGTTAGGACAGGTTGAGGACACTGTTCTTCTATCTGTGCAGAATGTTGTTCGCGATTATCCAATGGCTCGAAAGTCTCTGATAAAAAAACCTGCCCCTTTTCGTGCACTGAATGATGTGAGCTTCAACATTTACAAGGGTGAATGTCTGGGACTCGTAGGGGAGAGTGGATGTGGGAAATCCACCTTAACGCGTGCAATCATGGGCTTAGATGACATACAGGGTGGTGTGATATCACTTAATGGAAAGGATGTTTTCGCCGATGAGACGGCGCGAGAAAAAATGCAAGTTGTGTTTCAAGACCCCTATGGATCTTTTAATCCGAGACACAAAGTGGGTCGTCTTGTTTCTGAACCCTTTTTTCGTTTGGGACGGTCAGCCACAAACGATGAGATCGTGGAGAGTTTAGTTTCTGTTGGCCTTGAGGCCGAAGATCGGAATAAATACATCCACGAATTTTCGGGTGGGCAGAGACAGAGAATTGCTATTGCTCGTGCTTTAATCATCAAGCCTGAGCTTATCATTCTCGATGAGGCAGTATCAGCTCTCGATGTTTCGATACGAGCGCAGATACTCGATCTGTTGGCAAAACTTTCTACAGAGCGAGGTTTGACCTATCTTTTCATCACTCACGATCTCACTGTTGTCAAAGCCATTTCAGATCGTGTTCTTGTGATGAGAGATGGGAGGATCATAGAGCATGGTGATACAAAAACGGTTTTTCATTCACCGCATCATGACTACACTAAAAAATTGATTGCGTCTGCACCACAAATCCAGCCTGTGGAAGGTATAAACATATGAATGAAAGAGATTTTTGGCGGTTGAGTGCAGTTGAAATATCACGATTGACGCGAGTGGGTGATATTTCTGCGGAACAGGTTACTCAATCGCACGTTGATAGGATGGCGAAAATCAACCCACAACTGAATGCAGTGGTTGAAGACCTCAGTACGGCTGCGCTTGAAAGGGCGTGTTATTTAGACGCCAAAAGAGCGTCAGGAGCTGAACTCGGACCGCTCCACGGTGTCCCGGTGACGATTAAGATCAATGTCGATCAGGCCGGATCACCAACCTCAAATGGAGTATTTGCATTCAAGGATATCATCGCTGAAAAAAATGCGCCCCTCGTGACTAATTTATTAAATGCTGGTGCCATTGTGATAGGGCGTACGAACACACCTGAATTTTCGTTTCGGGCGGAAACTGAAAACAGGCTTCATGGTAGAACTCATAACCCTTGGGGTTTACATGCTTCACCAGGTGGGTCTTCCGGTGGGGCTGGCGCTGCCGTTATGTCAGGAATTGGTGCCTTAGCGCATGGCAACGATATTGGCGGTTCTTTACGTTTTCCTGCCTATGCAACAGGAGCCGTAACCATAAAGCCGGGACTAAATCGCGTGCCTGCATGGAACCCAAGTCAAAAAGTCGAAAGAGGCGTTCTCGCTCAACAGATGTCAGTCCAAGGATTCCTCGCCCGTTCTGTTGATGACCTTAGGCTTGGAATGCAAACAGCTGTACAACCATGCTTGGGGGATCCTTTTCATGCGCCTGTGCCATGGGATGGAGAGCGTCTAAAAACGCCAGTCAAAGTCGCGTTTACTAAGAACATGTATGAATTCAATCTGGACCCAGAGGTTTCAAAAGCGCTTGATGAAGCAAAATCAGCACTTATTGATGCGGGATATGAGGTGGAAGAAGTGGATCTGCCGTTGCTAAGAGAGTGCGCAATGGAGGGATACCGTGCATTACTCACCGAAGTTTCGCATACAATTGGAGCTGATATTCAAACCCATGGTTCACCGGCGATCAAAATGGTATTTGAAGAGTATTACCGACAATTTCCTCAAATGGACAAAGAAGAGTTCGTTGAGGCGCTGGCAAAGCGAACTTACTATGCGCGCATGTGGTCTGAATTTATGGATACTTATCCATTGGTCTTAACACCGTTTCTTCCAAATCCCATCTTTAAACCTGATCGCGATTTAGAAGGGGCAGAAGGGGTACGCGAAGTTTTAGGCGCAGCGCTTTACTCCTATTCAATCAATTATGTGGGCCTCCCGGCTGGAATTGTTCCCGCTCGCCTGTCAACACCACAAGGTGGACAGCAACCGATTGGGGTGCAACTTGTTGGACAGCGATGGCGCGAAGATCTGATTTGTAATGCAATGGGAGAGATTGAAAGTCGTGTTGGGCGAATGTCGGAACCGCTGTGGGAGCTATTGGATTGACATGATTAAGATTACGAACACCAGGCGGACGCAAAAAGCATTTTGCGTTCCGTCTCCAAATGTCGACATAAACTCAACGCATTTGGTGTAATAGAATTGAGAGAAAACAATGACACTTAGACCATTAGGTGTTGCGCCTGAAAAATGCATGATTGGGGGCAGATGGATTTCTCCCGCCAATAATGAGTCTCTTTCACTTATAAACCCATCTGATGGTTCGGTCCTTTGTGATATTGCAAAAGGAAGCAAAGAAGACATCGACCAAGCTGTGTTCGCGGCGGAAAGCGCCTTACGAGGTATCTGGGGTAAAACAACAGCAGCAGAACGGGGGCGAATTTTAGCGCGCTTAGGACATCTTGTTCTTGAGCATACGGATGAATTGGCAACTCTGGAAGCGCAGGATGTTGGAAAACCTTACAAACAGGCAAGAGCTGATGTACTAGCACTTGCGCGCTACATGGAGTTTTACGCTGGAGCAGCTGATAAGCTGCATGGGGAAACCATTCCGTATCTTGATGGTTACACTGTATATACTCTCCGAGAGCCACACGGTGTAACAGGACATATAATCCCCTGGAATTACCCGATGCAAATCATTGGAAGGTCGGTTGGTGCTGCACTGGCTACAGGCAATGCATGTGTACTTAAACCCGCTGAGGAAGCCTGCCTGACGGCTTTGGCTTTTGCAGAGCTTGCAAACAAGGCAGGTTTGCCTGACGGTGCTTTGAACGTGGTGCCAGGCTTGGGGTCTGAGGCTGGTGCAGCTCTGACGCGACATAAGGGTGTGCATCATATCTCTTTCACTGGTTCCGTCGAAGTTGGAAAATTAATTCAAAGGACAGCAGCTGATAATGTTGTTCCTGTCACGCTGGAACTGGGTGGAAAATCTCCTCAAGTAGTTTTTGAAGATGCAGATCTTGAGGCATCTTTACCGTTTTTGGTCAATGCAGGCATCCAGAATGCGGGGCAAACCTGTTCAGCATCTTCGCGTATTCTTGTGCACCAAAGTCTTTATGAAGAGGTCGTGGTAAAAATGGCCAAACGCTACAATGCACTGCAAGCAGGACCAGCCATGGATGATTGGGACGTAGGTCCACTTGTGTCGCATCGCCAGAAGCAACTTGTTGAGGGATTTCTTGCTAAAGGTAAGGATCTTGAGCTTGTGGGGCGAGGTAAGATTTTGGAAGATGCTCCATCAGGCGGTGCCTACGTCGCACCTAGCCTATTTGCGGGTGTGCATCCTGATCATATTTTAGCTCAGGATGAAATCTTTGGGCCTGTACAGGTCGTCATCCCCTTTCAGGATGAAGATGAAGCCGTTGCGATTGCAAATGGCACGAATTTCGGTCTTGTGGCCAGTTGCTGGACGGCAGATGGGGCCCGCCAGATGCGAATGGCCAAGAAGCTGCGCGCTGGTCAGGTTTTTCTTAACAACTATGGGGCTGGAGGTGGGGTGGAACTTCCTTTTGGAGGTACTGGTCTTTCTGGCCATGGGCGTGAGAAGGGGTTTGAAGCGCTTTATGGATTTACTACTCTCAAAACTGTTGCGGCTCTTCATGGATAGGATGTTTAGATGAGACTAAAAGGCAAAAAAGCTATTGTAACGGGCGGAGCCTCTGGATTTGGTGAGGGCATCGTTAGGAAATTTGTGTCTGAGGGCGCAGATGTTTTAATTGCTGACTTAAACATTGAGGCTGCGCAAAAGCTTTCAGATGAGTTGGGGACTGCAGTTAAGGCTTCCGAGACAAACGTAGCCAAGAACGACAGTGTGCTAAAAATGGTTGCTTTAGCTTCAGCTGAATTGGGTGGGGTCGACATATTAGTTAACAATGCTGGCATCACTCACTTACCCGCGCCGATGGAAGAAGTAAGCGATGAAGATTTCGACAACGTATTTGCCGTCAATTGTAAGTCGGTCTTTCTGACGGCGAAGCACATTGTACCTATTTTTAAGAGTCAAAGATCTGGGGTTATATTAAATGTTGCTTCGACAGCCGGAGTGAGCCCTCGCCCACACCTGAATTGGTATAATGCTTCAAAAGGTTGGATGAATAACGCCACTAAGGGTATGGCGGTTGAGCTTGCATCATCGGGTATCCGCGTGAATGCAATCAACCCAGTGGCGGGTGAAACACCACTCCTCAAAATGTTTATGGGAGAGGATACGCCTGAGATGCGCGCTAAATTCCTCTCAACCATTCCATTGGGACGTTTCTCCACACCAGAGGATATGGGCAACGCAGCTTGTTTTCTTTGTTCTGACGAAGCCAGCATGTTAACTGGCGTTTGCATGGAAGTTGATGGTGGGCGCTGTATTTAGGCCCGCATGTCAACTTAGGTCGAGGAACTCCGCAGGCATCACAAATAAGAAACAAAACCGTGTTTACGGAATGTTCAATATTGAAGCGGCAAATACATATCTCAGCCTTTGATGGTCAACTATTGTGCGGAATGATGAGCTGCGGATTTCAGCAGTAAATACCCAATAATCCCCGATAGAACCGAACCTAAGACCACGCCCAATCGCACAGCATTCATCACATCAGCTGTCGTGAATGCCAGCGAACCGATGAACAAACTCATGGTAAAGCCGACACCTGTTAGGCAAGCAACACCATAAACATGTTTCCAAGAAACGTTTTCAGGCAGTCGCGCAATCCCACTTTTGACACCAATCCATGTCGCCAAAAAGACTCCGATTTGCTTACCAAGGAACAATCCAACAGCGATTCCCAATGTTAGTGGCTGGAGAAGGTCATCAATGCCAATGCCTGTAAAATTCACTCCTGCATTTGCAAATGCAAAAACCGGCAAAATCAGAAAGGCAACCCAAGGGTGAAGCCCATGTTCCATTTTATAGAGAAGCGCTTCATCTTCATTTTTTGTTTTTAGTGGGATGGTAAATGCGATTAGCACTCCTGCCAAAGTCGCGTGAACGCCTGATTTTAGCACAAAAACCCACATTACGATGCCTACCAACAAATAGGGCGCAGTGCGTTGAACCCCCATGCGGTTTAGGGCAACCGCTGCCGCAAACCCTATCACAGAAAAAGAAAGAGCGCTCAGTGAGAGTTCTGAGGTATAGAATATCGCGATGATCACAATTGCCCCCAAATCGTCGATGATCGCGATTGCCAACAAAAAGATTTTTAATGAAATGGGAGCCCGCGATCCAATTAACGCCAATATCCCTAGTGCAAAGGCGATGTCTGTTGCCGTTGGAATGGCCCAACCATTCAGATTTTCAGGAGTTCCCCAATTTATGATTGCAAAGATTATTCCAGGGACTGCCATGCCGCCTATGGCAGCCATGATTGGCAAAATTGCTTTATCAAAGCTTGATAATTCCCCAGCCAGAACTTCTCGTTTTATTTCGAGGCCTACGAGAAAGAAGAAAATCGCCATCAAGCCATCGTTGATCCATAAAATTGCGGGTTTTGCGATTTCAAAATTTCCTATACCGACCTTTATATATGTACCTAAAATCAAGTCATAATTTGCAGAAAGAGGTGTATTTGCGATAATCATCGCAAATATTGCGGCGATCATTAAAACGACACCACCGCTGGTTTCCAATTTAATAAATTCTTGAATACGGCTAAATGTTTTATCCATAATTATTCTCTCATTTCGGCGGCTCGTCATATAGGTAATCCACCGTAAATAAATGTAAATATATTGTATTCGCTGTTGAAAATTTTCTCGCGAGAGCACGTATAATTTAATCGAAACTTAATGCGCAAATTTCACCATATCTCTTGTCAGAATGGCGCAATAAAGATAAGCAACGCACAACAATGCTTAGGAGTCGAACGATGACAAAATTGGTAACCATTTTTGGCGGGTCAGGATTTGTTGGGCGCTACATTGCACGCCGCATGGCGCAAGCGGGCTGGCGTGTTCGTGTTGCCGTTCGTCGTCCAAACGAGGCCATTTTTGTCAAACCCTACGGTAGCGTTGGTCAGGTTGAACCAATCGGTTGCAACATCCGTGATGATGCGTCAGTTGCGGCGGCGTTGTCAGGTGCAGATGCCGTAGTGAACTGTGTCGGTATCCTAAACGAAGTGGGTCGCAACAAATTTTCGGATGTCCAAGCAGAGGGCGCTGCGCGTATCGCGCGTTTGGCCAATGAACATGGCGTTTCAAACTTGGTACATATCTCGGCCATCGGTGCGGACGAAAATGGTCCAAGCGCTTATGCGGTGACCAAAGCACAAGGCGAGGCCGCGATCCAAGAGCATTTTCCCAATGCGGTGATCCTGCGTCCGTCTATTATTTTTGGGTCTGAAGATCAGTTTTTCAATCGCTTCGCACAAATGGCAGCCTCGCTTCCAGTGCTTCCAATTTCAGGGGCGAACAGCAAATTCCAACCTGTTTACGTGGATGATGTGGCGCGTGCGGCTGTGGCTGGCGCGATGGGTCAGGCCCCTGCAGGTATCTACGAATTGGGCGGTCCAGATGTGGAAACATTCTCCGAACTTATGACACGTATGAAATCGGTCATTCAACGTCGCCCGCTGACGCTGTCTTTGCCAAAATTTGTGGCGTGGTGCGTGGCATTTGGTGCGGATATGGCGCAGGCGATTACTTTTGGATTAATCACAAATTCGATTCTAACACGGGATCAGTTGAAGCAATTGCAAAACGACAATGTTGTTGCGGATGATGCGAAAACATTGGGCGATTTGGGAATTGAGGCCACATCGATGGCGTCGATTTTGCCAGATTATTTGTGGTGCTATCGCCCGTCTGGTCAGTATGCTGCCATCAAAGATTCTGCCAAGAATTTGAAATCGTCATAACACATGATCGCAGGCATTGTTTCGCTGTGCTTGGCCTATGTGCTAAGCCAATTTTTTCGCAGCTTTTTGGCCGTTTTAACAGGTATCTTGGGGCAGGACATTGGCGTCACACCCGATGATTTATCAACGGCGTCGGGCCTTTGGTTTCTGTCCTTTGCCTTGATGCAAATTCCCGTGGGTGGAGCCTTGGATCGAATTGGTCCACGTCTTACGTCGGCCGTGTTATTTTTGATTGGCGGCTCAGGGGGTGCAGCACTGTTTGCGGTGGCGCAGTCTGCATTGCACGTAAAACTGGCGATGCTACTGATTGGAATTGGATGTTCCCCTGTTTTGATGGCGTCCTACTATATTTTTGCGCGTGTTTATTCCCCCAGAATATTTGCCACACTTGCGGCCACAATCATTGGTGTTGGATCTGTTGGCAACTTGGCTGGATCTGTGCCGCTGGTTTGGGTTGTGCAAAGTTATGGGTGGCGCGAAACGCTGTGGGGCTTGGCCGTCGTCAGTGCGTTGATTGCAATTGCCGCCTTCATATTCGTGCGTAATCCTCCGAAGGTCGAGAGTACGCAGGTTGGTCGGTTTAGTGACCTGTTGAAGATGCCAGTTCTGTGGTTGATCATTCCGCTTGTGTTTGTGAATTACCTGCCCGTCGCTGCGTTGCGCGGATTATGGATTGGTCCATATTTGGTTGATACCTATGGTGCAAATACGACGCAGGTCGGCAATGCCAGCATGATGATGAGCCTTGCGATTATTGCAGGAACATTTGCCTATGGTCCATTGGATCGTGTGTTTGGATCGCGGAAATGGGTCATCTTTGCTGGGAATGTGATTGTGCTAACTGCGTTGGTCGCATTGCTATTATCGGGTGATTTCAGTTTCACTTGGGCCGTGTCCCTATTCACCGCCATCGGGTTTTTTGGCATGACATTCCCGATGATTGTGGCGCATGGCCGTGCATTTGCACCTCCGCATATCGCGGGGCGGGGTGTTACATTGATGAATTTGTTTTCAATCAGTGGGGTTGGATTTTTTCAGGTACTATCTGGAAAAATGCACGCCGCCCAAATTGCATCAGGAATCACAGGTGCGGCGCGCTATAGCGATATATTACTGCTGATGAGCGGGCTGATCGCCATCAGTTTGCTGATTTACGCTTTTTCCAAGGATAATTTGGACTAAAAACCCCTAAAAAGGCCTCTACTGCTCTTTCAACGGTGTTTCCCATCGTGTATGCCCCGTGCTGTCCCGTTCAGGGGACGAACCCGTAGTAAAGGAGACCCGATAAAATGGGGTACAAAATCGTTGTTTGTGGCGCGACAGGAAATGTTGGCCGCGAAATGTTGAACATTCTGGCAGAACGCCAGTTTCCAGTGGATGAAATTGCAGCGCTTGCAAGCCGTCGCTCTTTGGGAACGGAAGTAAGCTTTGGTGATAAGACATTGACGACGAAGGATCTTGCTACGTTTGATTTTTCTGGTTGGGATATCGCATTGTTTGCGATTGGTTCATCCGCAACTAAAGAATTCGCTCCCAAGGCCGCGGCGGCAGGATGTGTTGTCATCGATAACAGCTCACTTTATCGCTATGACCCTGATGTTCCCCTGATCGTTCCAGAGGTGAACGCGGATGCGGTCATGGGCTATTCGAAAAAGAACATCATCGCCAACCCAAACTGTTCAACAGCGCAGATGGTTGTCGCGCTGAAGCCGTTGCACGATCGCGCAAAAATCAAACGCGTTGTCGTAAGCACATATCAGTCGACATCTGGTGCGGGTAAAGAAGGCATGGACGAACTTTGGGATCAGACAAAGGCAGTCTACAATCCTGTCAACGAAGTTGAACCGAAGAAATTTACCAAGCAGATCGCCTTTAACGTGATCCCGCACATCGATGTTTTTATGGAAGATGGAAGCACGAAAGAAGAATGGAAGATGGTGGCAGAGACCAAGAAAATTTTGGACCCTGCTGTTAAAATCACCGCGACTTGTGTGCGGGTCCCCGTTTTCGTGGGTCATTCAGAAGCGTTAAACATCGAATTCGAAGAGTTCCTTGATGAGGATGAAGCACGTGACATCTTGCGCGAAGCGCCTGGTATCATGGTCATCGATAAGCGCGAGGATGGTGGGTATGTGACACCGATTGAATGTGTTGGTGATTACGCAACATTCATCAGTCGCATTCGCACAGACAGTACGGTTGAAAACGGTTTGAACCTTTGGTGTGTCTCAGACAACCTTCGCAAAGGTGCTGCATTGAACGCTGTGCAGATTGCCGAAGTATTGGGACAGAAAGTTCTGAAAAAAGGCTGATCTGTCGTCACCACGTTGATTCTAGCTACGTATCCAATCCTAATGTATTGGTTTTGTAGCGAAAGATATATAATGCCCCCCCAACGCTCCGATGCGTTGGGGAGTTTTCTTTGTTACGAATTTTTACAGGGGATGTTGTGCCATTGGGTCGTCCGTCCCCAAGAGTTAAACGCGCGTTGCGCGTCGAGGTTGAACCGGCCCGGTGCCTCCGACACCGCATCCCTTACCTTGGGCATCGGGTTGGTTTGACATGGTGACAAAATGACCTTCTTTTCCGGCATGTTGACTTGATCAAGAACGCCGAATTGAGCGCGTAAACCCCGTGAAGAGATCGAAAGTGACAGTGAGAACAGTGTTACACGAGCAGAGTTGGAACATTTGTTCGTATATGAATTGCGCGTTGCGAATGCAGATATCCTAACGCTGAAGGTTTATAATAGTGATGAACGTTATACGCCCAAGTCCGATTTGCGAGAGATCAAGCGTTGATGACATCAATCCCCCAAATAGGCGATGATGTGTCCTTGTCGGAATATGCGCGCAATCGTAAGAAGCACCTTGTGAGGGCCCTGCCCAATCTGGTCAAAGCAACGCGGCCAAGCTCGGCTGTGCATTCGTTTTTAAAGCATTGGACCGCGCGTTACACGGGAACGAATTCACCACGTTCGGCGTCGTAGTTCTCTAACCCACCTTCACCAATATCTGTCCAAAGCCCATGCAGGCTAAGTTGATTACTTTCGACCGCTTCTTTCACAAATGGGAAGGTCATCAAGTTTTCTAGCGATACCAAGACCGCCTGTTTTTCAAGGGCGCGTGGCATATCTTCATCACTGTGATGGCCTGCAATTGCTTCATAACCTGGGCGCAAGATATCCATCCAACGTCCGACAAAACTGGATTTTTCTTCTAACTGCGGCGCGTGTCCGGTGCACATATCCAAACATCCCTTTACACCGCCGCAACTTGAGTGTCCCAAAACAATAACATGTGCCACCTTAAGCGCGGTTACGGCGTATTCGATCGCCGCAGATGTACCGTGTTGTTTTCCATCTGGGGAATAGGGGGGCACCAAATTTGCAATGTTTCGGTGCAGAAAAAATTCACCCTGATCCGCGCCAAAGATCGATGTGACATGAATACGAGAGTCACAACAAGAGATTACCATCGCGCGTGGATGCTGCCCCTCGTTCGCAAGATGTTGGAACCAAGCTTTATTCTCGGAATAACTTGTCGCGTGCCATCCGTGATACCGTTTTGACAAATATCCCGGCAGAACTTTGATATAGTCCATTGTAACTCTCCTACGCCCTCGCTTGCAGGTGCTTATATCGAATTTTTATAAATTTCGAGAATTAAATTTTGCGCCGTGAACACTTTGGTTTTCTTTGCATGGAATAACGCCAGACGGTGATAAAGTGATTAGGGAACCGATATGACTATTGTGACGATGATGGAACGGAAAGAATGCGTTGAGATTGATCAGGCGCAATTGTTCCAGCAATTTAACCTGCAGGCGGATCGTGACAGGCATGATCTTATTTTCGATGTTGTTGAGGATATCGCACGAACCCTAGGCCGCGAAGAAACGCAATATTTGAAAATAGATTACGACAATTTGCGCGACAGTTTGGATAGTGTCGCTACACTGGCCCAAAAATTTGGGTTTGGACATCTATCGCGTGTTGCGCAGGATGTGAAACTCTGTGTCGATGAGAATGATCTTGTTGCTGTGTCCTCCACATTTCAGCGGCTTCTTCACGTTGGGGAACAGTCCCTTTTCGCAATCTTAGACATGTCAATCCATTCATGATTGGCACTTGCAGTTCCATGTTTCTTTAGCCAGTGTTTCAATAAACCATTCTGACGGGGAAACGCATGGCTGATCTATTTGCGCCAACGGGTGCCGAGGCGATAAAAACATACATCTGCACACAAGAAACCGCCGAGGCCGTGTTAGCTCAATTATCGGACGCCCAACAAAAGATTGCTCAATTCCATGGTTTCGACGGTGGTTTGAGCCAAGCATTGATTGTGCATGCAGCGGAACACCCCATCGCACTGTTGGGTATCGGAAATGATGCTGCACGCAAACGTGGACGCTTTGCATTGGCAGCTGCAGCGGCAAAGCTGCCCGATGGCATCTACGAGTTCTGCAATGATGATGCATTGCAAGGTAATCCTGTGGAATTGGTTGGTTGGTTCATCGATCAATATCGTTTTGATCGATACAAAACGATCAAGCGACCTGCACGGCAATTGGTCAAACCCGCTTGGGCCGATGCCGATAGAATTGCGGCGATGGTTGAGGCCGAAATCCTGTGCCGAGACCTTATTAATACCCCCGCGGCCGATATGGGACCAGCCGAACTTGCCGATGCAGTCCGGGAATTGGCGGCACAACATACGGCGGAATTTAGCGTCATCGTGGGCGATGAATTACTGGCCCAAAATTTTCCAATGATCCACGCCGTAGGGCGCGCCGCAGAGCAAGAGCCGCGTTTGATTGACCTTAAGTGGGGCAGTGCAGGGCCAAAGATTACCTTGGTCGGCAAAGGCGTTTGTTTTGATACGGGCGGGTTGGACTTGAAACCAGCCGCCAGCATGGCCCTGATGAAGAAAGATATGGGTGGGTCTGCCAATGTGATTGCATTGGCACATATGATCATGCGAATGAAATTACCTGTTCAACTACGTGTGCTTATCCCCGCGGTCGAAAATGCCGTATCTGGAAATGCGTTTCGCCCCAAAGACATCCTGAATTCACGCAAAGGATTAAGCGTCGAAATCAATAACACCGATGCAGAGGGTCGCCTGGTTCTGGCAGATGCACTGGCCTTGGCGAGTGAGGATAATCCCGATTTCATTTTATCCATGGCCACATTGACGGGCGCCGCACGTGTAGCGGTTGGCCCCGATATCGCACCATTCTTTTCTGGATCGGACGCATTTTCATCGGCCTTGTTGTTGGGATGTCACAGCGCACAGGACCCTGTTTGGGAATTGCCATTTTGGGATCCGTATGAGGCGATGATTGAACCTGATATTGCGGATTTGGACAATGCTCCAGCGGGCGGGTTGGGCGGCGCAATCACAGCGGCCCTGTTTTTACGTCGATTTGTGAATGATCCCGAAAAATACGCGCATTTTGATATCTTTGCGTGGAGCGCGCAAAACGCCCCTGGGCGTCCAAAGGGTGGAAATTCCACTGGTGCACGTGCCGTGTTTGAGGCGTTGCCGAAGTTTCTCAACTTGTAATGGATCGGCGATATCAAGCATATAATGAACGGGTCGCAGCCATCGATCTGAAA
>JAFMKS010000099.1 GCA_017852835.1 Paracoccaceae bacterium
CCTCATCCTCGATCATTTCCTTGGTATTGGCAGATACCGAAAATCCTGCGGTGTTTCCGGAATACCCTTCATGCGCTTCGGAATAGTCGATGTTACCAACTTTATCTGACATTCCCCAACGCAACACCATCGCACGCGCAAGGCCCGATGCCTGTTGGATATCACCAGCAGGACCGTTTGACACGTTTTCAGGACCATATTTGATGATCTCTGCCGCCTTACCCGCCATGGTCATGGCCAGTTTTTCTTCACACTCTGATTTATGCCAATTCAGGCGATCAATCTCAGGCAAGGATACAACCATCCCTAATGCGCCACCGCGCGGAATAATAGTCGCCTTATAAACAGGGTCACATTGCGGCAGTGCAAGGCCAACAATCGCGTGACCCGCTTCGTGATAGGCGGTTTTTTCCTTCTGATCGGCGGTCAACACCATGGAACGGCGTTCCGCGCCCATCATCACCTTATCCTTGGCATTTTCAAAATCGACCATGGTCACAACCGAACGCCCGACGCGCGCGGCCATCAACGCGGCCTCATTCACAAGGTTCGCCAAATCCGCGCCCGAAAATCCAGGCGTACCGCGTGCAATCAAACGCAGATCCACGTCTGGGCCCAATGGCGTTTTGCGCGCATGCACGGTCAGGATTTTTTCACGTCCCTTGATGTCTGGGTTTGGCACGGTCACCTGGCGGTCAAAACGACCAGGGCGCAACAAGGCTGGGTCCAAAACATCACGACGGTTAGTTGCGGCCAAGATGATCACACCTTCGTTGGCCTCAAAACCGTCCATCTCAACCAACAACTGGTTCAATGTCTGTTCGCGTTCATCGTTTCCACCGCCATATCCTGCGCCACGGTGACGGCCAACGGCGTCGATTTCGTCGATAAAGACGATACACGGTGCATTCTTTTTCGCCTGTTCGAACATGTCACGCACACGCGATGCACCCACACCCACAAACATTTCAACAAAGTCGGAACCCGAAATCGTAAAGAATGGAACGCCAGCCTCGCCCGCAATGGCGCGTGCAAGCAATGTTTTACCCGTACCCGGAGGACCAACAAGCAGAGCACCCTTTGGAATTTTACCGCCCAAGCGGCTAAATTTCTGGGGGTTGCGCAGGAATTCAACGATTTCTTCCAGCTCTTCTTTGGCCTCATCAATACCTGCCACGTCATCGAATGTGACACGGCCCTGCTTTTCGGTCAGAAGCTTGGCCTTGGATTTGCCGAAGCCCATTGCTCCACCACGGCCACCGCCCTGCATGCGGTTCATGAAATAAATCCACACACCAATCAGCAGTAGGAAAGGTAGAAGACTGACTAAAAACGCCTGAAGCCCAGAGGTTTCCTGTTGTTCTGCACGAATGGCCACCTCGTTCTGGATCAACAGATCGGTCACATCGGCATCACCGGGACGGATGGTGTAATATTCACGTTTGTCGCCGCCAATAAAACTGACTTTTTCGCCATCCAGTGTCACGGCATCGATCGACCCGTTTTCAACGTTTGCAACAAACTCTGAATAGCTAACTTCGCGGCTTTGCATTCCGCCAGAACCAGAACTGAATACGTTGAATAAAACAACGATCATCAGGAATAGAACCACCCAAAAGGCCAAATTACGGTTATTGCCCAAGGAAACACTCCATTATTAGAATAGCGCTGTGCATAGCACAGTTGTTTGGTATGTTAAATAGACATTGGAACGCGGGCTTCAATGCGACGTTATGAAATCAATGAAATTTATTCGCAAATCTTGGATAAATTGACGCTGCGTTGGGTCCAAGGTGGGCGCATAAATCAACTGATCCCCCCAAAATACGGCAGGTTGCACATGTAACGAACGAAAGGGCACGTTTTTGCGCAAATCACTTTCCAATTGCGCGGCCCCTTGTTCCCCTAATGCTTGGACGCTGTGCTGCGCTGGCAGATCGACGGCTTGCCAACGCCCATCCCATACGGTTTGATCCGCGGCGCCCTGCGTTGCCGCGAATTCACGTGTGATGCGCAGGGTGTTTTGGTGCGGATACATCAGGCACCCATGCAAACTGCTGGTTTTGCCATCTTGGACATCGGATAAGGCGCGTTGCAATGCCTCAAACCTTGGACGATATGCATTTCCTGAAACCCAACACAGGCCCGCCGAAAAAAGGCGGGATTGTATTTCACTATGAGCCGCAAAAAAACCAGCCTGATCAAAAATCAAATCTGTTCCCTGCTGACGCCCCATGGTTTGGAAAACATCCCCTGCCGTATGATCCAACGCATCTTGGGCACGCTGCATATGTGTGGCCATTAGCGCGAAGCGATCCAATGAAATTCCTGCGGATGTCAGTTGGGGCAGTAACTGGCGCATTGCAATTCGATCAAATGCCGCGTTGTTATTGCTGGGATCATCAAACCATGGTTGTTCACAGGCAACCAAATAATCGCGCAAATCGTGTCGTGTGATATTCAGCAATGGGCGGATCAGGGTCATACCACTGGGATGGTGGGTGACATGTTTCATGCCTGTCATGCCATCCACACCAGATCCCCGTTTTAGCCGCAGCAAAAGGGTTTCTGCCTGATCATCCACCGTGTGACCGATTAGGATATCTTCAATATCACAGCGCCAGTCGTTGATCATTCGATACCGCGCCTGACGGGCCGCGTCCTGTAAGTTTCCGTTGTGATCCCAGTCGCGCCACACACATGTGGTGTGCGCAACCCCCAAATCCGCGCACCATTGCGCAACACGCGCGGCCTCTTCCGCGCTGCCGGCGCGCAAATTATGGTCAATCGTAATCGCAGAAAGTGTCACATCACGCTCTGATGCCCACGCATGTGTCAGGTGCAGCAAGGCCATGCTGTCCCCACCACCAGAAACCGCAATGCCGATATGTTTTGGCAGCCCAGAGGCAAATGCCGCATCCAAATTCGACGCGACCTTTGCGCTCAACCGATCTGTCAGAGACACTGTAGCTCGGCCATACGATCCGCGGCCTTTTGCGAATATTCGGAATCGGGGAAACGAATATCCACCTGTGACAGCGTCTGACATCCAGCATCGGTTTGCCCCAGTAAGACCAATGCATTACCAAGCGACATCAACGATTTGGGTGCGACCGCAGATTTTGGGAACGTGGAAAAGCTCTCTAAATAGGCGCGGGCTGCAGATTTGTAATCGCCTGATGCCTCGTGTGATGCGCCGCGCAATATCATTGCCTCGGCGGCCAATGGGCTATCGGGATAGGTTTGTGAAAAACGGTTCAGGATTTGAATGGCATCGCCATAACGTTCTTCTTCAAAGGATTTTTGCGCCATATCAAAATCCGCGCGTTCCCCCACCGCCAATTCAGGCGCGTAAACCTTTTCGCTCTCGTCCTCCTTTGGATAGGCAAGATCACCGCCAAGGGTCGTGGTTTCACCAAGGGTTGAAATATCGCCCCCCTCTAATTCAACCAAACGGAATTCCAAATCCCCGACGCGGTTTGTGCCGTCTTGCACAACGCGTTCAACCCTAAATTGCAACTCTTCACTTAGGGCTGTTAAACGTTGCAATTCGGCTTCAATGTTTTGCACACGTTCAAGCACAGATCCGGTTGCGACAAAAACACCAGGCCCCTGCGTTGTCGAAAGTTCGCCTTTCAAACGTTGGATTTCAACATAAAGAATATTCAGGTCCTGCCGTATGTCCGCCAGCGTTTGGGCACGCTCCTGTGCAATTCCCAACATAGGAAAAAGGCAAATCGCAACGCAGGCAAAGACACGAAACATTCTAAGGTACCCTTCGCAGATTAGAATGACAGGTTCGACAGAACCGTAACACCACGACGGTTCATCGCATAACAACTTTCAGCGCTACACAGCTCTGATGGCCGTTCTTTGCCATAGCTGACGGTTCGAATACGATCCGCGGACACCCCGCGTAACGTCAGATATTCCCGCACAGAGCCTGCGCGGCGCGCACCAAGGGCCAAGTTATAATCAGTTGTGCCGCGTTCATCTGCGTGGCCTTCGATCATCACCTTGTATTCTGGGTTTGCAATCAACCAATCCGCCTGCGCATCTAATGCGGTCTGTGCCGAGGCATCAACAGTTGATTGGTCCACCGCGAAAAATACACGATCCCCAATCGATTGCTGGAAATATGCGGGTGAGGCCGGATTGCTGGGATCACCTTGTGCATTCGCTGCGCCACTGCCGTTTGGGCCGCCACCCATACCGCCAAAGCCATTTTGTGAACAGGCGCCAAGTGCAACCATGGCCAAAATCAAACTTGCTCTTTTAAAGTGCTTCATAATTGCCTCTCTTTTTCCAAAAGTTTAGCACATATTTAGATAACGATCAAAGCC
>JAFMKS010000100.1 GCA_017852835.1 Paracoccaceae bacterium
CGGCGCTGTATCTGATCAATTTGGTGATTAATATCGTGGTCGCACCCTTTATTGGACGTGCGGTTGGCCATTTTGGCGAAAGACGCGTTTTGAATTTTGAATACATCGGTTTGACGATTGTATTTGGCGCATATGGCGGTATCTATTTCTTTGGCTGGGGCGTGATTTTGGCCTCAATCCTCTATGTGCTTGACCATATCTTTTTCGCGATGGCATTGGCGATCAAAACTTATTTCCAAAAAATTGCTGACCCCGCTGATATTGCGCCCACCGCGGCGGTGGCCTTTACAATCAATCATATCGCTGCGGTGTTCCTGCCTGCGGGCCTGGGCTATATCTGGTTGGTGTCGCCTGGCGCGGTCTTTGTGATTGCGACGGGAATGGCCTTTACGTCTTTCCTGTTATCTCTTTTGATCCCGCGCAATCCAGCAGAGGGGAATGAAACCGTGTTGACCTGGGCCAATTCGGCGCCTAAGGCGGCATAAAACAGTACAAGGATTTATCATGACAACCTTTACCGCCCTGACCACAGTAGATGGAAAAGAGGCCGCCTATGCCCTGTCAGAGGCGATGGAGCGCATGGATCCTGAACCCTTGGGTGTTGGTGTTTTTGAACTTGAGGATGGCTCAGGGCTTTGGGAAATTGGGGGGTATTTTACCGAAAAACCTGATTTGGCCGCACTAATGCTGTTGTCCGTTGCTTTTGGTGCAGGCGAATTTGCCATATCAGAAGTGCCCGAGACCGATTGGGTCGCCAAGGTAAAGCGTGAATTGCAGCCTGTCGTTGCGGGGCAGTTTTTCGTTTACGGGTCACATGACGCGGATAAGGTTCCAGAGGATTGCGAACCGCTGTTGATTGAGGCCGCGATGGCCTTTGGCACGGGGCATCATGGCACGACATTGGGATGTTTGCGTGCGCTGGATCGATTGGCCGGGCAGGGGTATGTTGGGCAAAACGTGGCTGACATTGGATGCGGAACGGCGGTTTTGGCGATGGCGGCAGCGCGCATTTGGCCCAACCCTGTTATCGCCAGTGATATTGATGAAGTGGCCGTTGACGTGGCCCGCGCAAATGCGGCGGCAAATGATTTGACGGATCGTGTGATCTGTGTCGAGGCCGCAGGGTTTGATCATCCTGCTCTGCATGGTGCAGCCCCCTTTGATTTGATTTTCGCAAATATCCTAAAAGGCCCACTGATCGAATTGGCACCTGACGTGGCTGCACATGCGGCGTCAGGGGGATATGTAATCCTATCTGGTTTGCTGGTGGAACAGGCCGAAGATGTGACTGCAGCCTATGTTGCAAATGGACTTGCGCTGGCTCACCGCGAAGATATTGGAGAATGGTCAACGCTGACCTTGCAAAAATAGTCTTACATAAAAAAGGGCCGCGTTTGGAAAGACGCGGCCCGCACTCGTTACAAGTTTTAAAATTTAAAACGCAGTTTTTTGTGCGACATCTTCGATATCGCCACGGCATAGGCCGATGTCGGTCAGTTCTCGATCTGACAACTTTGACAAAACTGCGCGTGTGCGACGCACGTCGTTCCAGCGTTGGAATGCTTCGAATGTTGTTGCGATGAGACCTTTTCCAGAAACAAAAGCGGCAACTGAGTTTGTGTTGACTGCAGCCATTGCAGAGATCCTTCTATTCAGGGAGGTAAGAGAAATTCTGCGGTGCAGCTATTCCTTTGCGTGCATCCTGACTAGCAGGAAAAAATGCATGCCGCCTATGCGCTTTTTGCATGGCTTATTTTCACCGATTTTCCCCGTATTTTATGGCGAAAATGACATGTTTTAGGTCGTAAATTTCTGCGTTGCGGCGAAAACGTATTTCGTTTGGTCGCAATTGAGTGTCGGAATTAGAGATTGGCAAGTGTTCTTGTTTTGTGCTAATTGCTAACAAAATGATAAAAAAGGGGACGACATGCGCGTTTTGGGCGTCGATCCAGGATTGAGGAACATGGGATGGGGCGTGATTGAGGCGGTTGGAAGTCGAATCACGCATGTGGCAAATGGGGTCTGTCACAGTTCGGGCGAGGATTTGGCAACGCGGCTTGTATCGCTTTATACGCAAATGACCGATGTCGTTCGTCAATATCAACCTGACGCGGCTGCTGTCGAAAATACCTTTGTGAACAAAGATGGTGTTGGCACGCTAAAATTGGGTCAGGCCCGCGCGATTGCATTATTGGTGCCTGCGCAGGCGGGTATTACGGTTGCGGAATACGCCCCGAACAAAGTGAAAAAGACCATCGTTGGCGTGGGGCATGCGGATAAGGGTCAGATTGATCATATGGTCCGCTTGCAATTGCCTGGTGTGAAAATTGCAGGTGCGGATGCGGCGGATGCCTTGGCCATTGCACTGTGTCATGCGCATTATTCACGCTCCTCTGGCGCGTGGGAGGCCGCATTGGCGAAAGCGCTATGATCGGTAAACTCTCGGGACGTATTGATTATCGCTCTGACGATCACATTCTGCTCGATGTGCGTGGGGTCGGGTACATGGTTTATTGCTCTGATCGCACACTTGCCGCGCTGCCCTCGGTCGGAGAGGCGGTTGCGCTTTATACCGATTTGGTGGTGCGCGAAGATTTGCTTCAGTTGTTTGGGTTCCCAACCCTTGTTGAGAAGGAGTGGCATCGTCTGTTGATGTCTGTGCAGGGGATCGGGGCGAAGGCATCGCTGTCCATCCTTGGCGCGCTGGGCGCAGATGGGGTAAGCCGCGCAATCGCACTGGGAGATTGGAATGCAATCAAGGCGGCCAAGGGCGTTGGCCCAAAAACCGCACAGCGGGTTGTTATCGAACTAAAAGACAAGGCCCCAACCGTTATGGCCATGGCAGGGCAATCTGCAACTCCCGCAACCGTTACAGATGACGTGATCGAAGCGGACACACCTGCCGCGCCGCAGCCTGCGCCAACACCACAACCTGTTGCGATACAAACGAATGCACAGGCAGATGCGCTGTCAGCGCTGCAAAACCTTGGGTATTCACCGTCAGAGGCGGCCGCGGCAGTGGCCCAAGTCATGGCGGATGCGCCTGAAACTGATACATCAGTTGTCATTCGCGCCGCCCTGAAACTTATGGTGCCAAAGGGATAAGATATGGAAAGTTCTGATCCAATGATGCGTCCTGATCCGCTGCCCGAGGATGCCGATCGCGCCCTGCGGCCACAGGCGTTGGATGAATTCACGGGGCAGGCCGAAGCACGTGCAAATTTGCGCGTCTTTATTCAATCAGCCCGCCAACGCGGCGAGGCAATGGATCACACGCTGTTTTATGGTCCACCTGGTTTGGGCAAAACTACGCTGGCCCAGATCATCAGCCGCGAATTGGGTGTGAATTTCAAAATGACCTCTGGCCCCGTCTTGGCCAAAGCGGGCGATTTGGCCGCAATCCTCACAAACCTAGAGGCGCGGGATGTGTTGTTCATCGATGAAATTCATCGCCTAAACCCTGTTGTAGAAGAGGTTCTTTATCCCGCGATGGAGGATTTTGAACTGGACCTGGTGATCGGTGAAGGGCCCGCCGCACGCACCGTGCGGATTGAATTGCAACCCTTTACCCTAATCGGGGCAACAACGCGCTTGGGGTTGTTGACCACGCCGTTGCGCGATCGGTTTGGTATTCCAACGCGGCTGCAATTTTACACCGAAGATGAACTTTATCAGATCGTTTCCCGTAACGCCCGCAAACTGGGCGCGCCCGCGGACGAAGGGGGCGCACGCGAAATTGCACGCCGTGCGCGTGGCACACCGCGCATTGCGGGGCGTTTATTGCGCCGTGTTGTGGATTTTGCATTGGTTGACGGGGACGGCACCGTTACGAAAACATTGGCAGATCACGCATTAACACGCCTTTCCGTGGATGATTTGGGTCTGGATGGGGCGGATCGGCGTTACCTGCGCCTGATGGCAGAACATTATTCGGGTGGACCTGTTGGAATTGAAACATTGGCCGCGGCCCTTTCTGAAAGCCGCGATGCATTGGAAGAGGTGATTGAACCCTATCTGTTGCAGCAGGGTTTGATCCAACGCACCCCGCGGGGGCGCATGTTGGCGCAGCGTGGGTGGGATCATTTGGGTCTGCCAATGCCAAAGGGGCAAACCGATCTGTTTCAGTAACACAAGGCTCATCCCCCCTTTGCCATGCCGCGGGAAACCCGATATAGCGCTTTGCAAACACAATTCGGAGTGCCGCAAAACATGACGCCTAATGATGTCGAACGCTTTTTCTCACGTTCAGACGACAGT
>JAFMKS010000101.1 GCA_017852835.1 Paracoccaceae bacterium
CTCTGTTTTTGTCATATCAAACTCTCCATCTCCGGAAGGGAAATGTAGCGCGGTTCGACAAAGTCAATTCCGTTCTTTAGGTGAATAAGCAGATGCCTGAAAATATATTATATGTCGCTGGTGCAACGGGTTACATAGGTTGTGAAATTGTAAAACATGCCCTGGAACGTGGGTATACTGTACATGCATCGATGCGCCCCAATTCAAAAAATACACTGCAGCAAAATGATCGGTTGATTTTGGACATTCTTCGAAGCGAAGGGGAGAAAACGATATTCAATGTCCCCACAGGCGCCTCAGTGATTTCCTGCATTTCTAGCAGAACAGGAACCGCCCAGGACGCATATAAAATTGATTATCAGATGAATATGTCTTTGCTCGAATGTGCACGCGTAAGTGATGCTAAGATTTTTTTAATGCTGTCCGCGATCTGCGTTCAAAAACCAAAGCTCGCTTTTCAGCACGCGAAATTGAAATTTGAAGACGCCCTACAAACCTCTGGGCTGAATTATTCTATCGTGCGTCCCACTGCGTATTTCAAATCACTGACTGGTCAGGTCAAACGTATAGAACAAAATCGACCGTTTCTGTTTTTTGGAACAGGAAGCGAAACAGCATGTACACCGATTTCCAAGGGCGATCTGGCAGAGTTTATATTGGACACCATTGGGGAACCTGCGTTGTGGAACAAGGTTCTACCAATCGGGGGACCAAAACCTGCACTGACGCCTGCGGACATGGCAGCGATTATTTCAAAAATCTATGACAAGCCGCCAAGGACGCGATCCATTTCACCAAAGATATTTGATGTTCTTCGAGCACTCTTCACCCCGCTCGTACCAATGAGCCGCTGGGCACGAGAAAAATCTGAGTTGATGAATATTGGAAAATATTATGCAACGGAGTCCATGTTGGTTTGGGACGCTGTGAATGGGTGTTATGATGCCAAACATACGCCAAGTACGGGCCAAGATACATTCTATGATCACGTCGTAAAAATGCGCGAAACTGGATCTCTGGAAACAGTGGATAATGACACACGTCTATTCTAAGATAGCAAAGACAGAGGATCACTTAGCCATTGCCAGCGTTTGATTATAGCCAACTTCCCATTCTGATTAGTCTGATCGCTATTCTGATCGGCCTAACTCTGCGTGGTCTATGGCTATGGACATCGCTTACCTTTGCAGTGTTGTTTTTATATGTCTTTGATCGCGACAGCATCGTAACGCTGGTCATATACCTGTTGACCGCATCGCTTTTAATTCAAGGCTACATTCAAATAAAACGTGGATATCAGAATTCTCAACAACTTGGTAAAACTGAGAAATTTACCTTTGCAGTGGATGGGAACAATTTACTTGGTTTGGTCGATTGGGACTTAGATCGTTTTTTAGAATTCATAAACGAACTCGAACGTGACGGACTAAAGACACATCTATTTTTTGACTATAGCATTCGCCGCACACTAAAAGAGAATGATCTCATGATCCCCAACGAAACTGTACCGATGGCAGTCTGCCGCGTGATGGACCGTGATCGATCAAACGTCACTGTTTCAAAAAAGGGATATGGCGCGGATGCATTGCTTATTCGATATGCGGACCGCGAAAGAATAAGCGTTCTGAGCAACGACAAATTCAACAAACCCAAGGAAGATCGCTTTATTCAACAAGCGGTCCGAAGGTTGGAACGTCAAAACCTAATTCGACGCGTAGATCTCGTCGAAAATAAACTCACAATCATGTAGGATATCTGCGCCACCCCCTGGGCGCGACAAAGAAGGAACGAAACCAAATGACAACCGATTTTACAGAAGAAAAACAACTCGCCAGCGGCTGGTTTCGCTCTTTAAGAGATCAAATTGTTGCAGCCTTTGAGGCGTTAGAAGAAACGCATAGCGAAGGCCCCTTCAACGATCTTGCTCCTAAGAAATTCGAAGTCAAAACAACCAGACGAACAAGTGATGACGGCAGTGATGCCGGTGGCGGCTTAATGAGCGTCATGCGGGGTGGTCGCGTCTTTGAAAAAGTGGGGGTCAATGTATCAACGGTGTTCGGAACATTGGGAAAAGAAGCGCAAATGGCGATGGCCGCGCGTAAAAATATTCCCGAAATGAAAACAGACCCGCGGTTTTGGGCAAGTGGTATTAGCCTTGTCGCGCACATGCGAAACCCCAAATGCCCCGCAGTTCACATGAACACGCGGATGTTTTGGACGCCACATGCATGGTGGTTTGGCGGGGGTTCGGATTTGAACCCTTGTATTGAGTTTGACGAAGACACCCAGCATTTTCACAATCAACAAAAACTGCATTTGGATCCACATGGCGCAGATTTGTATCCAGAATTAAAAGCCTGGGCCGATGAATATTTTTATATTCCACACCGCCACCGCGCGCGCGGAGTTGGTGGCATTTTTATGGATGATCGTTGCACGGGTGATTGGCAGTCTGACTTTCAATTAACGCAAGATATCGGCCGTGCGTTTTTACCTGCTTATGTTCCACTCGTAGAAAAACGTCGCGTCGAAGGTTTTGATGAGGCTGATAAAGACACCCAATTGGTACACCGCGGACTTTATGCGGAATATAACCTTGTCTATGATCGGGGGACAAAATTCGGATTGGCAACAGGTCACGACGCAGATGCCGTTTTGATGAGCTTGCCTCCCCTCGCAAAGTGGATTTAATTGGATGGATATACGTGATCATCTGCGTGAAATCGTTGGGCAAACGCATGTTTTGAACGGAGATGACGCAGAACGTTACAGCACAGATTGGTTAAAACAATATCATTGGACACCGCTCGCCGTTGTGCGCCCTAGCAGTACGGATGAGGTGGCGCGTGTCGTCGCATTCGCAGATCAGAACAAATTATCCATCGTACCAATGGGTGGCAATACGGGCCTCACGGGGGCAACGCGTGCACAAGATTGCATTGTGATCAGCTTGGAACGCATGTCCAAGATCCGCGAAATTCGCAAAGATGCAAAAATTGCAATCGTTGAAGCGGGCGCGATCTTATCCAATGTTCACAGCGCTGTGGACGATCATGACCTTGTTTTCCCTTTGACATTCGGCGCAAAGGGATCAGCAACCATTGGCGGCGTAATTGGCACGAACGCAGGCGGTTCCAATGTTTTACGATATGGCAATACGCGTGATCTGATTTTAGGGTTGGAGGTGGTTACCCCCACCGGTCAAGTGATGGATCTCATGTCAGAACTGCATAAGGATAATTCTGGCTATAATCTGCGCAACCTCATCATTGGCGCTGAAGGCAGTCTGGGAATTGTAACTGCCGCCGTTTTGAAATTAGCCACAAAACCCCGGGCATATGCAACGGCAATGGTTGCTGTGCGCTCTCTGGCAGATGCGTTGAGATTGCTAAATGACTTACAGGCAAACACAGGGGGCGCCGTTGAAGCATTCGAATATATGCCAAAGGCATATATTGATCGCCACTTGGATAAAATTCCAGGTGCTCGCGCCCCTTTTGATGATAGTCATGACATCAATATTATGGTTGAAGTTGGGACAACCATTCCCGCCATGGCGCAATCTGATGACACAGGTCAAACTGTTATTGTGTCAGAATTGCAATCCATCCTCGAAAATATGTTTGAGGATGGCGCAGTCATTGATGCGGTGGTTGCACAAAATGAAGCGCAGCGGCGCGAAATGTGGGAGCGTCGCGAAGCCGCGGCTGAGTTGACCCTGACTTTGCCAAATCTGATCAACAACGATGTCGCGGTTCCCTTAGACAAAGTTGAAAGCTTTCTGTCAGTGGCTGATGAAAAAGTTGCAAGTGTGGATGCGGCGGCACATACGTTCGTGGTCGCACACCTCGGTGATGGCAATATCCATTACTCCGTCTCAGCATCGCAAAACGATCCCAGCCTAAAAGATGCAATTATGGAAGCGGTTGAAGATGTCGTGTTGGAATTCAAAGGCAGCTTTTCAGCAGAACACGGGATTGGCACGTCAAAACTATCCTCAATGCGCAGACGCAAAGATGCTGTCTCCATCGAAATGATGCGGCAGATTAAAAATGCGATCGATCCAAATGGAACATTAAACCCCGGGAAATTGCTTCCCTAATTTTTCCAATCGAAGAAGTTTTTTGGAGTTGCGTTTAGGATTTTGTTTG
>JAFMKS010000102.1 GCA_017852835.1 Paracoccaceae bacterium
CCACAGGTTCGGGTTGCTCAGGCTCGCTTTGATCAACCTCTTGATCTGTTTGTTCCACCAATGTGGGAACGTCATCTTTGTCTTCCAATGGCTCTAGCGCTGTCAAATCAAACTGCGGAACCTCGGGCACCTGATCTGATGCGATCATAGCCTGAAATTCGGCCTCGGATAAGACAGAGACATTATTGAACACAATGTCCTGATACTTGGGTGTTAACATACCCCCAAAAAGCGCCCAACCGATAAATCCAGCATGCGCAATCCCTGATATGACATATCCTGCCTGCATCGACGCGGGCTATCCTTCGGATCCGTCAAAGGCAGGACCACCAACGTCCGTGACCAACCCTATGTTCGAAAACCCACCCGCATTCAATGCGCCCATCACCTGAACCACGCGTTCATAAGGAATGGCACCATCTGCCCGTAGGAAAATTTTGTCGTTTTGACGTTCTGCGGCAACCGCGCGCAATTTCACAATCAGCGTGCTTTCTTCGATTTCTGCGGATTGGATTAGGATCTGGCCCTCAGCCGTCAGGGTCACCGTCAATGGTTCCTGTTGATCACTGGACAACGAATTTGCCGCCGTTTTGGGCAATTCAACAGGCACGCCCACCGTCAACATTGGGGCCGAGACCATAAAGATGATCAACAAAACCAACATCACATCCACAAAGGGCGTAACGTTGATTTCCGCCATCGGCGTGCTGCGACGGCGGCGACGTCCCTTTTGCCCTTGGCTTTTGATAACGCCTGCACCCATGTCAGCTGTCCAATTCTCGGCTTAGGATTGTTGCAAATTCATCCGCAAAACTTTCATACCCCGCAACAATGCGATCACAATCACCACTAAGTTTGTTATAAAAAATCACGGCGGGGATGGCAGCCAATAGGCCAAGACCCGTCGCCAACAGCGCCTCGGCAATGCCCGGGGCCACAACCGCAAGGTTTGTGTTCTGCTGGGCTGCAATTTCGATAAAGGCATTCATGATGCCCCAAACGGTTCCAAACAACCCAATAAAGGGGGCAATCGATCCAATGGTGGCAAGGGTCGTCAAACCCGATTGCAGATCATCAGATGCCCGCAACACCGCAACATCCATGGACCGTTCAACACGGCTTTGCACCCCAGCGATCAGTTGACCATCTGATTTTTGGCTGCGTTCCCATTCGGTCATGCCTGCGACAAACACACTTGCCGAGTAGCCTTTGGATGAACTGCCCAATTCTTTGTACAGCAAGTCCAGCGGTTCGCCCGACCAAAACGCACGGTCAAACTGTGCGGCTTCTTTGCGGGCACCACGGTATTTGATGTGACGTTGAAATATAATCGACCATGACCAAAAAGAGGCCAAGATCAACAACATCATCACAATCTTAACGGTTAGGGTTGCGCGCAAAAACAACGCCCAGAACGAAAAATCGACCTGGTGCGCCAACTCAAGGGCTTGTGTTTCCATAGTATCCTGCTCATCACATTCTGGCCTTTATGGCTCTTTGTTGGGAACCATAGACGAACTAAAGCAAGAAACCAACAAATATGCGATCACGAATGTATTATTTCACCATATCGGCAACGACATGCCGAAGGGCGTCGGGCAAGCGTAGGGGTTTGCCCCCGTCCCCCAAGGCGACCAACGTGATTTCCGAGCGGAACAAAACCACGTCCTGACGCAGAACCAATTGGACCAGCAGCAAACGTGCAGGTGTCATCGAAACCGGCGTGGTTTCAACGATCAAATCATCTTCGAACACGGCAGGGGCAATATAATCGGCCTCGACACGGCGCACGGCAAAAACGATCCGTTGCTCCTTCATCGCGCGTTGATCCACGCCAATTTCACGCACCCATTCACTGCGCGCGCGTTCGATGAATTTCAGATAATTGGCGTAATAAACGATCCCCGCCAGATCGGTATCTTCGTAATAAACACGGACAGGAAAACGATGCGAGGTCATATCATGTATCCTTTGGCAAACGGGCAAAGAGGCGCAGCGCATGGGATGCATCCTGTGCCATCACGGGTAGAACGGGATCATACCCCGCACGGATCACATCCGCCACCTCGGCCCGCAGGACCGTGTGACCATTTGGAGCAATCGCAAGGGGCGATTGATATTGAAACGCACGATCTGACCACACAAGAAAGGATTGCACTACCTGCATCAGGAACAATGCATCGGCAGACATTTTGGACAATTCTTTATCCATGCGCACAAATACAAAACAGGCCTTAATAGCGCCCTGATCATCAAAGCGGAAGGAGCGATATTGCTGTGACTCTGCCGCCTGCAAGCGCCCAATCAAATCAGACAGATTTGGCATAATGCGATCCAGGTCAGGAACGGCCAATAATTCATCCCAATCGCGGATGAAAAAGAACATTAAATTCGTGCCCAACTCAGGATCCGTTTCTGCAATCAGATGACCGACCATTGCACAAGTCACCTCAATCGCGCCCTTGAGCGTTGCAATTGACTGATCCTCGATCCCAAAGGCGATGGGTGCGATGGGACGTCCCCAGCGGGCGAAAAAGTAACTGTCGTCTGAACGTGAGAAAAAGCGTTCGACATCATTAGGCGTCATGTTTTGCAGCACTCCGAATTGTGTTTGCGATGCGCTATATCGGGTTTCCCGCGGCATGGCAAAGGGGGCATGCGCTTTGTGTTACTGAAACAGATCCGTTTGTCCCTTTGGCATCGGCAAACCCAAATGATCCCATCCGCGTTGCGCCAACATGCGTCCGCGCGGGGTGCGTTGGATCAATCCCTGCTGCAACAGGTAGGGTTCGATCACCTCTTCCAATGCATCACGGCTTTCAGAAAGGGCCGCGGCTAATGTTTCAATCCCGACAGGTCCGCCCGAATAATGTTCCGCCATCAGGCGCAGATAACGCCGATCCGCTCCATCCAAACCCAAATCATCCACGGAAAGGCGTGTTAATGCGTGATCTGCCAGTGTTTTCGTGACAGTGCCGTCCCCATCAACCAATGCAAAATCCACAACACGGCGCAACAAACGCCCCGCAATGCGCGGTGTGCCGCGTGCGCGGCGTGCGATTTCGCGTGCGCCCCCTTCATCCGCGGGCGCGCCTAGTTTGCGGGCATTGCGAGAGACGATCTGATAAAGTTCATCTTCGGTATAAAATTGCAACCGCGTTGGAATACCAAACCGGTCACGCAACGGTGTGGTCAACAACCCCAATCGCGTTGTTGCCCCGATTAGGGTAAAGGGTTGCAATTCAATCCGCACAGTACGTGCGGCAGGCCCTTCCCCGATCACAAGGTCCAGCTCAAAATCCTCCATCGCGGGATAAAGAACCTCCTCCACCACGGGGTTTAGACGATGAATTTCATCAATGAACAACACATCCCGAGCCTCTAGGTTTGTAAGGATCGCGGCCAAATCACCGGCTTTGGCCAAGACGGGGCCAGAGGTCATTTTGAAATTCACACCCAATTCGCGGCTAATGATCTGGGCCAGCGTTGTTTTGCCCAAACCAGGTGGACCATAAAATAGGGTGTGATCCATCGCCTCGGCGCGTTGTCGGGCCGATTGAATAAAGACGCGCAAATTTGCGCGCGCCTCGGCCTGTCCTGTGAATTCATCCAGCGCCTGTGGCCGCAGGGCGCGATCGGCATCCTCGGGCAGCGGATCAGGGCGCATCATTGGATCAGAACTTTCCATATCTTATCCCTTTGGCGCCATAAGTTTCAGGGCGGCACGAATGACACCCGATGTCTCAGTTTCTGGGGCATTCGCCATTACTTGGGCCACTGCCGCAGCCGCCTCTGACGGTGAGTACCCAAGGTTTTGCAGCGCTGACAGCGCGTCTGCCTGTGCATTGGACTGCAATGCCATCGGCTGGGGCGTTGGTGCGGGCTGTGGCACGGGTGCATCCACCTCAATCACGTCATCTGTAACGGCTGCGGGGGTTGCGGAATGTCCTGCCATGGCCATAACGGTTGGGGCCTTATCCTTTAGTTCAATAACAACCCGCTGCGCGGTTTTTGGGCCAATCCCCTTGGCCGCCTTGATCGCATTCCAATCGCCCAGTGCGATTGCGCGGCTTACCCCATCTGCGCCCAGCGCGCCAAGGATGGACA
>JAFMKS010000103.1 GCA_017852835.1 Paracoccaceae bacterium
TTGGAGCGGGTAGCGGGAATCGAACCCGCACCTTAAGCTTGGAAGGCTCTTATGATACCATTTCACCATACCCGCTCAGGATTTGGGTTGTGTAGTTCAGAGATTTTTGAACGTCAATAGAGCAACCCCAACAAAACCCTGAAAATTTAAAAATTCGCTGATGACAAATTGCTCGCGTAAGGCGATATCCTTGCAAACCACACAATCATAAGCATACATTCACCACTATATTTCGTTAGTAATGCGTAAAATTACACTTTTTAAAAATACATATAGAGGGAGTGTATGTGCTAGGAATAATTAGCGCAGTTATTGGTGTGTTGGTTTTGTTCGCCACACAGCGGGCATTTCCAGAACTCAACGAACGGTTCAAATCGTTTTCATCCATTGGGTAACTTTTGTTGACGGGAGCCTTTGCCGTATAAACGTTTAACGGCATCTTTTTTTATGCTGAACCTGGGTTCAAACACCATGTCCGCACCATCACAGGGCAGGAAAAATGGTATCGGATACAGAACACTTAACCTATCTGTTTGGACGAGTGAATTTATGGAAAAACGCCATGTCCGTTCAGGCCACCCGCGGGGGTGAAGGACGCGTAACGGCCGAAACCGAGGCCTATTTTCTTGATGTCGGCCAATCTGCCCTCCCAATCCTTCGTCTTTTGGGATCAGGTCGATGCAGATGTGACCGCAACCGCGCGGTTTGAATTACCATCAGATTATGGATGGGTTTTTGAAAATGGCCCATCTGTATAGTACGCCTGAAAATCTGTTGCGCACGGAATTAATCACCGCGTTTCAGGAAACCTCGGGCGCAACAGCGGCGCTGATGTCGACAGAGGATTATTTTCAGGGCGGCGAGACCGAGTTTAACAACGCATTCCAACGCCAAATAGAAAACGGCATTTATATCGTGCGCCGCGTCGAAGAAGTGGTGCGTTTAGAAGAACCCAATCTGGGCCGTGCCAATGCCGCCCTGGGGACAAATCAACAGGATTATGGTGATCAGGTGAAAACCGCCTTTTACGTGAAAAAGATTTTGGATGACACAGGCCAACCCCAGCGCAACGAGCAGCGTTTTAAAAAATTCGGAATCAGTGTGACATTGGCCCGCGTGACAGATGTTGATCCAAATACAGAGTTCAAAAACGCATGCGCCTGCGCCAACAGGCAGCGGCAGATCGCGCCATCGCCAACGAACAACGTATCCAAGAGGAAGAACAACGTTTGTTAGCAATCGCCAAGGGTGAACGCGAACTGGCAGAGCGTCAGGCCCAGACCAAAGTGCGTCAGATCGATCAAACCACCAATGTCGAAATCGAAAAACAATTAGCGATCACATCGGCCAATAAATTGAAAGAACAGGCGGAAATTGATCGTTAACGTTCTGTCATCTTATCGGAAAAGGCCAAAATCGACGCCGAGGCGGTCAAGGTTGCCGCTGACACAGACGCCCATGCCGAAGCCGCCGTGTTAGAGGTTGACAATGCCTTGGCACAAAAGCTTGAGGCCGAAATTTCCATCCAACGCGTTTGGGCCGATGCCTACGCAAAACGCTTGGATTATGATCGCGCAATCCAAAAATAAACAAAATCTGGGGCCTTTGGGCCCCATTTTTCTGGTCATATCCCGCGTTTCAGGCTAAGGCGCAGATATGCTGAATATGATCGAACATGGACAGGAACGGACAAACCCACCCCTCTTGATTGTCCACGGACTTTATGGCTCTGCCCGCAACTGGAGCGTCATTGCTAAACGCATGTCCGATCAGCACCATGTGATCGCCGTGGATCAACGCAATCATGGTGACAGCCCTTGGTTTGACACACATTCCTACATCGACATGGCCCACGACCTGATAGCCGTTGCGCAGCATATTGGCCGACCGTTAAACGTGGTTGGTCATTCCATGGGGGGCAAGGCCGCGATGGTTATGGCGCTGATGCGCCCTGATTTGGTCAATCGCCTTTTGGTGGCCGATATCGCACCGATCGCCTATGGGCACGATCAATCCCAATATATTCAGGCCATGCAAGCGGTTGATTTAACACAGGTTCACAAACGATCAGACGCGGTTGAACAACTAGCCGAAAGGGTTGATGACACAACCCTACAATCCTTTTTCACCCAATCTTTGGATGTTGCGGGAAAACGGTGGAAATTAAATTTGGATGTGTTGGGGCGCGACATGCAGCACATTTTGGGCTTCCCTGAAATTCAGGGATCATTTGATGGCCCTGCCCTATTCCTAAGCGGCAGTGAAAGCCCCTACGTCCAAGAAGACGGCAAAGCGATTGCGAAGAAGTTTTTCCCAATCGCACTTTTAGCCAAATTAAAGGGTGCGGGACACTGGCTTCACGCGGAAAAGCCACGCGAATTCGAGGCGGCCTTGCGTCATTATTTTGCGGCGGAACTATAAGTACTCCGTGCGCCTTTTACCGTAGGAACAAAACACCCGCGCCAATTCACCAAATTGCGAATATCGCTCTATAAAACGTGCGTGATTGCATCGTTTTGCTGATCTTATTTCGGTGACATTATCGGGATTACGAATGATTGCGGCGACCAATGATTGATCCTTGACGCTTAATGTTGCATCAGCCGCACTTTGGATACAGCGACAGACGCGTTAATTTGCCTTGCTTGATCCCGCACTTAAACACGCCTGTTGAACAGGGCCAGCAAAGCGGTGTGTCCAGAAAAATTAACAGCGCAGCGCATGCGCCAGCCAGAGTATGTTTCACAATATGCCTCAATTGAAAGGGTATATTTGCTTGCCCTTTATTGTCAAAATAACTCAAATTTGCGATCCGCCAAAGACGTGGCTGACTGGCGCAGACTTTTCGTAAGCGACATCGCGAAAACTTTCCCAGAAACCTAGGGTCGTTTTTAGGATCAAAGCTTGACGATTTCACAAATTCAAATCATATGCTGCGCTATGACAGAGCTTAGCAAAATCCGTAACTTTTCTATTGTTGCCCACATCGATCACGGGAAATCCACCCTGGCCGATAGGTTGATCCAATCCACAAATACAGTGGCCGAGCGCGATATGAAGGAACAGCTGCTGGACAGCATGGACATCGAACGCGAACGAGGCATCACGATCAAGGCAAACACCGTGCGGATTGATTACGTCGCAGATGACGGTGAATCCTATGTTCTGAACCTGATCGACACACCAGGCCATGTCGATTTCTCCTATGAGGTATCGCGATCAATGCGCGCTGTGGAAGGTTCGCTTTTGGTGGTGGACAGCACCCAAGGGGTTGAGGCGCAGACCTTGGCAAACGTCTATCAGGCGATTGATGCGGATCATGAAATTGTGCCTGTTTTGAACAAAATTGACCTACCCGCCGCAGATTGTGATCGCGTTGCCGAACAGATCGAAGATGTGATTGGCATTGATGCATCAGATGCGCTGATGGTGTCAGCGAAAACGGGCATTGGGATCAAAGAAACGCTAGAGGCGATTGTTCAACGCCTGCCCGCCCCAACAGGGGAACGGGATGCGCCGCTGAAGGCGATGTTGGTGGACAGTTGGTATGACGCCTATTTGGGTGTTGTGGTTTTGGTGCGCGTTATGGACGGCGTGTTGAAAAAGGGCGACCGTATCAAAATGCTGTCCAACCATTCCACGCACCATGTGGACCGTTTGGGCGTTTTCCGTCCAAAGATGCAGGACATTGACGAGTTGGGCCCAGGTGAAATGGGCTTTATCACCGCCTCTATCAAACAGGTGCGCGACACCCGCGTGGGCGACACCATCACGCATGAGAAAAAGGGCACTGATGTCGCCCTGCCCGGGTTTAAACCCTCACAACCTGTTGTGTTCTGTGGTTTGTTCCCTGTGGACAGCGCCCAGTTTGAAGACCTGCGGGACGCGATTGAAAAATTAGCGCTCAATGATGCCTCGTTTAGTTTTGAAATGGAAACCTCTGCCGCGTTGGGCTTTGGCTTCCGCTGCGGTTTCTTGGGGCTTTTACACCTTGAGGTGATCCGCGATCGCATCGAACGCGAATATGACATCGAATTGATCACAACGGCACCTTCGGTGATTTATCACGTCTATATGAAAGACG
>JAFMKS010000104.1:0-2364 GCA_017852835.1 Paracoccaceae bacterium
ATTGCGGTGCCAGCCGCGTGGTCAATGGCATTTGTCCCATCGCGGCGTACGAAAGATATTTTGATGTGGATGTTGTCCACCAAAATGCTGCCCGCCGTGGGTGTTCTTTACCCAATATACATTGGTTTTGTGAAGCTGGGGCTTTTGGATAATCGGTTTGGTTTGATGATTGTGCTTATGTTGATCAATTTGCCGATTATCATCTGGATGTTGTACACCTATTTCAAAGAAATTCCCGGTGAAATTCTTGAAGCCGCGCGCATGGACGGGGCCTCTTTGGGGAACGAAATTCTGTATGTTCTGACCCCCATGGCAATTCCTGGCATCGCGTCTACGGTATTGTTGAACATCATCCTAGCTTGGAATGAAGCCTTCTGGACTTTGAACTTAACCGCGGCCAAAGCTGCTCCTCTCACGGCGTTCATTGCCAGCTATTCAAGTCCCGAAGGGCTATTTTTTGCAAAACTGTCGGCAGCGTCGACAATGGCGATCGCTCCAATACTAATTTTGGGGTGGTTTAGTCAGAAACAACTGGTGCGCGGTCTTACCTTTGGCGCAGTGAAATAGGACAAAATAATGGGACGTATCGTACTAGAAAAAGTCACCAAATCGTTTGGCAACACTGAGGTTATTCCTCCGCTTGATCTGACGATTGAAGAAGGTGAGTTCGTTGTATTTGTGGGGCCATCTGGTTGTGGCAAATCAACTTTGCTGCGGCTGATTGCGGGACTTGAGGATGTGACATCAGGTGCGATTACCATCGATGATGTGGATTCTACGAACTTGGCACCTGCAAAGCGCGGATTGGCGATGGTGTTCCAATCCTACGCGCTCTATCCGCATATGACTGTGCGCAAAAATATCGCTTTTCCATTGAAAATGGCGGGACTAAGCAAGTCTGAGCAAGAAGACCGCGTATCAAGAGCGGCTGAGGTTTTGAACCTATCAGATTATCTTGATCGTCGTCCCGGTCAGCTTTCTGGTGGTCAACGGCAACGTGTTGCGATTGGTCGCGCGATCGTGCGCGAACCTTCTGCCTTTTTGTTTGATGAACCGCTTTCTAACCTTGATGCCGCTTTGCGCGTCGGGATGCGGTTAGAGATTAGTGAGCTGCACAAACGGTTGGAAACAACAATGATTTACGTCACGCATGATCAGGTCGAAGCCATGACAATGGCGGATAAGATTGTGGTTTTGCGGGCGGGTAACATTGAACAAGTTGGATCGCCACTTGATCTGTATAAATCTCCCAAAAATACATTTGTCGCGGGCTTTATCGGCTCTCCGAAAATGAATTTTGTGACGGGCGCAACAGCAGAAGCGTATGGGGCATCAACCATCGGTATTCGCCCAGAACATATTGATGTGTCAGCCCAAGGCGGTACATGGCGCGGCGTTGTCGGCGTTTCCGAGCATCTTGGGTCTGACAGTTTCTTCCACATTCATGGTACGGGTATCGCAGATATGATCACAGTTCGCGCCGACGGAGAGGTGGGCTTCAAACATGGAGACGATGTCTTTTTAACACCACGCGAGGATGCGATTCACAAATTTGACGCACAGGGCCTAAGACTGGAATGAGTGGTCGTTTGGAAAATAAAACGGCGCTGATCACGGGCGCTGCGCGGGGCATCGGCCTTGAGTTTGCAAAATCCTATGTGCGCGAAGCCGCACGTGTCTGTATCGCAGATATTGATATTGATCGCGCGCGTGACGAAGCCGAAAAATTGGGCGAATGCGCCTATGCCGTACACCTTGATGTGCGTGATCAACAGAGCATCGACACCGCCGTGGATCAGGTGATCAGTCGATTTGGACAAATCGACGTCCTTGTCAACAACGCCGCATTATTTTCCGCCGCGCCTATTGTCGAAATTGAACGGTCTGATTTCAAAACCCTTTTTGACGTGAATGTCTCTGGACCGTTGTTCATGATGCAGGCCGTAGCCAAGCACATGATTGAACTGAATGTGAAAGGCAAAATTATCAATATGGCAAGTCAGGCAGGACGTCGCGGTGAACCGCTTGTTGCGGTTTACTGCGCGACTAAAGCTGCGGTTATCAGCTTGACGCAGTCTGCGGGTCTAAATCTGATCAAATACGGCATAAACGTAAACGCGATCGCACCGGGCGTCGTGGATGGCGAGCATTGGGACGTGGTTGATGCATATTTCGCCAAATTAGAAAATAAGGAACCGGGTCAGAAGAAAAAAGAAGTTGGTGAAAACGTACCCTTTGGGCGCATGGGTACTGCCAAAGATCTAACGGGCATGGCGATTTTCTTAGCGAGTGAAGAAGCAAATTACATTGTTGCACAATGTTACAACGTGGATGGCGGACAGTGGATGAGCTGATGACAGACGT
>JAFMKS010000104.1:2962-4034 GCA_017852835.1 Paracoccaceae bacterium
AATGGGACGATCCTGCGTAAGACTGTGGTTTCTTTGGCTAAGATGTCCGATCCGAAATTAGCCGTTTGGATCGATGAAAACTGTTCATTTCCCAACTCAATGGTTGATTGCATCGTGCCTGCAACGGGTCAGACAGAAATTGATCTTGTTACATCGCTTGGGATCAACGACGCCGTGCCCGTCACCCATGAAAATTTCCGACAATGGGTGATCGAGGATGATTTTTGCGCAGGCCGCCCAGAATGGGAAAAGGTGGGTGTGACGCTGTCCGATGATGTTCACGCCTTTGAAACGATGAAGATTTGCCTGCTGAATGCAGGACATCAAATATTGGCTAATGCGGGTGAAATTCTGGGTTTGCATACGATCGATGAATGCATGGCCCATGATGCGATTTTTTCATTATTTAACACCGTGCAACGAGAAGAAATCGCGCCTCATGTTGATGAAGTTCCAGGAATGACGCCTGAGCAGTATGTTCAACTGATCTCAAAACGGTTTGCAAACTCCAAGATCAAAGACACCGTCAGAAGGGTAGCGTTTGATGGTGGCGCCCGTCACAGTGGATTTTTGCATCCAACCATACGAAAAGCAATTGCAAACGGATGCAAGATAGAAGGCCTTGCTTTGATTGAGGCGTTATGGGCAAGAATGTGTGAAGGGACCAGAGAGGATGGGTCTGTGATTGAGCCGAATGATCCATCTTGGACATTCTATCAAGAGATCGCTAAGCGTGCCAAAAACGCGCCAACTGTATGGTTGGATGAAACCCATGCCTATGGGGATATCGCCAAGGATGAAGCGTTCAGGGATATGTTTACCCGGCAACTAGAGCATATTTGGCGCGACGGGGTTGAACCCGCGATAGTAAATTATTGCGCGAATAGTAATCAGTTGCATTCTGCATCGTCAAAGGTTGCGAAAAGGTAACGCGCGATCTTCGTGGCCGATCAAAGGCCCAAAACATCATGCGTCGCGTTTAAAAGTGTTGATATATCGTCTCGCTTTAGGCGCGAGACGTTTACGCGTCCGCCCTGAACCACGTGAATACCGTGATCACGTGTCAATGCAT
>JAFMKS010000105.1 GCA_017852835.1 Paracoccaceae bacterium
GGTGTCTTCACCCTCGCGGCGTGCGCGTCCAAATCCAACCGCTGCTTTGGCCTGTTCGGCCGCACCAGCGTTTGATGTCATGATTAGAATGACATTTCGGAAATCCACGGAACGACCATTGTGATCGGTTAGGGTGCCGTGATCCATAACTTGCAACAACACGTTATAGACGTCTGGATGCGCTTTTTCGATTTCGTCAAGCAACAACACACAATGCGGATGTTGATCAACGCCATCGGTCAACTGGCCACCCTGATCGAAACCAACATATCCAGGAGGGGCCCCAATCAAACGACTGACGGCATGTTTCTCCATATACTCGGACATATCAAACCGCAGCAGTTCAACGCCCAGCGTATCTGCCAATTGTTTGGCGACCTCGGTTTTACCGACGCCTGTAGGCCCTGCGAACAAGTAGTTGCCGATCGGCTTTTCAGGCTCTCGCAAACCAGCACGTGCCAACTTAATGGCTGACGCCAGTGCTTCGATGGCATCATCCTGTCCAAAAACCACATGCTTTAGGTTCTTTTCCAGATCCCGCAGCACGGCGGTATCGTCCTTATTCACGGTCTTGGACGGAATGCGTGCGATTTTCGCAACCACATCCTCGATCTCTTTCAGACCGATGGTTTTGCGCCGCTTGCTTTCTGGCAACAGATGTTGTGCTGCACCCGCTTCATCGATCACATCAATCGCCTTGTCTGGCAATTTGCGATCCGTGATGTAGCGTGCGGCCAGTTCCACTGATGCTTTAACTGCATCTGCCGTGTATTTAATGCCGTGGTGCTCTTCGAAATACCCCTTGATCCCTTTCAGGATTTTTATCGCATCTTGAACACTGGGTTCATTCACATCAATTTTTTGGAAGCGGCGGCTTAGGGCGCGGTCTTTTTCAAAATGCTGACGGAATTCTTTGTACGTTGTTGATCCCATTGTGCGCAGTTTGCCACCCTGCAATGCGGGTTTCAGCAGGTTTGATGCATCCATTGCACCCCCTGATGTGGCACCGGCGCCGATCACTGTATGAATTTCGTCGATAAACAGGACGGCATCTGGGTGTTCTTCTAACTCTGTCACAACGGCCTTCAAGCGCTCTTCAAAATCGCCACGATACCGCGTGCCTGCAAGCAGTGCGCCCATATCCAGAGAATAGATTGTGGTTGCCTTAAGGACATGAGGAATGTCACCTGACACGATTTTACGCGCCAATCCTTCGGCGATGGCGGTTTTCCCAACGCCTGGATCGCCGACCAACAGCGGATTGTTTTTACGACGACGGCACAGGACCTGAACGCAGCGTTCAACTTCTTTTTCGCGACCGATCAGAGGATCAATGTCCCCTTCGTTCGCCTTGGCATTCAGATCGACGCAGTATTTCTGCAGTGCGCTTTCTTTCTTATCGGCATCTGCTGCGGCACCTTCGCCCATCTGACGTTCTTCGCCAATTCCGTCTGCACCCGCGACAGGGCGGCTTTCACCAAAGCTTGGGTTTTTGGCAACACCGTGCGAGATGAAATTAACCGCGTCATATCGTGTCATGCCGAGGTCTTGTAAAAAGAATGCTGCGTTTGACTCTCGTTCCGCAAACATTGCGACCAAAACGTTCGCACCCGTCACTTCGGTGCGCCCAGAGGACTGCACGTGGATTAATGCGCGTTGGATAACGCGTTGGAATGCTGCGGTTGGTGCGGCTTCTGCACCGTCGATTTCCGTAATCAAGGACGTTAAATCTTCGTCCAGATATTCAACCAATGTTTCGCGCAATGATGGGATACTGACATCACATGCTAGCAGAACACGCTCTGCGTCGGGTTCATCCAAGAGTGCCAGTAATAGGTGCTCAAGTGTTGCGAATTCGTGCTGTCGATCATTCGCAAGTGCAAGCGAAGAGTGGATCGCATGTTCTAGTGTCGGAGAAAATGAAGGCATTGCCGCGCTCCTTTCAATGCTCGATCGCCATTTGGCGTTATCATGTGTCTTATATTTAAGTTTGGTCGCTTCTGCTCAGTGTTCAAGACTTGATTTTACGAATTCCCTAATTTTCGGACGAAAACAGCTGTTTTTCGCCTGTAATCTTCTAAAAGTTGTCTTTTCGTGATCGGATTTTGCCGAATACCTCTGCATCCGTTGAAGATGGCATGCCAAGATGTTCGCGGATCTTGGGATCGTCTGGACGCAAAAACGGGTTCGTTTGCTTTTCTTCACCCAAATTGCTTGGGACGGTTGGCGTACCACTGGCTCTCGCCTCTTCAATGCGTGCGATACGATCCTGCAGTGCGGGATTGTCTGGATCGACGGTCACGGCAAAACGCGCGTTGGCCAAAGTGTATTCGTGGCCCGAGTATACGGTTGTTGTGTCTGGTAACGCGCGGAGTTTGCTGAGGCTGCTCCACATCTGCTCAGCGGTGCCCTCAAATAGGCGGCCGCAGCCCAATGCCATTAGGCTGTCAGCGGTAAACACGATGTCCTGTTCAGCAAAATGCACGGCAATGTGACCAATCGTGTGTCCCGACACATCATATACATCCCCGACGGCGGACCCGATTGCGATATGATCACCGTCTGAAACGGGCTGATCCAAATCGGGTAGGCGGTGGGCGTCCGCCTTCGCGCCAATCACGATTGGGTGATGGTTGGCAAGAATATCAGGCAATCCTTGGACGTGGTCCGGATGATGGTGCGTCAGTAGCACATGCGTTATGTCCCAACCCTTGGCACTGATGATATCCAAAATTGGGGCCGCTTCGGGGACGTCGACCAATAAGGTGGTGCCGTCATCTGCATTATGCATCAAGAATGCGTAGTTGTCAGATAAGCAGGGAACAGTGATAAGTTCAAAAGCCATGGTCATTCCATATGTTTATGTGCATCATGTACCCAGCTTTGCGGAAGACGTGAGAAGGTGCAATGCATCTTGATGTTCAAGACCTAAAAAATTTCTATTACCGTCAGTCGCTCGGGCGGGCAGTGCAGCGTGTTGTACGTAAAGAGGTTGTGCGCCACTGGCCTGACACAACGGGTCAAACTGTGGTTGGTTTTGGATTCGCTGTTCCGATACTGCGTCCGTTTCTGGCAAAATCACGGCGTGTGATCGCGTTAATGCCAGGGCCACAGGGGGTCATGCACTGGCCAGCAGGTGCGCCGAATGTCTCCGTTATCACGGACGAATTTTCGTGGCCGTTGGAAACGGGGCATGTTGATCGACTGGTTTTGTTTCATGGCTTAGAAAACTGTGAACATCCTGCCTATATGTTGGAAGAAGCGCGCCGCGTTCTTGGGCCTGGGGGGCGGGTGTTGTTCATCGTGCCAAATCGGGCAGGGATATGGTCGCGTACCGATGCGACGCCATTTGGGTTTGGGCGACCCTATTCATTGGGGCAGTTGGAAACGCAGTTGCGTGTAAATGGTTTTTCGCCTGAACGACATTCAACAACGTTGTTCGCACTGCCATCGCACAACAGAAGTTGGCAAAAAACAGCGCCGTTTTTTGAAACCCTCGGTCCGCGATTGCCCTTTGCTGCAGGTGGGTTGATTATGGTTGAGGCCAGTAAGCGCGCCAATCACAAAACAGGAACACCTGTGATGAACGCGGCCTATAAACGCTTGGGTGTGCTTTCTGGATTGGGCGCGAAGCAGGCCAAACCAGTTATTTCCCCAAGACGATGATAGTCTCGAATTTCCCCTGAAGATTCGGCTAAATCTTGGATTTAGTGGCCAAAACCGGTCAATTTTATAGGCGCAGATGGTCGCACTTTGGCTAAACCCCTTTTTTCTAACGAAAAGACGTTAAAAAAAACTTCGTTTTAAATGTTGCTTGGTTGGGAATGCTCTGCTAAATCCGCGGCGGACTACTATTTTGCATACTGCAAATTACTGAAACTATCCTGAATGTGTACTTTGGTGTACCGACATTTGGGACAAACATCGAAAGGGTGGACGTGTCCGAACCAACTTCGATCTCTTCCGGCATCGCCGCGCGATACGCGACAGCAATCTTTGACCTCGCCA